>JAUXTH010000006.1 GCA_030679035.1 Methylobacter sp. | reverse complement strand
TCGGTGCTTCAAGAACTATGACGATATTGTTGATGTGTGTTGCCAAGCATGGAACGCCTTCGCCAACCAACCCGACACCATCCGAAATCTGTGTTCTCGAAAGTGGGCTTTAATGGCATAAGAATTTATTGGGATTGGTATGATTGCAATGGAGCGGCGAAGAAAATCCAGTGTTTCCTCGTTCCCACGCGCTGCGTGGGAATGCGGTATGGGACGCGCTGCGTCCTATTTACATGGTCTGTATTGACTGCATTCCCACGCAGCGCGTGGGAACGAGTACAAATTAATTTCTTCGCACGGTCACTTTTGCGGTATTTAATAAGTCATGAAAGGCTTATTGTCTATAGGATGCTGGTAATTTGATTATCTGCATCCGTGACCGCGCACGGTATAATTAGAGAAGCATTCATTATCAAAATACAATCATGACTAAACAAAGTTATCAAAAGCCATCGCAGCAAACTCAAGAGGAAGCGTTGAAAATAGCCAAAGGAACTCAACGTCCCGCTCAAACCAAAGAACAAACCAAGCTGATTGCTCAAGGCATTCAAAAAGGAATTGATCTATACAAAAAACAGCAAAAAGAAAAAGCCAGAGACTTGAATAGAAAACTCAAGAAAGTATCAAGCTTAAAGGCGCAATCGGTTGAGTCGGATGATGATGAAATACAAGCGATAATAGTTTATCGACAGCACTGGCTTCCTTGGTCGCTGCTATTTCTGACATGGCTTGGCGTGGGCATTTACTTTCTCGTTTGAATTCAATGGGTATAAGTTATTTACCTCGTTCCCACGCGCTGCGTCCTGTTTTACGCTGGTTCCCAATCTCCAGATTGGGAACCCAGAAAGCGAAGCTCTAGCTTCGTGAGACCGAGAAGCTGAGCTTCTCGCACGCACTGAATTCCCAAGCTGGAGCTTGGGAACTAGCTCACCGGCTGGTTTTTCATCGTTCCCACGCTCCAGTGTGGGAACGCAGTTTCAGACGCTCTGCGTCGTCTTACAAAACAAGCATCGCGGTAGCGACACATTATTGATGTTAACGCTCTTTGACTCCGAAAACCTCAGTCATGGCTGCTGGATTCTTCATCGATTGGACGTCCACCAATGACCTTGCGTCCCGTGAACATTGCAGAAATAATGCCGCCGCCTTCGCGTATATCAGTAATTATTACCGCTGCAACGTGCAATACAACGGCCGCAACCAGAAAATAAAAGCTATACAAATGTATTACGGCAACAGGCTTTCGAAAAGCACGCATGCTCTGGTAAGCGGCTTCATCATACATGGCCGGTGCATAGGGGACTAACGTATCGGGCACGATACCCGGCGCGGCCACCCACTGCGCTATCCAATTACCGAAAGGCGGAAGAAATAAATCGGTGCCCGCCAGCACCAATCCCGTGACTGCCTGAATGGAGATCAGCAGAAACAGCACGGCGGCACCCAATCGTCCTGGCGGATTGTGGCCGATATACTGCTCAGGGTGGCCGGAGAAAAATGCGACGACATAGTTGCGCAATGCGTGAAAGTACCCCTTGCCGCCCGGCAGCACCGACCTCAACTTCGCGTAGCGATTACCTAAAAAGGCCCAAATAAAGCGCCAAATTAGATTGATGGAAAATACATAGCCGATCCACGCATGGACTGTCTTGATTTTTATCTTTCCTGCATTCGAAACGTCAAGACTGTTCGCATTTAGGATAACCAGACCGACACCCATAAGCCCAATAACGCACAGCACATTAATCCAATGAAACCATCGGATACCTGCATCCCAAACTGGGTACGATTTGAGATCTGCCATAAAGGCGCTCCTTAAGAATTTAAAATTGTTGTCAGTGTGAAAAGGCAACGTCGACATGAATCCGCCTTTTCAGGAGATTATCAGGTTCAAGCGATTGCTAGGCATCGCTATTGCATGTCATCTTCATCAATATGAAATTTATGCAGCATTCGATGAGTTACAGGGGCAAGTACGATTCCCATTATTGCGATAAATACCAGCCCGCTAAAAAGCGCATAGCCAGAAGCAAACATTTTTGCTTCTGTCGTAGCAAGCGCATTGACGGGGCCCATTCCGCCGAGAATCATAGACGCCTCTAAAAGAGAATCAACCCAATCAAATCCTGCTATCAAATGATAGCCTATGACACCAATAAATAAAGCAACTGCAATCAAGATGCCGGCTATCGCAACAGACGCAGCCATCCTTCTGACAAAAACTGATATCGGAGCAAGTTTTTCATGTCTTCGTTCAAACATCTTAGCCTCTAATTACAATGTCTAACAAGAAATTATCTAGCCCGGCATAGCTTATACACTAGACCCGGCGGAGCAACAACATTTCTAGGAGCCTTGTATTTATAAGCGGGATAACAGTCGGCGGGCTAACCTTAAAGTAATTCGGCATATGCGCCTCAGCGGGTGCTCGACCGTTTACTTTGATATAGTGAGCTATAAATGATAAATACTGACCTTACTTTTCAGTAATCTTACCACCCATTGAACTTACCGGACTTGAACATAAATTATTTTAGTGTAACGCAGCAAAAGAAACCTTTATAAAACCAACAACACGATGAGGCATGATGATGAAACAATATAGTTGCTTGTGGTTTTTTGTATTAATGATGGTGACCAACACTTCGTGGGCTTACGGTAGCAGCAGTAGCCCAAAAGCCTGTGCCAAGCCTGAATTTACCAATTTTGTTCCGGCTGAAAATGCTGAAGTTGCTACGGGCTCAACCTTTTCTTTTATTGCCTCTGCAAACACCTTTCCGAATACTATCACGGTTACAGTTAAAGGATTGCCTGCTACCCTCAAGGTCACTCCAAGAAATGAGGGCGGTTTTCAGGTCAGTGGAACGATACCGTCATCGTTAAAAGGCGATTACGCCAGAATTGTAATCACTGCCGATGGACAAAACAATTGCAAGGGCGGTGGCGGCTGGTTGGTAAAAATTGCCGAATAGGTTTCAAAAGCCCCAGTATCGAAATAACGGCCCTACTGGTATGTTAACGCTTGTTGAAACTTGTCCATTAAGAGCAAGTTTTACCATTAAGTTAAAAAAAAGCTCCCTCTCCTGCTGGATGCCTACAGGGATGTAGGTAGTAGAGCACCAACAGTAGGCGCTTTAGGCGACGCAGGAGCAGTTGCCGAGAGGGTTGGGGTGAGGAGAATAAAAAATCCAAGGCAAAAAGCTTTATTTGATCCCCTCATCCTAACCTTCTCCCTGAGGGAGAAGGGACTGTCCATCCTTAACTTAATGGCAGTAACGTAGCCCGTGGGACGCGAGCAATTAATTAATGATTAGCCCCAAGCAAAGGAAATCCTAGTCGAATAAGGCTCTTTTGGGTACGCGCTGAACGCGGCATGATGTGACCCAGTCGAAGCATTTCTCGAACATCCTTTAATTTCGCTACACCCACTGAACCAAAAAGAACATCCGAGAGGGGAAAGACAACATTAAAGTTTTTCCCGGCGTTCCGGTGATGGAGGAAATGATGCCGGGCAAGAAAACGGTATGTACCCCAATTCCGAAAGATCACATCTTCGGGGATATGCATCTGTCTATGAATCGTATTCCACAAGAACCGATGAACAAAGAACACACCAATAAAAACAACCCCACCCCATGGGTTAAACCACATCAATATTCCCCACGCGGGCATCGTAAATATAAGCATCGCAAAAATATCGATCAGAAGAATTTCCAAGTTCTCCTCTCGACCTATTGAATCGGGTTCATAGTCGAATTTTCGGTACCACTTTGCATGATGGCGAACTGCATGGGATTCGAAAACTTCAATAAGATAAGGCATAAGGCTATATATGCCCTTGGCAAATCGCTTTTGATGCATGAAATGTTTATGTATTTGATATTCAAATACTGAGATAAGCAGATAGCTAAATACAAGCCAGAAGATAATTTCTCCTAGCGAAAAAAGAACAGGTTGGAAAGATGAAAAACTCATTTTACTCTACGGTTGGGACTAATCTGAACGAAACGTTTGCTAGAAGCCACGCAGAGAAATCATTGATTAATATGGCGAGCCGAACAGCATGACTCGAATCCGCCCCCATTATAAATCATTTTACGCCTGGGTTCCCAATCTCAGATTGGGAACCCAGGCGGCGAAGCTAGAACTTGGGAACTAGCGAAGGCTTATTTTCTCGTTCTCAGGCACTATGTGGTAATGCAGCCCTGCAGGCTGGAATAAGCCTGTTCGAGCAACAGCGAAAACCAGCGTTTCCGGCAAACAACATCCAAGTTCGCCGGAAACGCCACCTCGCGCTATTCGCTTGGTGGACTTATTTCGGCCTACGACTATTCCCGCCGAAGGCATTCCAACAGATATTGATGGATTACTGACAAATTGTTCCAAAAAGCACAAAGCCTTGTATCTTAAGATCGTCAATTAACAATAATATTCAATACATTAACTATAGAAATCACGTGGCATTTTAATTGCTTGTTAGAACTCCGAGTTACCAACATCCATCTGATGTTGTACTTGACGTTTCCCAAATAATAGCGAGGTATTGATATGTTCGAAGTTACTCTGTTGTTCCTGGCCATGCTTTCAATTGCGGCATGCGCTTTTTTTCCATTGGGTTGCAGCATGCTGTTTTCCCCAAAATCTCCCCAACAATCCGACGCCGCCAGTGATTCCGGCTCAAATTCAGAACTGAGAGTCTCCGAGGATTCAACACTCAAGCAGAGTTTTCTCACGCATTTGCAAAATGAAATCGAATCCGCTCTTTTTCCACGCCCTACCGACTCTATCCTGCAACGCCATTACGATACTTTGGTCAGCGCCGAACTGGAGAACCGTCTGGCGGCAATGCCGGATTCATAACAATCGATTTTACGTACTACGAAGCCTCCAGTCCGCGCGTACCTTTTTTCTTCGTTTCCACGCGGCGATCACGGCACTAAGTTCCTCATTCCCTCGCTCTACGTGGGAATGAGGAAGAACCTGTCTGATTTAAAAAGCATCAAGTTAGTTCCGCAGAGTGGAGTAGTAAAAGTGTTGAAGGGATTAGAAGTATGTGACCTAGTTGTTTAGTCCCACAATTAATCGATAATCACAAGATAGGTTCCTCATTTACCCGATTTTTGGCCATAATAAAAGCGGTATGGGGCACATGCAAAAGGTCTGCAATTTTTCGTACGAGATATTCTTCGTGCATATCCAACACGCCGTCGATAAAAGCAATTTTCCACAACGATTCAATTAACCGAACTTTTTCCTCCTGGCTGTATTCTTTATTGATTAAGGACGTAAATTGATAATAATCAGTTGCCTGCTTTATTTGTTGTCCGGCCAACTCTATTAAGGCATTTGCTTGATCAACAGTTACAGAAAAGTTCTGTTGAATCAGGGACAAAATAACTTCTTGTTCCTTTATCTCGACTTTATCGTCCATGTACATCATTTCCAAGAATAAAACGACGGTCGCAAGTTGCAGCTTGTCTTCTGTAGTGTGTTCCGGCGCTGAAAGCGCCAGATGTTGTTCAAAAAAAAGTTTGATCTGATTAAGCATTTTAAAAGGATTCCATTTACTTCAATGAGCTCATCGCATCTAGATTATTTTGCGCCGCAGAATGACCCTGATCTGCGGCTTGCTGATATAACTCAAGAGCCTTGATAAGCGAGGTTGTATTGCGCATCAGGATCCCCCGCTTGCGCTTCCCTTTGCCATTGAGCGATCTTGTCTTCTGACACAGTGGTCACAGGAGGCACGACTGTTTTTGCCGGGTTGCTGTCGGCTGCCTTTTCAGTACAAGCGACGAGTAATATCGCAGTTGTTACCACTGCAATGAGGTTTAGTTGTTTGTAGCGTGACGTCATTATCTGGTTCGGTTAAAGAATGAAAATAAGAGATGGTCTCATACTGCACATTAAGTCCAATCGTCTCCACCATCACCTGCCCCATCGTCATCCCATGAGGATGCGTCCGCTACACCAAAATCAGTGCCGCCCATATCGTCATTATCGCTGATGTTGCTGGGGGCGCTCCATGGAGAGGTGTCATGATGAGGCTGTTCGGGAATAACGTTATTCTTATCGCCATCAATAAAGTGGTGCATCAGCGCTTCACCTGCCACGACTCCGGCACCCAAGGCTGCCCCTGTTGCCAGACTCCCCATAATACCGGAGCCCACTCCGCCCGCCGCCGGTTGCCCCATGACCGGACCGGCTCCATTCGCGCCGACAGGCGACATGTTTGAGCCGGGAGCATTACCGCCATAGCTATTGGCGGGAACCCTATTGGAATTTCGCCGACTCATGTAGCCAATGAACAATACCACTAAACCAATACCTAAGATCAGAAGTCCCCACGGCATCCAATCTTTAACGGCAGACGGCATGCTTTGAGCGGCATTGTTTGGCTGCGCTGCGCCATGGGGTGCGGAAGAAATGCGGTTTTTAAGATGCGTCACCGCCTCCGGCTTCGCAAAAGGCAATCCAGGCTGTAGGCGCTCAGCGGTACCCAGTTCAACGCTGGCGTTACTTAACAAGCCTTGTTTTGCCAGTAACTCGGCTTCGACAAAGTGCGCCTTGGCGCTGTTGGGATGGTCATGCAGCACCTTGTCCATCATGGACTGCGCCTCATTAAACTTCCCTGCTTCAGCTGCCAAATAGACCTGATGCATCGTGGGTTCTTCTTCGGCAAAAGCAGGCGCGGCTAAAAACAGCAGTGCGAGGCTAATAATGGTGGGTTTTAACATTTGATTCAACTCCAATTCTAAATTATGTAGTTTATAACTGATGTTACGCACGGACGGTACTTCTCCCGTTTGCCGCGCCGAGCACCGGAGCTTTTGTCGAGAATAGCCCGTCAGGGGTGCGGCATGGATGCCGCACGTCAGCAGAGGGGCAGGAGCCCCTTCTGCTAACCCTCGACAAAAGCGAGGAGCGCAGGAAATAAGCGGCAACCGGGTCGCCTTTTCTTTGGTTACTTTCTTTTGGCGAAGCAAAAGAAAGTAACTCGCCCTCGGGTGCGAGAACCCGATTAAAAATAAACCGTCGCAACAGCGACGCTTTAATAATAAAAATGTTAATGCAGTCTAAATTCGAATAACTGCGTAACATCAGTTATTTAATAAGAAAATCCCGCATCATGCCCATGTCCTCATGTTCCAGGTTGTGGCAGTGGTACATGAACAGGCCTTTAAAATCATTAAACGGTTTTAAGATTGTGACCTTCTCGCCCGGCATCACCAGCACCGTATCCTGCCAGCCGCTATCTATCAATCCTGATGAGACGCTGGCGTAGTTATCGGTAACATGCGAACTTACTTCCCGCTTGACGATCTGAAACTGTTCGCCATGCAAATGCATAGGATGCGGCATATCCATCATCATGCCGTGCCTGCCGCCATCAAAACCGTTATCGAACTCGATTAATTGCAGGCTGTTGACCGGAATGATTTCATCCGGTTGAATGTCGTCCATTTTATAAGAGCGGCCATTAAGCAGTGCCGACATATGCGCCATGGATAAGGCGATGGTTTTCGGATTGCCCGTATTGGCAGCGTTCTTGGTATGCAGTTCGGTGATCGGGGTCAGCGTCTTCGGCAAGGTATTGTCGCCTTGCTCCTTTTGGGAGACCCGGATTTTTAAGATCGGGTAGTCCGATCCTAAAGTAAGAGAGCTGGCCGACATCATGCCGCCCATCATGCCGTGTCCGTGACCCATCATGCCGTGCCCCATCATGCCGCCGCGTCTGCCCATCATGCCCATGCCGCTGTGCGTGTCGATGTCAAACTGGAGGCTGCGCAAGGTCAGCTCGGTGCCTATTTCCAGTTTGCTAAAGTCCACCCATAATTCCCGCCTCTGTCCCGGCGCCATCATCACATAAGCATGTTGTTCGGGCTTTTCCAGCAAGCCGCCGTCAACGCCAATGACGGTCATAGGTGTGCCGTCATTCCAGGCGAGTTTATAAATGCGGGAATTAGAGCCGTTGACCAGCCGGAGCCGGTAGGCGCGCGTCGCCACCGGCAACACAAAATCAGGCCTGCCGTTGACCAGAATCTGGTCGCCTAAAAAGCCCTGCATGCGCTGCATCATGTTAGCCGAATAAACCAGCTGGTTTTGGCCGTCAAAACTGCGATCCTGGATCACCAGCGGCACATCGTGGTCGCCGCTCGGCAAATGCAGCGCCTGTTCCTGGTCATCGCTGACGATTAACAGACCCGCCAAGCCCGAATAGACCTGTCTGGCTGTTACGCCGTGGGTATGGGCGTGATAAAAGTAGGTGCCCGCCCGGTTGAGTATCTCAAACTCATAGACAAAGGCTTCGCCGCGATTGATCGCATACATGGGGTTGCCGTCCATGTTGGCAGGCACATGCAGACCATGCCAATGCAGAATCGATTGCGCGGGTAAACTGTTGCTAAGAATCAGCCTGACTTTTTGCCCTTTTTTAAAGCGCAGGGTAGGGGCCAGATAAGTGCCTTCATTATTATCAAGCACCCCTGAATCGCCTTTGATGACCTTGCCGGTGATTTTCCATACACGGGTTTTCTCGCCCTTTAAAATGGCTACCTCGGCCGTGTTCATCGCCAGTTCAATCTCAACGTCGGGAAGAAAATCGGTAGACGGTTTATTGACTCTGACAAACTCGCCGGCCGCCTGCGTCCAGCTCGGGTAAGTGACCGCTCCGGCGATACCGATTGCGGTATATTTTAAGAGTTTGCGGCGTTGCAAATCAGTCGTCGTTTTCATTTGGACTTACCTCGATTCAATTGATATTGGCATGATGGAACATGCGGCTTTGCATCATAGTCTTTACAACCTGATGAGACTACATAAGTAAAGATTAGTCAATGCTGCTGATGAATGTCAGTGGCTTACCGGGAGCAATGATTTATTAAAGGGTATAGAAAACGAGCCATCCGTTAAATGGGTAGAAACACTTAACAGTCGGTTTAACTGCATCTACATGGCTAGGCAGGTGTAAATTTAGATAGCCAATCCACTATCTTTAAAATCATAATCTGGTATCTTTGTTGCTTGGTCGGATTTCTAATCCAGTTAAAAAAATGAACTGCGCTTGTCGGTTGAATTTAAAATAGTACACAAAAATAGTGCAAGAGACTCAATTGACAGAACTAGAAGTATTTTTCAGCAGTGAAGGTGGGTTGGCAGAAGTCATTCCAGGCTATCAGCCGCGGGCGGCTCAGGTTGAAATGGCCGAGGCCATCGCCCATGCCATTGAAGAAAACCGGAATTTAATCGCCGAAGCCGGGACCGGGACCGGCAAGACCTTCGCCTATCTGGTGCCCGCCATTTTATCCGGCAAAAAAGTCATCATCTCGACCGGCACCAAAAATCTACAGGATCAGCTGTTCAACAAGGATTTGCCGGTGATCCGCAAGGCGATCAAAACACCGTTTTTTGCCGCGCTGCTAAAAGGCCGCAGCAACTATTTATGCACCTATCGGCTGCAAAACGCGTTGACTTCGACGCTGGGTTTCAGCAAGGAAGATGCCGTTGCCCTGGCGAAAATCAAATCCTGGTCGAAACGCACTAAAATAGGCGACGTTTCGGAAATGTCCGAAGTGGCCGAGGCCGACCCGGTTTGGTATCAGGCGACCTCGTCCCTGGATAATTGTCTGGGGCAGGATTGCCCGGATTATGCCGATTGCTTTCTGGTCAAGGCCCGGAAGAAAGCGCAGGAATGCGATCTTTTGGTGGTTAATCACCACTTGTTGTGCGCGGACTGGTCGATACGCGACAGCGGTTTCGGCGAGTTGTTGCCTAATGCCGAAGTGGTCATTATCGACGAGGCGCACCAATTGGCCGATACCGCATCCAATTTTTTAGGCATCACCGTCAGCGCCAAGCAGCTGAACGATCTGGCCAAAGACGCGTTGATGGAATATTTCAAAGACGCGACCGACATGCCCGCTTTGCGCACCGCCTGCGAAGACCTTGAACATGAGGTTAAAGACCTGAGGCTGGCGTTCGGCATCGAGCTTAAACGAGGTGATTGGCAGGACATCGAAAACAATCCGAAAATAGCCGGGAACTTGATTGCGGTTAAAGACCAGTTGCAGCGCTTGGCCGATCAGCTGGAGCTGGCCTCGGTTAAAACCAAAGGCCTGGACTCGTGTTTTAAACGCGCCGACGAACTGGTGCAGCAGTTAAAGATTATCCTGGAAGACAACAGCGGCAAATGGATACGCTGGTATGAAACCTACAAAAACACCTTTACCTTAAGCCGGACGCCGCTGGATATTGCCGCGGAATTCCGCTCCTTTATGCAGCAACATCAGGCGGCGTGGATTTTTACCTCGGCGACCTTAAGCGTGGCCAACAAGTTCGATCATTTCGCCAATAACCTGGGGCTTAGCAATGCGGACAGCGAGAGCTGGGGCAGTCCTTTCGATTATGCCCATCAATCGCTGTTTTATCACCCGAAAGGCTTGCCGCAGCCCAATGATCCCGAATTTATCCCGCGGATTATCGAGTTTGCGGTGCCGGTATTAGAGGCCAGCAAGGGCAGGGCGTTTTTCCTGTTCACCAGCCACCGTGCGTTGAAACAGGCGGCCGAATTGCTGGAGAAAAAAATCGATTTTCCGTTGCTGATTCAGGGCAGCCGTCCCAAAGCCTTGTTGCTGGAGCAGTTTAAAGAAGCGGGCAATGCCGTGTTGCTCGGCACGTCGAGTTTTTGGGAAGGCGTGGATGTCAGGGGCGAGGCCTTATCCTGCGTCATTATCGACAAACTGCCTTTCGCATCGCCCGGCGATCCGGTGTTAAAAGCCAGATTAGATGCGATGACCAAACAGGGTCGGAACTCGTTTTTCGAATACCAGCTGCCCACCGCCGTGATTGCGTTAAGGCAGGGCATAGGTCGTTTGATCCGCGACGTAACAGACCGGGGAGTATTGATGGTGTGCGATCCTAGATTGTTAAAGAAATCATACGGGCAGATATTTTTAGATAGCGTACCGGCCATGAAGCGCACTCGCGACATAGAAGAGGTACGGGCGTTTTTTCAGGACGAGACAGAACAATGAAATTATTGGCAGTAGAAACATCGACCGAAGCCTGCTCGGCAGCGCTGTTTATTGACGGCGATATAAGGGAACGCTTTGAGCTGGCGCCCCAAAAACATACCCAGCTGATTTTGCCGATGATTGATGGCTTAATGGCGGAGGCGGGCTTAAAACCGCAACAGCTTGATGCGCTGGCGTTCAGTCGCGGCCCCGGTTCGTTTACCGGCGTACGTATCGCTACCGGCGTGATTCAGGGCATCGCCTTGGGCGCCGATTTGCCGGTAATCCCCGTATCCACCTTGGCGGCCATAGCCCAGGATTTTTTCGATAACAATGACGATAACGTTGCCTTTGTCGCGATGGATGCGAGGATGGGCGAGATTTTCTGGGGCGTTTATCAGCGCGATGCACAAGGCTATGCCGAACTGGTCGGCGATGAGGCGGTGACTCCGGCTGAGCAGATAGAATTTCCCGATCTGACCGGCGTAGGCATCGGTTCGGGTTGGGGCGTTTACCCTCAGGAATTGATGACCCGCTTAGCAGGTCGAGTCAATCACTATAAAACCGATATGCTGCCTAGAGCCGGGGCAATAGCCCGGTTAGGCGCACGGGGTTTCGAGCAGGGCTTGGCCGTTGCAGTCGAACAGGCCATGCCGGTTTATTTGCGGGATAAGGTTGCCAAGAAAGAATCGGAGCGGTAATGCGGATGCGCCAACATAATCATGTGAGATGCGCACCGCTACCACTTTCCTAGCTAAGCCATGAGGGATGCTTATTATGAGCTGGATGAGCAAATAGTGCATTTGCCAGCAAAACCAAAAACCGGAAAAAAGCAGCGCCAGCTATCGCAAAAAGAGAGGCTAGCAAAACCAGTATGTTTAAAATTTTCATGATTAGTCCTCCAAAAGTTGTTTGAATTGAGTGTGATGTTCCCCTCATTACCTAAGTAAAACAAGAAATTTAATGGTCGATTAAATGAGAGCTAGTTCCGGTTTTTAGGCGCTTTAAATAACCCGTGGCGAGTCCACCACAAGTTGTTTTTTTGCGAGTTTATGCGCTGGGTATTTGCTATTGGTCTTCCATATAATTAAACGAATAGATGAAGTTTGATTGTTTGGCATATTTGCATAAAAACAACAAAATGATCAGCGCTTACGCAGCAGTAAATTTTGTAGCAGGAGGCTGAAAGTAACCGCAATGATTGCCGAAATTTTAGTCCTGTTTTGTCGGATTCCTCGCCCTATCTTACGAATGATCCGTCCCAGGTAATGCGAGCGATGTCGCGCCAGCGGGAGAGGGATCATAAGCAAGAATTTGGATGTGCGATCAGTATAAAGCCGGTGGTCAGTCGATAAGGTTATCGTTTGCGTACTGAGGCAAGAATCAGCTCTTGATTCAATACGATCAGCATTTTTCCAGTTGTGTGGCTTTCAGGTATATTCACCAATGATTTCACATAGCCGCCGTCACCACGCAATAGTTCATTAACCGGCTGAACTTGCGATTTTTCAAAGCTCGGAATTGCATCCAGCCCATCGACCAATAGGCCAATCGGGCCTACCTGGGTTCGGACAACGACGATTGCACCGGTATTTTTTTCCAGACCATCCAAATCAACCGGCGTGTTGGTCAGAATCCGGCCGCTAATGACGATAATCGGGATTTTTTCGTTGATGCCGTCGGGGCTGTTATCGCAATACATGACGCTGCCGACAACGTAGGATTTTACGCCGGGCAGGGTGTTGATCATCGTAACGTCCATGGCTTCGAGTACATCGGCGGCATAAAATGCGTAAATCTCCGAGCCGATATAAAACGTTGCGAGATCGACAACATCACCGGTTATCGGTTCTTGCGGGTAAGTGATGGCTACGCGTTGCTCGGAATCGGTGACCTCGGTTTTCTCGCCGATCGGAATAAACACGAATGCAGCCACATCGTTATGATAATCCCCTGTGGTTTTAAACTCGCGGTAGCCGCGTGACGAGTAACAGCCGACGGCATAGTATTTTTTGTTATAAAGCACGATTTTGGATTTTCCTGTGCCTTCTGCCAGCTCAAAAAAATCAGGGTCTATCCAAAGCACATCGCCGTTCTGGTAGTTGGACGCTTCGGTCGATGCAATAATGCGGCCGCTGGGCCGCTCCACAAACAGGCCGAAAGCGCCGGGTTTGTCGGGTAGGCAATCTTCAAGCATGTGCTTGAATTCGGGCGTGGAGTCGAAAACGATACCGATACCGCCAACTATTTTGTTCATGTCATCAATATGGCGGATCGCGGCATTGTAGACATAGGTTGGCTTGCCGTCGTACAGCCAGGATTCTTCAAACATCGATACCCGGTATTCCTGCGGCGAGCGCAACGAAAAAGTCTCCTGCGCGTAAGAGGCGGTCATTTGTCTGCCTGCGGCATCCATGGGGTCGTTATGCAGATTGGACTCGGCTACGATATTCCCTTTGATGTCATAGATAAAAAGGCGTGTATAGACGGTGTAAAGCTTGTTGATGTAGATCAGGATGTCGGTGATTTTGGCTTTATCATCGGAGCTAAGGCGGCCTTCGGATAAAATGCGCCGGATTTCCGAGGTCAGCGCCCACCAGCGGCAATCATTGCTGCGCTCGTACAGGTTGCGATCCATAATATCAATCATCAGCCGCGCGATGGATTCGGCATTGCGCAGTTCGGAGGTGATCATCGTGGCATGCAGTTTGCTGCTGGACTCGGCAAGCGCTTGGGCTGTGCGGGCTCCCATCGAGCGAAGTTGTTTTAGAATCGCCTTCAGCGATAAAAGGTTGCCGTGCTCGTTGGTTGCCATGACCTGACCGTTCCAGATTACGCGGTGCAGGAACAGGTTGATGTTTTCGGCGGCATCGGCAATCAGGCTGGACAGTTCCGTGGCCAATGAGTCGCCATGGCGGAGAATTTCGGCATTGATCTCTTTGTCGGACGCGGAAAAACCGAATGCCGACTGCAATGGAATCATCGCATGCCCGTACCATTCTTGTCCGGCATATCCTTGATAGGGGCGGCCTCGGTGCGTTACCGACAGGTATTCGCGTCCGGCAAAGTCGAGCATGCCGTAGGCGTCGCCTTCCGGAACGGTTTCAATGATGCGGCCAATCGGGACATGATCCTGGTCGCTGGTGGCGATAACCACCGAATCGGCATTCAGCAGCAACATCACGGCTTTGTCGCCTTTCTTTTGCAGGCTGCGGAATATGCCTTCCATTTCGTTATCGAAACGGAATGACAGGCATAAGATGCCAATCACCGTGTCATTGACCGGATCGACGATGCGTTTCGAATAAATCAGGGCTCGGTCTGTGCCGGGCCGGAGATTGGTTTTGCCAAAGGTTTCGACATATTCCGCTGTCGACTGCAAGGTCTTGCGGATACTCGGCTCGGAAATGCTTTGGGCGGCTGAGGTGTTGCGGTCAATCCTAGCCAATATGCGGCTGTCGGCATCCAGAATGATAATGTCGTCGTATACGGTATATTTTGAGCCGTACTCGTCAAGCAGTTGGTTAATCGAATCAAGATCGGTTCTATCGCCGTTTACGGAGGACAGCACAAAATCGCAGATGTCGGCATTGGTCGCCAGAAAGCCGATATCTGCGGTGCGCTCATACAGGTTGCGCACCAGAATATCTATCGATACTTGCGCCTTGGATTCCAGTTCGAGGCAGGTTTTTTTGATTTCTTCGGACACCAGCTGGCTGGTCAGTTTGCTTTCAAGGTCGGCAAAACCTTTTTTGGTGGCTTCCATTGCCGGCAGTATAGTTGCGGCTTCTGCGGGGCAGCTGATTTCTGCGATGGCGGAAACCAAGCCCCAGGTTCCGTTCAGGTCGCGGAGAATTTCCTTGCACTGGGCAACGCTCCGAATATAGGGGGAGAAAGTTTCGAAACGTTCAGTTTCTGACAGCATGTGATTTATCCTTAAGTTTACGCGTTAAAAATGAGACAAGACAGTGATAACACTATGTTAAGTGTGAAAAGCAAGATACAAGCCACATTGCCTGTTGTCAGATGCGGATAAGGGTTGAACGGATGCTGTTAAGGTTGATGCACAAAAACAGTGCATAAAACAGGTGTTAACCGTACCAATGCTGTGCGCGGATTTGGGTGAACAAGGGGATTGGTTACCCTAGCCTACGGCGGATGTTTAGCTTTTTCATGAGTGAGGTTTTTACAAAAAGGAAGGTAGGGCAATCGCGCTTAAATAAAACGATAGGGTGCAACTTCTACTTTGTGATTTTAAGTTCTGCTTTAAAAATCAGGGAAAAACATAAACGGAGCCGCGACTTCAGTCGCGCACGAGTCATATACCGTTCGCACTTCAAAATTCAGTTTTTTGAATCTCCTCACCCCAACCCTCTCCAGCAGGAGAGGGAGTAAAGGCGCCGAATTTTGAGGTGTGTTGAGTATAACGCCAGGTGTGAAGGAAATAACTACTGGCGCGACTAAAGTCGCGGCTCCAATAACCTGAAAGTTAAAATAACCCCATTTATACGCAATTGATTAGCCAGTGATTATAAAATCCAAGCTTATTTAAGTGCGATTGCCCTGAAAAGGAAGGTTATTCGACGTCGGTCAACATGATAGAATCAATCACCCCCCATATCCATTTTTAGGAGAGCGTCGTGCTTTATATCGAACCCAATCATCCAGGCAGTAAGGTCAGCTTTAAAACCCGTTATCAAAATTTTATCGGTGGCGGTTGGGTCGATCCGGTCAAGGGGCAGTACTTTGAAAATTCCAGCCCGATTAACGGCAAGGTTTTCTGTGAAATTCCCCGTTCCAGCGCCGAGGATATTGAGCTGGCTTTAGATGCGGCCCATGCTGCCAGAGCGGCTTGGGGCGATACTTCGGTCACCGAACGGTCGAATATACTCCTAAAAATAGCCGACCGGATGGAAGCGAACCTTGAAACGCTGGCCGTTGCCGAAACCTGGGATAACGGCAAAGCGGTGCGCGAAACGCTGGCGGCGGACATTCCGCTGTGCGTCGATCAGTTTCGCTATTTTGCCGGGTGCATTCGCGCTCAGGAAGGTTCAATCGGCGAGATCGACAAGAATACCGTCGCGTACCATTTCCACGAACCGTTGGGTGTGGTCGGGCAGATTATTCCGTGGAATTTTCCGCTGCTGATGGCCTGTTGGAAGTTGGCCCCCGCTTTGGCTGCTGGTAACTGTGTGGTCATGAAACCGGCCGAACAAACCCCGGCGTCGGTTTTGGTGCTGATGGAAATAATCGGCGATTTGCTGCCCGCAGGCGTGGTCAATATCGTCAACGGTTTTGGCGCGGAAGCAGGACAAGCATTGGCGACCAGCACGCGGATTGCCAAAATAGCCTTTACCGGCTCGACGCCGGTCGGTTCGCATATCCTTAAGTGCGCGGCGGAAAACATTATCCCTTCCACCGTTGAATTGGGCGGCAAATCGCCGAATATCTTTTTCGAAGATGTGATGAATCAGGAAGAAGCGTTTATCAGCAAATGTATTGAAGGCGCGGTACTGGCGTTTTTCAATCAGGGTGAAGTCTGTACCTGCCCTTCGCGCCTGTTGGTTCAGGAATCCATCTATGATGAATTTATCGCTAAAGTCATTGCGCGCGCCAAGCAGATTAAACGCGGCAACCCGTTGGATACCGAAACGATGGTCGGCGCACAAGCTTCCAAGCAGCAGTTTGATAAGATTCTGAGTTACTTGCAAATCGGCAAAGATGAAGGTGCTGAAGTTTTGATAGGGGGTAAGGCTGAGTCTTTAGGCGGCGATTTCTCCGAAGGCTACTATATTGAGCCGACGATCATGAAAGGCGGCAACAAGATGCGTATCTTCCAGGAAGAGATTTTCGGCCCGGTCATATCGGTCACCACGTTTAAGGATGAGGCCGAAGCCTTGGCGATTGCCAACGACACTCAGTATGGTCTGGGTGCCGGGGTCTGGACACATGATATGAACCGCGCCTACCGCATGGGGCGGGGTATTCAGGCCGGTCGCGTATGGATTAACTGTTACCACCATTATCCGGCACATGCGGCTTTCGGCGGCTATAAGAAATCGGGCGTGGGGCGTGAATGCCATAAGATGATGCTGGATCATTATCAGCAGACTAAAAACATGCTGGTCAGTTACGATGTTAATCCGTTGGGTTTTTTCTAGGTTTGGTTAGTTAAAAAGACGGTCAATACTCCCAACATACCACTCCGGTGATGCGATAAGAGTGCGGTTTAAACAAAAGGTAAACGTTCACATAAACTAAGTATTACACATTGTATCATCGTCATTCCGGCATGGATTGCCGGAATCCAGAACACAGGGATGTGATTAGAGTGTCCGTATGGAAAAACAGTTGATTGAATTACGTAATCATCCCATGTGGCAAGTTTGTAGCCTAGTTTTGCATTACCATCCATGGCCTCTGGATCCCGGCAATCCCTGCCGGGATGACGCGTTGTGTAAATGCCTATCCCAATTCAGAGAGAGTTAATAATGATTACAAAAACAGGCCGGCTCCTTCATCAGGTTCTTCACGGCGAGATCAATCATGCGGATTACATGGCGGCAATACAGCAGGGCGATTCTGCCGAACAAGCTGAACAACAATACGCCGAAGCGCATAAAACCTTCGAAAACCAGCAATCATTAGTTAACAACCTGAGTGACGATTATGATTTTATCGTAGTCGGCGCAGGCTCCGGCGGATCGGTCACTGCCGCGCGGCTTTCTGAAAATCCTGACTGGCGCGTTTTGCTGCTGGAAGCGGGTTCTGCCGACACCCATCAGGATGTTTTTACCCCCCACCGTTGGCCTAATCTTTTTTATGGCGATCTGGACTGGGGATACAACACTATTAATCAGCAACATGCCAATAACCGCGTGGTTCACTGCCCCCGGGGCAAGATGACCGGCGGTTCCGGCAGCATGAATGCGACGGTTTGGGTGTGGGGGCATCCGATGGACTATGACAGTTGGGCTTATCACGGCAATCAGGGCTGGGATTATCAAAACGTCCGGCAGATATTCAAATCCATGGAGAATTATTCAGGAGAACCTGACATGTACCGTGGGGTAAACGGCCCTATGCCTTGCGGCCCAAATGACGACCCGAACCCGTTGGCGGAGGCCTTTGTAAAGGGCGCGATCGAGCAGGGAATTCCTTACGTGCATTCCTATAACGGCCCTGACCTGAACGGGGTCAGTTATTTTGAGCTGAATCGCAAGGACGGCGAACGGTTTAATGTCAGCAGGGCCTATTTGGTGCCAGCCATGGCGAGGCCGAATTTAACGGTGCTGAAAAAGGCCGACACCCGCAAACTGACCTTCACCGGAACCCGCTGCACCGGCGTCGAAGTCGTCGTGGACGGAAAGCTCCGCAACTTCAAGGCGAAGCAGGAAACCATTGTTTGCTGCGGCGCGATCAATACGCCTAAATTATTGATGCTCTCAGGCATAGGTTCCGCACCGGAGCTTGCTGCGTTAAATATTCCTGTCGTGGTTAATCTTCCGGGCGTGGGCAAGCATCTTCAGGATCATATATTGCTGGCCGGAATCAACTATGAATGCAAAGGCGAGTTACCGGAGTTAAAAGGCAATGCCGCCGAGGCGACGTTATGGTGGAAATCCAATCCGGCGCTGCATTCTCCCGACATCCAACCGGTTGTTATTGAGTTTCCGTTTGCAACGCCGGAATTGGCGGCGGCCGTGCCGGAAAACAGTTATGCAATTGCTCCAAGCCTGGTCCGCCCCGCATCCAGCGGTTCGATCAGCTTAAGCTCCAATGATCCGTCTGTCGCACCCAATATCGATATGAATTATTTGGGCTGCGATGCGGATATTAACGCGCTGATCGCCTCGCTGGATCTGTGCCAGGACATCGGCAATTCATCCGCATTTGCCGAATATCGGAAACAGGAGGTTTTACCCGGCCCGTTAAAAACCAAGGCCGAAAAAATCGATTTTATCCGTATGAGCACCACGACTTATTTCCATCCCACCAGCAGTTGCCGCATGGGTATTGATGCGATGGCGGTCGTCGATCCGACGTTGAAAGTCTATGGCGTGGAGGGCTTACGAATTGCCGACGCATCGGCCATGCCGGAAATCACTTCCGGCAATACCAATGCGCCCAGCATGCTGATGGGCGAGCAGGTTGTGCGGTTTATCAAGGCGGAGCATAAGGCGGGATAAAAATCTGTAGTTATTCAGCCGTAGATGGTTGCGGATGAAGCGGTATAGATATCCCAAGCTGTTGCACCTCATAAAAAATTCAAAAGGTTCAAAGCCAGCTTTGAACTCCAGTATTAGAATGTTCTGGAGTCCAAAGCTTGCTTTGGTCATCTCAAAATAGGCTTTGATTTGCGATTTAAATAAAGGAGGGCCGGGTTGGGGCTTGAGTCCGATTGTAAAATAACAAGCTAAGCTGTTTCTTGTAAACAGCACATTAAAAACGCATTAAATTTGTGCGACACTCAAATTTGATAATTGCTGGTTAAGATAACTTTGCTCTAATAATTACGTCAGTTTTGTAATGAGGAGATGACAATGTTAAACGAACTTAAGTCTTCAATTTCTTTACTTCAATCCTATCTCACGTGGTTCCTGAACTTGTCGTCAGGAGGTCTGGCAACCTACACCCTGGCGCTGTTTTTTGCCTTGCTCATCATTTTTGAGTTTTGCGACCCCAGAGAAAAACTGCCTGCAAAACAGTTGCGCCAGTCCTATCGGGCGAACCTTGAGTTGTTTGTTTTTAACAGCGTTGTGATGTCGTTATTGGCAGTGCCATCGCTGCTGGTTTTGGCTGAACAATTTGCGGGTAAAGGCCTGCTCAGCTATATCCAGAATCCGGTATGGAAGGCGATTGTTTCATTTTTAGCGATCGATTTGTTGCTGTATTTCTTGCATAAAGCCAGCCACAGCTTTGATTGCCTGTGGATGTTTCACAAAGTGCATCACAACGATCCGTATTTGAATGTTTCAACGGCATTTCGGATACATCTTTTGGAAATAGCGGTCATCACCGTCATGAAGGCGATGCTGATTGTTGTGTTAGGCATAAAAGGCTCATTGTTGCTGGCGAACGAGGCGGTCATCGTGTTTTTCACCATGCTGCATCACAGCAATATTACCTTTCGGGGCGAGCAGTTTTTGGGCTGGCTCATGATTACGCCGTATCTGCACCGTGTTCACCATTCAAGCCGGCGTAACGAACATGACCGCAATTATGGCGCGGTTCTGTCAATATGGGATCGCTTGTTCGGCACGCTGGCGGAGTTGAAACCGGCGGCAATAGGCCTCAATGGAAGCTTGCCGCAAGGACTTATAAATTTGGTGATGTGCGGCTTTACCATGACGGGCAGTTCTTCCGCTCAACCTGTCAGCCTTGATGTGATGATTGCTGAAGCCGCTTATTACAAAGCCGAAAAACGCGGTTTTCGCCCAGGCTACGAGCTTCGTGATTGGCTGGAAGCCAAAACTGAAATTATCAGGCTGGTTTACGGCGAGGAACAGGTCAGAAATAAGCTGATACACAAATGGCGGGGATTAGTTGGGATAATCAACAATGCCCTAAATGGCAAGAACCAGAAATATCCGTTGTTTCGTAAGCAACTGAACTGAGAATACAGACTGACGGCGAAGGCTGCGCGCAATGTGGATTGTGCGTTTCCTTCGCCAGCCAGCCTCAGCCCCCTTTAAGTTTATCCAGCACCTGGGTTAACTTTTCCAACTGTTTGTGCAAGACTCGAGTTTGTTTTTCTGCATGTTGCTTGTCAAACTCCAGTTTCATGCATTTATCGGTCAGTTGTTGGTTGGTCGCCTTGAGCGCCTCAATTTCCGAGCGCAGCGCCGCGATTTGATTATCCTGGGCGCTGCTGGAGACGCTAACGGGACTTTCGACTGACTGCTTTGCTTCGCTCTGAGGAATGGTTGCGGGGCGCTCGACAGCGACCTCAGTAGCATTAGCTGCATCGGCAGGGGCGATGTCAGGCTCCGGCTCGGGGTTAAGGCTAGCTAGTCCACCCTTCAAAAGCATGGCGTTGATTTTATTGCGGAGCAGCAAAAATACCGCAGCCTCGCTGGTCTTGCCGTCACCGCAAATCACAATGATCGGCTTGGCACGATTTAATGTTTTAAGCTGCATCCGTAATGAGAAAAAAGGCTCATTGATGCTGCCTTCAAGGTGGTATTTTTCATACTCATCCGGCGTACGCACGTCCAGCAATGTAGCGCCCTGCTGCACCGCCTTCTGCATCTCCGCGTGATCAACAAAGGTTAACGACGGCTCTTTTATCAAAGATACAAATTGCGGTTTATTCAGCCGCAATAATGAAATATCGGTCAGCGCCGTAATGGTGACGTTTCTGGGCGCATCGGAAAGCAGCGCGTCCTCGCCAAAGGTGTCGCCGGTAGCCAGTTGGGCCAATTTAATCTCTTTCGCATTAGGCGTGGGTTTGCGCGTTAACTCGCAGTGTCCGTTTTTAATCAGGTAGTAATAATCCCCCATGCTGCCTTGTTCGATAATAACTTCACCCTTGCTGAAATGAACGGCTTCCAGGCTCATCAAGATTTTTTGCAGATTGGTAGGCGGTAGGCGTTGAAAAATAGGCGACCGCAATAATGCTGACATCCAGTCATCTGAATCGTCTTGAGTCTCTTGTGTAAACATCTAACTGTTGTCCTTTTTATAAACAAGGGAACTGGGATTGTTAGCAATATCGGCACACGCCGAGGAAAAGCATAGCATGCCATTGGCGACGGCATCAATTTGTGAATCGGGTCTGATTAGGTAGAACATTATCTGTGGAAACTTCAACAATGGAACGAGAGGTACATTTTTTGTAATCATTTTAGTACATAATGCGGCAAATTGAGTACTTGGTAATATTTTCAACGGTATCAGTGTGCGAGTAATGGAAGGGGCTCTTGGTATTGTTCAGGGCAATTTCATGAAAACTGTTTAAAAATCAGTGGGGCTGGGCAATATTGGGAATGTTGCTGCCTTCTCGTTGGAGCATGGTCAGATATTCAACAGCTGGAAAGATAAAGCGGCTTTTGTCGTTTTCTGGACAAACTTAGCGTACCTGCGTTTTTTTAGGTAACTTTAACAATTAAAATTATAATCAACTAAATTTCGCTCCATTCCGGGTGAAACCAATTATAGACAACCAATACAGGGGGAAGTCAATGGAAAGAAAAGAAGCGATGGACTTTATGATTAAGTTGCTCAAACTTATGCTGCATAAAGAAGGATCTGATTTATTTATTACCGCCGGCTTTCCACCTGCAATAAAAGTTAAAGGCAAAATGTCGCCGGTTTCGCAGCAACCCTTATCGGCTAATGATTCCAAGGCTCTGACGCAGTGCATCATGAATGATAAGCAGCTCAAGGAATTTGAAGAAACTCAAGAATGCAACTTTGCCATTGCGCCTGCCGGGCTATCCCGGTTCCGGGTCAACGCCTATGTCCAGCAAGGCTGCCAGGGTTTGGTTATCCGGGTCATTGCCGCAGAAATACCCAATTTCGATAAATTAGGTTTACCGCCTATTTTAAAAGACGTGATGATGAACAAGAACGGCCTGGTGATTATGGTCGGCGGCACCGGTTCAGGTAAATCAACGTCTATGGCGGCTATGATCGACCATCGTAATGCGAACAGTTACGGCCATATCATCACCCTGGAAGATCCCATTGAATATGTGCATGCCCATAAAAATTGCGTCATCATGCAACGGGAAGTCGGCGTCGATACCAAGAGCTGGGAAGCCGGACTGCACAACACCCTGCGGCAGGCTCCCGATGTGATTGTGCTGGGCGAAATTCGCAGCGAAGAGATTATGAATTACGGGCTGGAATTTTCCCAGACCGGGCATCTGGCGCTGGCCACTTTGCATGCGAACAATGCCAATCAGGCTATCGACCGGATTTTGGGGTTCTTTCCGATGGCGAAACAGGCGAAATTGATGCAGGATATTTCGGTCAATTTACGCGCTATTATTTCCCAGCGGCTGGTTAAAACCGTTGATGGGGGGCGCTGTGCGGCCATTGAAATTTTATTAAACACGCCGTTGATTTCAGATTATATCGCCAAAGGCGAGGCTTCCAGCATCAAACCGCTGATGGCCAAGTCCCGCGAATTGGGCATGCAGACCTTTGATCAGGCCTTATTGGAGCTGTATCAGGCGGGTAGAATAGATTATGACGAAGCCTTAAGAAATGCCGATTCCCAAAACGAGTTGCGCTTGCAGATCAAATTGGCATCCGGTGAAGATCGGTCAACTGGCGGACTGGCGTTGCAGTCAAAAGACGGCGACGACGAGGAATAGACTGTTCCACGGTGATAAAGCGATGCGCTTAGTCTGGATCAGACGGCGCAGTGTTTTTGGATTTTCCTCTGATCAATACAGGCCGATTTTTAACTCATCACACAAAACCAGATACTGACATGACTCTGACACCTTATTTAAAATTAATGCTGGAAAAAAATGCCGACAGCTTGTCTTTAAAAGCGGGTTCTCCGGCGCTCTTGGGATTAGCCGGTGAGGAATACCCTTTGGGTAAAAACGAGCTAACCTCAAATATCATCAAAGAAATCACTTTCAGTCTGATTAATGACGCCCAGAAGCAGGAATTAGTCCAGAATAAAGCGCTAAAGTTTAATTGTGCCGCGCCTGACGGAGAGAAATTTCTGGCTAGTGCAAAGGTCGAGGATAACGGCTTGGTGTTGTTCATTGTCCCTGATTCTGCGCGGGCAAAAGCAGAACCCGATGAGCCGGAACCGGAAAGCCACCAAATTCTGGGTGCGGCGCCGGAAGATGATTTAAACATTCTGCCGTATCTGCAAGAAATGACTCGCTTGAATGCCTCGGATTTGTTTTTAACGGTCGATTCGCCGGTTAAAGCCAAAATTTATGGTCGGGCCGTGAAGCTGGATGAGTTCCTGCTGACGCCAGAGCTAACGAAATCGGGTGCTTTCGGAATTATGACCCAGGAACAAATCGACGAGTTTTTGGTTACCAGAGACCTGGATTTTGCAATCAGTCTGCCGGACGGCAGTGCGCGTTTTCGCGCCAATGCCTTTTTTCAGCGCAAAACCGTAGGTCTGGTGATGCGGCTGATCCCCTCGGTAATTCCTACCGGCAAGGAACTAGGCACGCCGGATATTTTAATGGAATTAATCATGGCCAAACGCGGTTTGGTGCTGATGGTAGGCGGTACCGGATCCGGTAAATCGACCACGCTGGCGGCCATGATTAACCACCGCAATGCCAACTCGGCAGGACATATTTTGACCATTGAAGACCCGGTCGAGTTTTCGCACCCTAACCTGAAATCCATCGTCAATCAGCGCGAAGTCGGCGTTGACACCGACTCGTATGCCAGAGCGCTAAAAGCCTGTTTGCGTGAAGCGCCCGATGTTATTTTAATCGGCGAGATTCGGGATCGGGAAACCATGTCGGCCGCTTTGGAGCTGGCCAATACCGGTCACTTATGTATCTCGACCATGCATGCAAACAACGCCAATCAGGCCATGGAGCGGGTAATCAACATGTTCCCTCATGACTATCATTCGCAATTGTTTATGGATCTTGCGGTCAATTTAAATGCCGTTATTTCCCAGCGCTTGATTCCCGATACCTCGGGGAGGCGTTGTGCGGCCATAGAAGTGATGATCAACACGCCGCATATAGCGAACCTGATTTTAAAAGGGGACTTGAATGAAATTAAAACGGCGATGACATCCAGCGGCAGCAAAGGCATGAGGACGTTTGATGATGCGTTGTTCGGACTGTACAAAGAAGGAAGAATCAGTTTGGAAGAAGCGTTGAAAAATGCCGATTCCAGTAATGATCTGGAAGCCAAGATTAATTTTGGTTGATAAAGCAATGGAACACGGATAACACGGATTGAGCGGATTTAAACGGATCTTTAAAAATGTCGTAATTATTTTATCCGTGTTATCCGTGTTCTATTTTTAGCTGTTGATTCAAAACCCAATTGGAAGATAAGTCGGTATAATAGATAAATTTTTCCAATTTTTGAGTGATATGAGTAAACAAAGAAAAGCAGTGGCATTAATTTCCGGCGGACTGGATTCAATGCTGGCGGCGAAAACCATCATGGAACAGGGCGTCCATGTCGAAGGCATCAACTTCTTTACCGGTTTTTGCGTGGAAGGCCACACCCACGCGATCAGAGCCCATGACAAGGCCAAACCTAAACGCAATAACTCCTTATGGGTCGCCGAACAGCTTGGCATGAAGCTGCATATCGTCGATGTGATCGAAGAATACAAAGACGTCCTGATCAATCCCAAGCACGGCTACGGCGCACACATGAACCCTTGCCTGGACTGCAAGATTTTCATGGTCAACAAGGCCAAGCAATGGATCGTGGAAAACGATTTCGATTTCATCATCACCGGCGAAGTGATCGGTCAAAGGCCGATGTCGCAACGCAAAGCGACGATGCCGATCGTGTCCAGAGAATCAGGCGCGGACGATTTATTATTGCGGCCTTTGTGCGCAAAGAACCTGCCTGCCACCCTGCCGGAACGCGAAGGCTGGGTCGACCGGGAAAAGCTGCATGATTTTAGCGGACGCTCGCGCAAGCCGCAGATTGCGATGGCCGAGCAATTCGGCTTTGACGACTACGCCCAGCCCGCGGGCGGCTGCTGTTTTCTGACCGATGCCAGCTATTCGGCCAAGCTGGTCGATTTATGGAAAGCGCGCGACGGCGACAAGCAATACGACCTTGATGATGTGATGCTGCTGAAAGTCGGCAGGCACATCAGGCCGGGACAAAACTTTAAAATCATCGTCGCTAGGGAAGAAGGCGAAGGGCGCTTTATGCAGGGTTACAAAAAAGAGTTTATCACGCTGCATTGCGCCAGCCACGCCGGGCCGTTGGTGCTGGTCGACGGCTCGCCTTCCGCCGAGGATTTGTTCCAGGCGGCAAGGATTACCGCCCGCTACGGACAGGGACGCGATGCCGAACAAGTCGATGTAAGCATTGCCGATAAGGACGGCTCCGAACGGATTATCCAGGTCAAGCCGTTTGCTGCGGACGAAATTCCACAGGAATGGTTTATATGAGCAGGGAAATTCTAAACGCTCGCCGCCTGCTGTGTCCGTTGCCGGTCATTCGCACCCAGGACAAGGTTAAGCAGCTTAAAGCGGGCGATCAGCTGGAGGTTGTCTGCACCGATCCCGGCGTGATGCAGGACATTCCGACCTGGTGCCGAATCAATGGGCACAAGGTGCTGGAGACCATTTCGGGTGACCATGAATACATCATTATTCTGGAAGTGGGCGGGTAATGGCTGAAGTTTTGGATGCCGCAAAAATGGATAAACTAAAAACCAGGGCCAGCTATGTCGGCGCGGCGATTAATGTATTCCAGACGCTGATTAAAATCGGTTTCGGCATCCTCGGGCAGTCGGCGGCGCTGATTGCCGATGGCATTCATTCGCTGTCTGATCTGCTCAGCGATCTGCTGGTGATTATTGCGGTCAGATTGGGCAGCCGCGAGGCCGACCATGAACATCCCTACGGTCATCGCCGCTTTGAAACCATCGCGACGGTCATATTGGGCGTCGGCCTAATCGCCGTCGGCGGCGCAATCGCTTGGTCGGTCATGGAGCGCATGGCTAACCCCGAGTATCTGCCGGTGCCCAACGTGCTGTCATTGGCTATCGCGGCAGTTTCAATTCTGGTCAACGAATGGCTGTACCATTACACCAAACGCATCGCCAAAACCACCCGCTCCAAACTGTTGCTCGCCAACGCATGGCACCAGCGTAGTGATGCGATTTCGTCGCTGGTGGTCTTGTTCGGCATAGGCGCGGTGATGCTGGGTTATCCGTTGGCCGATGCGGTTGCTGCCATCGTGGTCGCATTGATGGTGGCTAAGATCGGATTGAACCTGGTGCTTGATAGCATCAAGGAGCTGGTCGATACCTCATTGCCGCCCGCACTGGTGGATGAGATCAGGGCCGCCATTCATGCCATAGACGGCGTCGAAGGCATTCATTTATTGCGCACCCGGCAAATGGGCGAGGATGCGCTGATCGATGCGCATATCGTCGTCGACCCCCGGATCACCGTTTCGGAAGGACACATGATCGGCGACATCGTCAGGGACGATTTGATCAGGCGTTTTGATGATGTGATGGATGTGCTGGTGCATGTCGATCCCGAGGATGACGAAAGCTTGCAGGAGCAATCCAGGCCACTGTCCCGCGGCGAAGTGCAACGATTGCTGGATCGCTATCTGGTGGATTTTAAGCTGGCTATAGATGATTTTAGAATCCATTATCTGGACGGCCAGATTGAACTGGAAGTGATTTTGCCTTTTGCGATCAGCGGACAGCCTGAGCGGCTAGAGGCAATAAAAAAACAATGCAAACTGATGTGCGTGGAAGTTAAAAAAATCGATAATGTGTTTGTGTTTTTTAAGGTTTGAAGATAGAAAATAATGCGCTTAACTACGCTAGAAATAACCACTATAAATGACAGCGCCAAAAACATATTTGGCGATGCAGTAAAGGTATATCTTTTTGGCAGCAGGGTAGATGATGACAAAAAAGGCGGGGATATAGATTTATATCTTGTGCCTGAAAATAATGATAATTTGCTTGAGAAAAAAATTAAGTTTTTAAGCGCATTGGATAGGGCTTTAGGCGAGCAAAAAATAGATGTTGTTATCGCTAAAGACAAAACTAGGCCCATAGAAAAAGAAGCGATTGAAAAAGGAATCGAATTGAATTTAGAGAACTTAAAAATCGAGAAGATTTTTCAAGAATGCGCCAAGCATCTGCAAAGGATAAACGAGGCCTATAGCGATATGTCAGCGTTTATGCCGCTTACTGCGACCAAATATGAAAATTTATCCAAAGATGATGTACAGGCGGTAGATCAGTATTTGTTCAGGTTTTCAAAACTCCAGGATAGCATGGGTGAAAAGCTTTTTAGGATGTTAGTGGGCAGGTTTGAAGGCAATACCGATAAGTTATCATTTTTGGATGTTATTAAAAAAATGGAAAAATATATCGATATGGATATTGCCAACGAATGGCAAGACTTGAGAAATATAAGAAATCAGTTGTCTCATGAATATGAGGATGACGCTATTGAAATGGCGAATAGTATTAATTTAATCTACGCAAAAAAAGAAGTTATTGAAGGCATTTATTTAGCGATAAAAGCCAAGTGTTATATAACTTCTCAGCTTAACGAGGCTTAACGAGGCTTAACTTATGGCAGTAGGGCAGTGCAGTTTTCCCACCATGCACCCGGTAGCAGGCATAACGCTGGGTACCGCGAACGCGGGCATCAAGCAGACCGTCAGGGATGACATCCTGGTGATACAAATGGCCGAGCATTCGACCTGTGCGGCGGTTTTTACCCAGAACGCCTTTTGCGCAGCCCCCGTGCATGTGGCGAAAGCGAATCTGGCACATAGCCCGCGTTGGCTGCTGATTAATTCCGGCAATGCCAACGCAGGAACCGGCGAGCAGGGCATGAAGGATGCGTTGGCGACCTGCGCCGATCTTGCCGCAGTGGTCGACGGCGCTGCAACCCAGGTGCTGCCTTTTTCCACCGGCGTTATCGGCCAACCGCTGCCGGTGGGCAAAATCAAAGCCGCCTTGCGGGAAGCCGTCAGCAACCTGGATACCGCCAACTGGGACAAGGCGGCCCAGGCGATCATGACCACCGACACCTTCGCCAAAGGCGTATCCAAGGTCATCGAAATTGACGGACAAACCATCACCATCAACGGCATTTCCAAAGGCGCGGGCATGATCCAGCCCAATATGGCGACCATGCTGGGCTTTATCGCCACCGATGCGAAAATCGATCAAGCCTTGTTGCAGAACTGCCTGGCGCTGGCCGTTGAGCAATCGTTCAACCGCATCACCGTCGATGGCGACACCTCCACCAATGACGCCTGCGTGTTGATGGCAAGCGGCTGTTCGCTGGCGCCTGAAATTAAACAAGACAGCGAGCATTACCCGATTTTTGCCGATGCCGTGATGACCGTCTGCAAACAATTGGCGGAAGCCATCGTCAGGGACGGCGAGGGGGCGACCAAGCTGATGCGCATCGTCGTCGAGCAGGCCTTGACCGGTGAAGAAGCGGTGCGCGTCGGCAAAACCATCGCCCATTCGCCGCTGGTGAAAACCGCCTTTTTCGCCAGCGACCCGAACTGGGGACGGATATTGGCGGCAGTCGGCCGCGCCGGAGTCGAAAACATGGTGTTGGAAAACGTGCAACTGTATCTGGATGATGTCTGCATCGTCAGAAACGGCGGCAGAGCCGATGATTACACCGAGGAAGCCGGGCAGCGGGTGATGAATCAGGAAGAGATCACCGTGACCGTCAAACTGGGCCGCGGTGATGCGGTGCAGGAAGTTTTAACCTGCGATTTGTCGTATGAGTATGTGAAAATCAATGCGGAGTATAGGACTTAAAAGCAGGCGAAAGGTATAAGGCGAAAGGCGAAAGATTTTATCGTTCCCACGCTCCAGCGCTCGTCGATATACACAAGTATTTTAAAGCGCGTCATCCCGGCAGGGATTGCCGGGATCCAGAAGCCATGGATGGCAAACTTTAGACTTGCTAACCGTTTTTAGCTAGATGAAACAAATTTTTAGATCTGTTTTTTCACATCCCTGTGCTCTCGGCAATTGCTCCATGCATTGCTCTACCTCCTGCATCCATGTAGTCGTGGATTCAGGCACAAATCCGTCAGGAACGGATTTGCATTTATCCGAAGGACTTCGGGCAGGACAGCCCGAAGTGAATCTCTGCCGGAATGATGCCGATATTCATCGTTCCCACGCTCCGGCGTGGGAATGCAGTCTCAGACGCTCCAGCGTCCACTAAAATATGAATCCTCTCCAAGTCGCAGTAGGCGTAGTAAAAAACCCGGAAGGAAAAATCCTGATTTCCCTCCGCCATGCCGATTTGCACCAAGGCGGCTTATGGGAATTCCCCGGCGGCAAGATTGAAGCATTGGAAACTGCCGAACAAGCGCTGGCCCGCGAACTCAACGAAGAACTCAACATCACCGTGACATCGGCAACCCCGCTGATTACCGTCAGCCACCAGTACCCCGACCGGTTCGTACAGCTAATCGTATTTTTGGTCGATCAGTTTTCAGGCGAGGCCAAAAGCTTGGAAGGCCAGCCGTTTAAATGGGTAGCCCCGGCTGAACTGGAGCATTACGCATTCCCTGCCGCCAATCGGCCCATTATCACCGCCGCCCGATTGCCGCATCATTACGCGATTCTGGATGACGCAGATGAAGCCTTATTGTTGCCCAACCTGCAAAAAATATTGAACCGGGGCGTCAAGCTGATCCAGGTCAGATTGAAAAACCAGCCTCCTGCCTCCGTGGCAAAGTTTGTCGAACAGGCTTACCCGTTATGCCAACAGCAACAGGCTCTGTTGTTAATGAATTCTGCCGTTGAATGTTCTTCAGTCGGAGTGGACGGCATCCACCTGACCAGCCACGACTTGATGGTTCTGAAAAAACGGCCAAAAAACAGTCAATGGCTCGCCGCGTCATGCCACAACCTCGAGCAACTGCAACATGCGCAAAACATAGGCGTAGATTTTGTCGTGTTGGCCCCGGTGCTGGCAACCCAAACCCATCCAGGCGCTGCTTCGTTGGGCTGGGAGCAATTTGCCGAACTGGTTACCCAAGTCAACCTGCCTGTTTATGCCCTAGGCGGCATGAAAACATCTAGTCTGGCTACAGTCCAACAATGCGGAGGCCAGGGAATAGCCGCAATCAGGGCTTTTCTGGAGGAACCGGCTGCCAATACTGTAGGGGCGAATTCATTCGCCCCGGAACCGGAATAAACATGCCCCGTGACGATCTGCTAAAAGGCCGATTTTCTCAGGCGCATCAGTTTTACCATGTGACGCTATGCACAGAAAACCGCATAGCTTGGTTCAGCGACATAAATTGCGGCCGCATAGTGGTACGTCAAATGTGCCGCTTACATGAAGAAAAAAATCTGGATTCAATAGCTTGGGTTGTGATGCCGGATCATTTGCATTGGCTGTTCCAATTAGGCGAGACCAAATCGTTATCAAATGTAATCAAGGATTTAAAAGGCAGAACTGCCATTGAACTCAACGCACATTTAAACCATAAAGGCGCAATATGGCAACGCGGCTTTTACGATCATGGGCTACGCAAAGAAGAGGATATTAAAAAAATTGCCCGGTATATCGTCGCCAACCCATTACGTGCCGGGTTGGTAGAACAAATTGCAGATTACCCCTTATGGGATGCAATCTGGTTGTAGGGGCGAATTCATTCGCCCATTGCGGATGCTTTGTCTGAATCAATTTTATACGGTGCCACGGGGCGAATAAATTCGCCCCTACAGTTTTGCATATCGATTGATGACAGCTTTGAAATCCTCATCGTCCAGAAAACCCGCCCAGTCCGTATCGTCGGTTACAAATTCTGTTTCGATCTGTTTATTTTCCAAGCTCCTGTTTAAGTATAACAGCGCATTGTCCTTGTCTTGCATCAGGGCGTAAGTACAGGCAAGGTTGTAGCAACCACCGCCCAAGGCTGCTTTTTGGTATTTTTCCAAGGCTTGCCGGTACAAGGCTTCGGCCACGCCGCCGCTCGCTTGGGTCTTTGCCAAATTCAGTAGATTAGTTCCCCAGTTGTAGTAGGCTTGGTGATAGTCCGGCTTTAGCTCGACGGCTTTTTGGAATTTGTCGAAAGCTAGCCGGTACAAGGCTTCGGCCTGATCGCCTGATTGGGTCTTAGCCAAATCCCCTAGATCTGTTCCCCAGTTAAAATAGACTTCGTGATAGTCCGGTTTTATTTCAATGGCTTTGTGATATTTGTCAAAGGCTTGTTGATACGAGGCTTCGGCCTGAGCACCTGATTGTATTTTGGCTAAATGCCCTAAATATGTTCCCCAGCCATAAAAGGCTAGATGATAGTCTGGTTTTATTTCAATGGCCTTGCGGTATTTATCAAAGGCATGCTGATATAAGGCTTCAGCCTCAGCGCTTGATTTGGTGTCGGACAAATGCCCTATATTTGTTCCCCAGTTGTTAAAGGATTTGTAATCGTCAGGCTTTATTTCAATGGCCTTGTGGTATTTGTCAAAGGCTTGCTGATACAAGGCTTCGGCCTCGTCGCCTGATTTGGTGTCGGCCAAACGGCCTAGACCATTCCCCCAGATGTTAAAAGCATCGTGATAATCCGGGTTTATTTCAATGGCCTTGTGGTATTTGTCAAAGGCTTGCTGATACAAGGCTTCGGCCTCATCGCCTGATTGAGTCTTGGCCAAATGGTCTAAGGATGATCCCCAATTGTAATATAAGCCAGCTAATAACGTATTGATCTCAGCATTGTTTAACGCTACTGCTTTAACTGCTATCCGGTCTATCTTATCTGGTTGATAGTCCTCTTTAATTATTAAATCGATGATTTCCTTTTGCAATAAATCGCTTTCGGCCTTGGCTTGGGTTTTATCGGCAGCCTCGACTTTGCCTTGCTCGAATTGCAAAATCGCCTCATTAACCTGACCCTTGGCAATTTCCAACCGCTGTTTTACGCCTTTGAAATGTTCCTTGTCGTCTATATCGACAATGTTGCCCAGCATTGCCCTGATCGACGTAAAAGGCTTGTCGATTATCGTGGGCTCAGGCAATCCCAATGCGGAATTCAATTTAAGCATGAACAAGTCGGCATCGTAGCCTTCGATGACAAAGGCGTTGCTGTGGCTTTGTTCCAGTAAGCCTTGGCGAACCGCTTCTGCGGGCTTTTCATCATTAAAAGCGACCCAGTACAGGCCGTTGTCGAAGCGCCCCAGGCCTTTTATGTGCTCAAAAACGGGGTCGTTGCCGCTGTAGCCGACGAACACCCAAGGCCGTCCATCCTTGATACTGTGCAATATTTTCGGGACGAGGTCGTTGACTTTGGCCATTTCCTGCTCGGTGTTCAACAGCCATAAGCCGTGGTGCTGCCCGTGCAGGTAAACGACCGATTTTTCCTTGAACGTGGAGGTGGTGAGGTCGTTAAGGATCGCCATGTCGTAAGTTGATGGGAATTCGTTGAATAACGCCAAGGCCTTGAGCATCAGGTTATCGAAGTTGACGGTCAGCACATAATCGACATAGCCCTGGGTCATCAGCTGGGCAAGGTAGATGTGGGTGACGTTGATTTTGCTGTCGTTGATATAGTCTTTGAGTAAGGTATTGCGCCCGTTTGGCCCCAAGCAGTCCATCAACTTGGCATAGGTTTTATCTTCCGACTTTAGGTTTTTTATTCTCGGGTTAGCTGCATGTTTTACCAGGATGTCGGCGACAATCTCATTGGCTAGCGGGATGCCGCCGGTTTTGGATGCGCCTGCGCCTAAAAAGAAGATTGGGCTGCGATTATTGGCTTTAGCCTCTTTCATATCATAGGCTAATTGTTCTATGGTTGCGGTTTCCATGATTCCGTTAGTTCTGTGATAACGTTGTAAATGAGCTGACGATAAGCGGTGGACGGATTTTTAGCAACTTTTATCTGGCTTGGTTTTTAGATAAGCCGTGTTGTGATAACCAGTCTGCCAATTGACCTAACCGGGGGCGAATAAATTCGCCCCTACAGGTGAATGGTTCAAGCTCCCAGCAGATGCGCTCTATAAAAGCCCAATACTATGTTAATATTGGCGTCTTGGATTTTTTATCGCCGCGCCAATGACTAAGTCTCCCCCCGCCCAATTAATCGACCGCTTCGGTAGAACCGTTGATTATTTGAGAATCTCGATTACCGACCGCTGTGATTTTCGTTGCCTGTATTGCATGGCTGAAGACATGACCTTCTTGCCGCGCGCGCAGGTTTTGACGCTGGAAGAGATTTATACGCTGGCGCAAGCCTTCGCCGAATTGGGAGTGAAAAAAATCAGGATCACCGGCGGCGAGCCTTTGGTCAGGAAAGGCGCGTTGGAGCTGCTGCAAAATATCGGGCGTATCGAAAGCCTGAATGAGCTTGTGATAACGACCAACGGCTCCCAGCTTGAAACGATGGCGGCGTCTTTAAAAGAGGCGGGCGTAAAACGCGTCAATATCAGCCTGGATACGCTGGATGCCGATAAGTTTAAGGCGATAACCCGAACCGGTGATTTGCACCAAGTGCTTAGAGGCATTCAGGCCGCCAAGGCGGCAGGGTTTGAGCGGATCAAAATCAATGCGGTTATTCTTAAGGACAGGAATCATCTGGAAGTGAACGACTTGGTTCGGTTTGCTGTCGATAACGGCATCGATATTAGTTTTATTGAGGAAATGCCGCTGGGTGTCGTCAATCAGCATGACCGGGCGGATGCTTATTATTCCAGCGATTTGATCAAGGCCGATTTGGCGGAGCATTTTGCTTTGGTCGCTACGCCTGAAAAAACCGGCGGGCCGTCAAATTATTTTAATGTGGCAGGGACTCAAACCCGCGTCGGTTTTATTTCCCCGCACAGCGAGAACTTTTGCAGCACCTGTAACCGGGTGCGCTTGACCGTTGAAGGGCGCTTGCTGTTATGTCTGGGCAATGAGCATTCGGTCGATTTAAAGCAAGTCATCAGGGCCAATCCGGGCGACATGGCAGTGCTGAAACAGACCATTGTCGATGCGATGCTGATTAAGCCGGAAAAACACGAATTTAATATTAACGAACAGCCGGTTATATTGCGCTATATGAATATGACGGGGGGCTGAAAAGCAGGCGAAAGGCTCAAGACGAAAGGCGAAAAAAGCCGCGTGAGATATTGAGTTCAAGCGTGACGGGATTTGTAATCCCGTCACTAACGTTTCTGCGATGCCTAAGCGAAATAGCTACATTTAATCAAAGCAAAACGTTTCGGACGGGGCAACATGCCCCGTCCGGCTGGGAGCCGCCTTTCGCCCTTAGCCTTTTATCTTTCACCTTAATCACCTGAGATTTCAAAAATGTCTTTCGCCCAGCTCGGTTTAGCCGACGAACTCCTTAAAGCCGTAGCCGATCAGGGCTATGTCACGCCAACGCCGGTACAACAAAAAGCCATTCCACTGATCCTTGAAGGCAAGGATGTGCTGGCAGGCGCACAAACCGGCACAGGAAAAACCGCCAGTTTTACCTTGCCGTTATTGCAACGGCTGGCTGAAAATCACGACCCGCATCAAAAGCCGCGCCGCGTTCGTGCGCTGATTTTAGTGCCGACCCGTGAATTGGCCGCGCAGGTGTATGAAAGTGTAAAAACCTACGGCGCACATTTGCCGTTCCATGCGGAAGCGGTGATCGGCGGCGCGAGTATCGGCATCCAGACCCGTCAGTTGCGCCGGGGTTGCGACATTGTGGTGGCGACGCCGGGGCGCTTGATCGACCATGTGCAGCAGCGCAATATCAACCTGTCCAACGTGGAAGTGCTGGTGCTGGATGAAGCGGACCGTATGCTCGATATGGGTTTTCTGCCCGATATCAAGCAACTGATGGCGCTGCTACCCAAAAAACGGCAGAGCCTGTTGTTTTCTGCGACCGTGCCTAATGCGATCAAATCGCTGGCGGCGCAGTTGTTGAACAACCCCGTTGAAGTTGAAGTCGCCAAGCAAAATGCCACGGCTGAAAATGTCTCGGAACGCGTTTACGGCATTGGCCGCGAGTACAAGCGTGAATTATTGTCTTACCTGATCGGCAGCAATAACTGGAAGCAGGTTTTGGTTTTTGTGCGCACTAAGCACGGTGCCGACCGTCTGGAAAAGCAGCTGATTGAGGACGGCATCCGCACTGCGGCGTTGCATGGCGATAAAACGCAGGGCGCACGAAACAAGGCGCTGGAGCAGTTTAAAACCGGCAAGGTTTCGGTGCTGGTTGCGACCGACATTGCCGCGCGCGGGCTGGATATTGACGACTTGCCGCATGTGGTGAATTTCGATGTGCCGCAGGTGCCGGAAGATTATATCCACCGAATTGGCCGCACCGGACGCGCTGGTTCAAGCGGCGAGGCCTTGTCGCTGGTGTGCCCTGAAGAAGCCTGGATGCTGGTGGAAATTGAGAAACTACTCAAGCGGCAAATCCCGCGTGTGGCCGATACCGGTTATGAGCCGGTTTCGTTGAAGGTGATGGATGCGCCGAAAAAGAATGCGCCCAATAAAACGACCGGCAAAAAGGATATGCGGCATACTAAAAAACCGGCGTCTCGCGGCGCTAAACCGACGGTTCGCGGTGTTAAACAGCCTGATAGTAAACGGATCGATTCAAGAGGCAAGGGAAGGTCAGGCTCCAGGGGTAAGGTTTAAGGCAAAAGGGATTTCGTTAATTATTTTAGAGGCTATCTCTAAGCTTACAAAAAGTTCAGCTTTGACCGGCATACGCCGGCGATTTCTTGTGACACACTGTATTGATCGTCAGATTGGCTAACACAGGCCGCTGTCTCTGCGGCCTAGCGATCATGACGATGTGCAGCATTTTGTGAGCTATAGATTGCATTCATGAGCTTAGCTCCATTAGTTGTACTTACGAATGAAAATTTCAAAAACTAATACAACTGGAGATAAACATGAATAAATTCTATACGGGTATGGCGGCGATTTTATTGTTGGGGGTTGCAATGGCTGAGGCATCAGCAGCTTCAGTTACATGCGCTATGCAAGCTTCCGGCACTACCGCCACTTGGAAAAACGAGCTCGGTTCTACTGCAACTTTAAAGGTCGATAGCAGTGGAAATGTCACTGGTACATATAAAGACGGTAGTGGGTCAGGCGCGAGCGGCCCTCTCGTTGGTTTTTGCAATCAGAGCGGCATCGCATTCACCGTAGGCTGGACCGGATTAAAAACAATTACCAGTTGGACAGGGACATATGACAGCAGCACTAAAAAGATAACCACGCTATGGTATCTGGTAAATGGTGGAAGTTCTGCATGGAATAACACCAATGCCGGAACGGATACTTTTAAGCAAAAAGAATAACTAAGGACGGAGGAGATAAGCTGGGCGGGATTGTTTCTCGCCCGGTACCGTCCAAAATGGTGTGACTTATTCCTGAACCAATATCCAGGGCTTTACTACAACAGCCCACACCTCGGCATCTGCCTCAAACCAGGCGGTTGCCTGTTGATCGGATACCAACGCAACCTGATGGCTTTGCATCCATGATGCAACTTGGTCTTTATTGTCGATCGAAAACTGGTAGGCGACATCGACTAAATCCAGCTCTGGAGCGACGTACACCGCAGAACCGCTGGCAAAAAAGCGCTGCAATTCCTTCCAGGCGATTTGGGATGTTTCCATATTTACCTTTTCCCTGGCAATATCATATCCGTTTGATTCATTCATGGTTTTCTCTTCATTGTCGGTAGGTAATGTGTTATTCACACATTTTTGAATGGTGTCGTTATCTGGTCAGCTGTTATTCTATAGCGTGCGATTATAAATTACTAAGCCAAGAGAGATAAATCATGTCGTTTTTTGAGTCAATAACAAAGAAATCCAGGCTGAAAACTGCTATCAAGCAAACCACGGAGGCGCGTAGCAGTGAAGGCAGTATGGCCGATCAATTGTTTAAAAAAGCCTATCAGGACTACGCCGAGGTTGTGTCTAACGAGCCGGTAATTGCCGAGGCTTTATATAACTGGGGCTTTGCTTTGCTGCATCAGGCGAGAACCAAGCGGGGCGATGAGGCGGCCAGGCTTTATCAGGATGCTATTGCTAAATTCTCTTTTTGCCTGACGATTGAACCGGCCTATCTGGGCGCGGCAATCGATGGCGGCGTGGCTTATATGGAATTGGCGCGTGTTAAAGGGGTTGGCCCCACGGATAGCTTGTATGGTCGAGCTCAAAACTATTTTGAAAAAGCCAATGCGATCCAGGCTGGTTCGGCTTCTTATAATCTGGCCTGCATCTATGGTTTACGGAGCGACAAAGAGGCATGCTTGAACGCGTTGGAAATCTCTAAGGGGAAGGGCAGTTTACCGGTTCCCGCCGATATTCTTGCAGATCCGGATATGAGCGGCGTTATCTACCAGGACTGGTTTGTCGATTTTATGGATTCTTTAAATAAAGAGCCGGAACCGGTTGTTGAAATTAAAGGGGCGGTTGTCGAAGAAGCCGCGCCGACTGAAAATGCCGAAGTTGTGGAAGAGGCCGTTGTTGCGGAATCTGAAGTTGTTGCTGATGCGCCGATAGCTGAAAAGGTTGAAGTTGATTCTGTGCAAGATGCAGCTGAAAGCGAAGAAGTTGATGCTGTGATTAACGACTCCGAAGTCGTTATTGAGCATAAAGCACTAGCCGATGAAGATGCACCAGAAACCGAAAAAACCGAAGTTGCGGCTGAAGCTGATGCCGCAGTGGAAGAAGTTAAGTAGTTCTTTAAGGGCTTTAAATTATGGCTTAGCCGGATAGCAGGCCGCTAATAAAGCCTGCACTTTGGCTAATCCGAGTTTTCGGGTTAATTCAATATTGTGTTGCGGGATGCTTTCCGGATCAGGATAGCTGGCTACGGCCCGCTCTATGCTGGTTTCCCGCAGCAGATGCAGCATCGGGTAGGGTGAGCGGTTGGTGTAATTTGCGGCATCGTCTGGATCGCTGCCTTGGAAGCAGTAATCGGGATGGAAGCTTGCCAGCTGGTAAGTGCCTTCATAACCTTGCTCGGCCAACAGTGATTCGGCGATTTCAACAAAATCCAGGTAATCGTCGAATTCTGTAAACGCGTCGGCATAAATCAGCAATGTGGTTTCAATCTCCGGTTCGGCGTCCAGTCGGTCACATTCAAGTATCAGATTCAGTAAGCAGTTTTCTATTTCTGTGTCGTGATTGACGCTGAAATAAATACTGCCTCGATCCTGTTCTCGCTTTGCGAACGGGCAGATGCCGTACTCAATGATGACGGATTTCAACCAGGCTTGCGTTGCGGCTTTAATGTTTTGGTCTGTAATAGTTTGATGGGTCATGGTGGGTTGCCGGTTAAAACAAAAAAGCCCCGTTACACAGGGGCTTTTGGGGTGACGTAAGTTTACATCGTTTTATTTATGGCTGACGCCGGCCGCGATTCTTTTCTCCCTTGCTTCGCTGGCTTTTTCGATTTTTGAGAAAACCCGGAGTATGTCGGTGGAGGATAGGATGCCAAGCAGTTTGTTGTCTTTATCGACGACAGGCAATGCGCCGATTTTATTATCGGCCATGATCGAAGCCGCTTCCGATGCGTAAGTGTCACGGGTAACGGTTATGACTCCCCGGTGCATGATATGTTGCACTTTTTTCGGGATTACATGCAGTTCTGTGGCACCTGTGCCGGTTGCCGTTTCAATTGCGTTAGAATTGCTTTTGGGGCCGAGGGCTTTGTATAGATCCCGGTCGGATACAATTCCGATAACTTTGCCTTTTTCAACGACGGGTAAGTGACGAATTCTTTCGTAATGAATTAAGAAAAAGACACGATCAATCAAATCGTGTTGCTCGACTGTAAATACTTTTGAAGTCATTAAATCTTCAACACGCATTATTATTCTCCTGAATGTAAAAAAATCGGTTAAGAATAGGGATATAAGCGTATTTTTACAAGAGATAAAATTTGATGTGTTATAAAATAATCAGTCATGGTTTGGTTTTGTCGGTGGATTTAAACTAACCCAACCTACACGAGTGTTTTTAGAGTCTAAATCTGTCTTAGCGACACAATGGAGTTAGTTATGCGCATCATCCTGTTAGGGAGTCCTGGTTCCGGCAAGGGAACTCAAGCTCAATTTATTACTGAAAAATATGCTATTCCGCAAATTTCAACGGGTGATATGTTGCGCGCCGCCGTGCGGGAAGGAACGCCGTTGGGCGTTGAAGCCAAAAAAGTGATGGATGCGGGCGGACTGGTTTCCGACGATATTATTTTAGGCTTGATTAAAGAACGCATTGCACAAGCCGATTGCGCTAACGGCTATTTGCTGGACGGTTTTCCTCGCACTATCGCTCAGGCTGAAGGCCTGAACGATATGGGTGTGAGCATTGATACGGTTATTGAAATCGTGGTGGAAGATGAGGAAATTGTAAAACGCATGGCCGGCAGAAGGGTGCATCTGCAATCCGGGCGCACTTATCATGTCGTGTTTAATCCGCCTAAAGTTGAGGGGGTCGATGACGTGACCGGTGAGCCTTTGATTCAGCGCGATGATGACAAAGAAGAAACCGTGCGCAAGCGGCTCAGTGTTTATCATGAACAGACTAAACCATTGGTGGGGTTTTATTCGGCGCCGGGGCAAAAGGTCAAGTTCAGTTCGATAGCCGGTGTCGGCAGTGTTGAGGACATCACCAAAAAGGTTTTTGCTGTGTTGGGGTAGTGGCGAGAACAAAATACATCGTGATAATCGGTGTTCAAATTTCAGAATAAAAGGTTTTTAAAGTTAATGACAAAGAAGGTTTCAGTGGTAAGGAAGGGTGGTTAAGTGACCAAGTTATATAATGTTGCGGTGGTTGGCGCTACCGGCGCGGTTGGCGAGGCCATGCTGTCTATTCTGGAAGAGCGCGATTTCCCTGTCGGCGAGGTTTATGCGTTGGCCAGCAGCAATTCGGCGGGCAAAAGAATCCCTTTTAAAGGCGGATCTTTAGTCGTAAAGGATTTGGCTACGTTTGATTTCTCAAAGGCGCAAATCGGTTTGTTTTCACCGGGGGCATCGGTTTCAGCGGAATATGCGCCCAAGGCTGCCGCGGCCGGTTGTATTGTTATCGATAACACCTCGCAGTTTCGTTATGACGACGATATTCCGCTGGTGGTGCCGGAGGTCAATCCCGAAAAAATAGCCGATTATAAAAATCGCGGCATTATCGCTAATCCCAATTGTTCGACCATTCAGATGCTGGTGGCGTTAAAGCCCATTTACGATGCGGTGGGAATTGCCCGGATCAATGTGTGCACCTATCAGGCTGTTTCCGGTACCGGCAAAGAAGCCATCGAAGAGCTGGTGAAGCAAACCACCAGTCTGCTTAATATGCAGCCCATTATTACCAACGTCTACCCCAAACAGATTGCTTTTAACGTGTTGCCGCAGATTGACGTGTTCATGGACAACGGTTACACCAAGGAAGAAATGAAGATGGTTTGGGAAACCCAAAAAATCCTGGGTGATGACAGCGTTTTGGTTAATGCCACAGCAGTGCGGGTTCCGGTTTTTTACGGGCACTCCGAGGCCGTGCATATTGAGACCCGTGAAAAAATTGATATAGCGACAGTCAGAGCCTTGCTTGAAAAAGCGCCCGGTGTGACGGTGATGGATGAGCGCAAAGACGGAGGTTATCCAACGGCGGTGACCGAGTCTTCAGGCAATGATGATGTGTTTGTGGGACGTATCCGGGAAGATATATCGCACCCCCAAGGAATTGATTTATGGGTGGTGGGTGATAATGTTCGAAAAGGCGCGGCTTTAAACAGTGTGCAAATAGCAGAAGTGCTGGTAAAAAATTACATCTAGACTAAGCTTGTCTACATATTTGATTGGACGCGGTAAGAGACTGTGGTAACTATTGTGAAGAAGAGCAAGGTGCGTTTTTTAACTAAAACTTTAGCCGTTGTATCGTTACTGGCACCGGCTAGCGGACATCCATTAGGGATAGGCGAGATTAAGTTGCATTCGGCTCTTAATCAAAATCTGGATGCTGAGATTGCGTTAACATTGTCAGGCGAGAGTGTATCTGAGATCAAGGTCAATTTGGCACCGCCGGAGAAATTTGATGAGGCGGGCGTGTCATGGACTTATTTCCTGTCGAAAATTAAATTTGAAACCATTACACAGTCTAATGGCTCGGCGGTTATTAAGTTGACTTCGAAGGAAGCGTTAAAAGAACCCTTTTTAGACTTCCTGTTGGAAGTAAGTTGGCCCAAAGGCAATTTGTATCGTGAGTTCACTGTATTGGTGGATCCTCCGTCTGTTTATAATCAAGCGACCATTCCGGTTTCAACCAGCGCCCAAAACTATGTGCAACCACCGGCGGTTAGTGCTCAAGCGCATGCGAATGGACCAAGCACTGAAGGTCAATATGGACCCACGCTTGAAAACGACACGCTTTGGAGCGTTGCTGAGCGTGCAAGAGGCCAGAATGATATTTCTGTAGAGCAAATGATGCTCGCGCTCTATGAGGCAAATCCCCATGCATTCTATAAGGGCAATGTTCATGCATTAATGGCTGGAAAAATGCTGAATATTCCTGAAAGAAGTGTAGCTTTAAAATTATCGCGGAACCAGGCATTAGCGGAGTTCAACCAGCATACAAAAGCCTGGAAAAATCACGCGGCCCCAGTTCACTCTGAGGCGCCAAAGAAAAAGCCAGTCCAAAGTAAAATCGAAGGGGCTGTTGATAATCAGTTAACGCTGGCTGCCCCAACCAAGGCGGCGGTCACTGACAATGCCGTGGTAACGTCAGAGCAGGTAAGTGCTGAAAAGAAAACATCCGGTGTGGCGATAGACCGCGCGATACAAAGCAAGGTAGCAGAGCTGGAAAAACAACTGGCGATGATGCAGGAGTTGATTGCTTTAAAGGATCAACAACTTGCCGCGTTGCAGAACCAGTCCCAGGCAACTCCTGCTGCTCAGGATCAGACGGCTCCAGGCGAGGTTGCGGCAGCTAAGCCGGCAGATCAAGCAAGCCCCGCTCCCCAACAAACTGTTGCTCAGCCAGCTGCGCCGGCACCAGCCGTTCAACCGGCTGAACCTGTGCCGCCAACTGAGGCAGCTAAGCCTGTTCAAGCAATTGAGCCGGTTCAGCCAGTAAAGCCAACTCCGCCAGTGCCGCCTGCTCAACCAGTTGTTCAACCGGAACCTGAAGCGGGCAGCTTGCTCGATCCGTACTATCTGGGGGGCGGTGGCGCAGCAATTTTGGCGCTGCTTGGCTGGCTTTGGTGGCGGAAACGCAAGGTTGATGAGGAAACGAATACAGAAAGTATGTTTGCCTCTTCCAGTATGCTTGAAGAGACGGCGGCTGAAAATATTTCGGTGCCGGTGGTCGAAGATAATGCTGCCGTTCAGCATGATGCAGGTACAGTTGGTGAAAGTTCTTTCTTAAGCGAATTCACACCGAGTGATTTTGACTCATTTGATACCGAGCAGGGAGAAATCGATCCGATATCTGAAGCCGATGTGTATCTTGCTTATGGGCGTTATCAGCAGGCCGAAGAATTAATCCGACAGGCGATTAGCGATCAGCCGAATCGCGATGAATGTAAATTGAAGTTGCTGGAAGTTTTTTACGCTAACGAAAACAAGGCGGCTTTTGAAGCTTATGCCAATGAACTGGTAGAGGCGGGTAAACGGAATGAGGTTGAGTTTTGGGAAAAAGCGGCGGAGATGGGTCGTGAAATTTGTCCCGATTCGCCATTATTTTCTTCCGGAAATGATTTGTTCGCAGTGTCTGACAATTCGCCCGTTGAAAATAGTGATGAGGGTGTTGTTGCTATTGCTGTTGATGCCGGATTCAACAAAGAGAATATAAATGCTGGAATGGCTTCTTTCGGGGAATCAGCCGGCGATGATTTTGACAAGGAAGCAGCTGAGCCGGAGGATGATTTACGGGATGTTGACGTAACTTCATTTGAAGTTGAAGGCGGTTCTTTTGTTGATGAGCAGCGAAATAACGAAGACATTGATTTTGATTTAGGCTCATTTTCAGCGAAAGCTGAAGAAGCGGATCAAGGCGTCATAGCATCCAGCGGTTCCGAAAGTAAGTCGTCCTCAGGCGCACAGGTAGAAAGCATCGATTTTGATTTAAGTTCGTTTTCAATGGATACCAAAGAATCCGGTGAAGCGGATCAAGGCGTCATCGCATCCAGCAGTTCCGAAAGTAAGTCCCCAGGCGCACAGGTAGAAAGCATCGATTTTAGTTTAAGTTCGTTTTCAATGGATACCAAGGAATCCGGTAAAGCGGATCAAGGCGGCATCGCATCCAGCAGTTCCGAAAGTAAGTCATCAGGGGCACAGGTAGAAAGCATCGATTTTGATTTAGGCTCATTTTCAGCGAAAGCTGAAGAAGCGGATCAAGGCGGCATCGCATCCAGCAGTTCCGAAAGTAAGTCATCAGGGGCACAGGTAGAAAGCATCGATTTTGATTTAGGCTCATTTTCAGCGAAAGCTGAAGAAGCGGATCAAGGCGGCATAGCATCCAGCAGTTCCGAAAGTAAGTCCTCAGGGGCACAGGTAGAAAGCATCGATTTTGATTTAGACTCATTTTCAGCGAAAGCTGAAGAAGCGGATCAAGGCGGCATAGCGTCCAGCAGTTCCGAAAGTAAGTCCTCAGGGGCACAGGTAGAAAGCATCGATTTTGATTTAGGTTCATTCTCAACGGAATCCGATGAAACGGATAATGATTTTACAATGTCCAGTGCTTTATCGGATCTGCCATCTGAAACACCGGTAGCTAATAAAGAGCTGGAATTTGAATCACTTGATTTTGATTTTGGTTCCAATGACGTTGAAACAAAAGAATCTGACGATCTTGATTTTAGCGAGTTAGGCAAGGGCGACAAAAATCACCAGGATGCTGATTTTTCTGCGGATAGATCATTAGATTTCAATGATGATTTGAGTAGTGATTTTGACTTTGATTTTGATTTTGATTTGGATTTTCCGTCAACAACAAGCGGGCAGGGCTCCAGCCAACATGATGCGTTTGGTGTTTCTGATCTCACCGATATGGACGAGCTGGAAACGAAGCTGGATTTGGCAAAAGCGTATGTCGACATGGGTGATGCGGATGCGGCCAAAGATATTGCCAGGGAAGTTCTTGAGCAAGGGACGGCCGAGCAAAAAAAGATAGCTCAAGCGTTGCTTGACGAGTTGGGCTAAAACACTGGCTTTTTGTCCCAAGCCCATAAAAAAAGCCCGTAATGGGCTTTTTTTATGGGCTTAGCATTTGCCAAGATTTGTCAGGATGGATTCTTGGTGGCATGTAAAGTTTAGGGTGTGTTGCTGTAGCATCAGGAATTGCTGATCAATTGCGGCATAATCATTTTTCAGCAGGCAGCTTTCCAAAGCATTCGCCGGTTGCTGAATATCCGTCAATCCGCAAAAACTCACCGAACCATTCAGTTTGTGTGTAATGGCTTGGGCAAGATCGTATTGTTTGTTTTCCAGCGCATCTTTAATGTCAATGATTTGCAAGGGGAGCTCCTCGAACAACTTTTCAAAAAGGGTCAAAGTAAGCTGGTGGTTGTTTTTGGTTTTAAGCTGGATTATTTGGATGTAATTTAAAGCTAAAGCCTTTGTTTGCCAAAGGTCTATAACCGTATTGAGCTGTTCTGCTGTGATAGGACTCGTCAGGCTATCATCGAACTCCATCGGATATTGAGCCTTTCTTTGGGCGTCTTCTGTAGGATGGCTAATGGCAATAATCGGTGTTTTATTGTTAATGCCGGCAGGATCTTTGATGCGAGCGATAAGTTTCGACTGCCAGGGATGGCGGGAGTGTCGCAATCGGTCGGGAACCGATGCGAGCGAACAGATTACGGTCAAGTCGAGTAGTATCAGGTCGAATTTCGTTGTTGCTATGAACTTTAAAATGTCAGTGTGATTGTGGGCTACAATAATATTTTGACGGCGGTGTTCCAATGATGAACGGTTAATGTCGATGACGCCGGTCATTAATACCACAAATTGTCCAGGCTGCTTGGTTTTCAAGGGCATTGTTATTTTTCCTGAGAAAGGATTTCATTGAGTGTGGGAGTGTCAGATTTATGGCGCCTTCCTTTTTTAAGGTTGTCGATGTTTAAGTCCATTTATTTGCTTAACTATTCGATGCTTATGCGATAGGGGGTGTAGTTAATTATTAACATTTACAAGTATTCCTATCTTATTCTTTTAAAAGGATCTTTTTTCTTGTATGATTTGGTTTTCTGGTGCGAGTCAATGATAGCATTCAGTAGTTTGTTTGTGTAATTTACAGTGGTAAGCGGATTATGGTTGCAATGTATCTGAATGGTTTTACAGATATTATTATTTTATGGCCTTTAAATTGCTTGCTTACTGATTAAAAACTAAAGGGTTTGTAACATGGCTCAACTTGAAGATATTGAACAACAGGGTGGAGAGGGAAAGAAATCCCTTAAAAAACTGATTATCATGATTGCTGCCGCGGTGCTTTTATTAGCAGGCGGCGGGGGGGTTACTTTCTTCCTGATGAAAGGAGACTCATCTGAAAAAGAAAAAGTTGAACAGGTTGAGGCTGATGAGTCGGCAGTTGCTGTAGAAAAACTCTATTTTGAGATCAGTAAGCCTCTTGTCATCGACTTCCCCTCGGGCTCGGCAGTTCAACACGGGCGAATTACGGTGTCTATGTTAGTTGAGGGCGCCGAGACTATTGAGGTGTTGAAAAAAAATGAACCTATGATACGAAATAACCTACTAATGTTGGCGGGCGCCCAGGACAGTAATGCGCTAAATACCGGTGAAGGAAAGGAGATGTTACGTAAAGCCATGTTAGATAATGTGACCGCCGTTCTAATAAAAATGGCAGGGAAAGGTAAGGTCGATGAGATATTCTTCACTTCATTTGTAATGCAATAACATGAGTGATTTACTCTCACAGGCAGAAATTGATGCGCTGCTAAACGGTGTAAGCGACGGGGATATTGAAACAGAGGATGACTCTGAGTTTTATGCCGAAGCGGGTGCCGAAGAATTCCATGAAAAAGGCGTAGTCAGGGAGTACGACTTTGCCAGTCAGGAAAGAATCGTTCGTGGCCGTATGCCGACCCTGGAAATGGTTAATGAACGGTTTGCGCGGTTTATCCGTATTTCGTTATTCAATTTCCTGCGTCGTTCGGCGGAAATTTTCATATCGGGTATCCAGGTTCAGAAATTTTCCGAATATATACAAGGGCTGTTGGTTCCCACCAATTTGACGATTGTCCGGTTTAATCCCTTGCGCGGCAAGGCATTGATAGTCATCGATCCGCGCTTGGTTTTTACCGTGGTGGACAATTTTTTTGGCGGTGCCGGACAATTTTATAATCAGACTGAAGGTAGGGAATTCACACCGACCGAAATGCGGGTGGTTCGGATCATCATTGACATGATTTTCAAGGATCTGAAGGAAGCCTGGAAGCCGGTTATGGAGCTCGATTTTGAATATGTGGGCGCAGAAATCAACCCGCGGTTTGCCAATATTATCGGGCCTGGAGAAATTATTGTAATTTCTACTATTCATGTCGAGCTGGAAGGCGGGGGGGGCGATGTCAACATTGCTATGCCTTATGCGATGCTTGAACCTATCCGGGAGTTGTTGGATGCGATCAGTAGTGACAGCGGCGAGGTTGACGGCAGTTGGCAAACGGCACTACGCGCTGAAGTGCTCAGAGCGGAAGTGAATGTAAACAGTCTGCTGGTGGAAAAAAACATGAGCATCAGAGAGGTTATGCGGTTAAAAAAAGGTGATGTGATACCTTTCGATATGCCGGAAACGGTGGTTCTTAAAGCGGAAGGCATTCCGGTGTTTGAAGGCAAGGTCGGCACATCGGATGGTAATTATGCAATACAGATTATCGATAAGGTAAGGTCTTGAGTCAAGCCAGCGCACGCCGGGATTGGGTTATAACAATATTAAGTTGGGAAATAAGATGAGTGAATATCCAGATACACCTGAGGACGGAGAAACGATTGATGATTTTGAGTCGGCCGCATTTCAGGAATTTAATAGCCAGCCTGAAGATAAAAAATCGTCGTCTTCAGTCTCGGGTGAGGAAGTTAATCTTGATGTTATTTTGGATGTCCCCGTTACTATTTCCATGGAAATTGGCCGAACCCAGATTAACATCAGAAATCTTTTGCAGTTAAATCAGGGCTCGGTTGTTGAGTTGGAGCGTTTTGCCGGCGAGCCGCTGGATGTGTTGGTAAACGGTACGCTGATTGCGCATGGCGAAGTGGTCGTGATCAATGACAAGTTCGGCATTCGCTTAACCGATGTCATCAGCCCATCGGAACGGGTTAAACGATTAGCTTGATGACTGGAAAAATAATTGCCGCGTGGTTGCTGTTCGGCTGGGTTCCGGCATGCTTTGCCGAGCCGGGCGTCGATGCTCCAAAACAGGCCGTCAGGACGGTTTCTTCCGGAGACATGCTCCATTGGAGCGTCGGACTGCTGATCGTCTTGGCTATCTTTTTTCTTTGTGTCTGGGGCATGCGCAAGTTAAGCGGAATCACGGTCAACGGCGCAGGAAAAATGCGTGTTGTCGGCGGCTTGTCGCTGGGTATGCGGGAAAAAGTCGTTCTGCTGCAAGTCGGAAAAAAACAGCTTATTTTAGGCGTGACACCGGGACGTATAGACGCGTTGCATGTGCTGGAGGGCGATGATTGCCTGAACAGCAGTGAACCGACTTCTATCGACAAGGACAGCGGATTTGCTGCCATCGTGGCGCAAGTGATGAAGGGACGATCCGATGGCTAAAAGCGCTTTATTTCGATCAATGGCGTTTCGGTTGCTGATTATCGGCATGGCTTTTTTGTTGGTCGAAACGCCGGCTTACGCCGCAGCAGGAATTGAAGCGGTCACTGTTACGACGGGCAAGCAAGGCGCTCAGACTTATACGGTAACGATCCAGATTCTGGCGTTAATGACCCTGCTGACCGTGTTGCCGGCGTTGTTGTTGACCATGACTTCGTTTACCCGGATCATGATTGTGCTCAGCTTGCTGCGGACGGCTTTAGGCACCGGGCAGGCCCCCAGCAATCAGGTGTTATTGGGCCTGTCCATGTTTTTGACTATCTTCATTATGATGCCGGTTTTTGACAAGGTGAATGCCGAAGCCGTGCAGCCTTATCTGGAAGAGAAAATCGACGTGACTGTCGCTATTGAAAAGGCGTCCGAGCCATTCCGGCAATTTATGCTAAAGCAGACCAGAGAGTCCGATCTGGAATTATTTATCAGGATTTCCGGCAAGGCAGATCTGGATTCATCCGAGAATGTGCCGTTCTCGTTATTGCTGCCGGCTTTTGTGACCAGCGAATTGAAAACAGCCTTTCAAATAGGTTTTTTGATTTTCATACCTTTTTTGATTATCGATTTGGTGGTTGCCAGCGTACTGATGTCCATGGGTATGATGATGCTGTCACCGATGATTATTTCCCTGCCCTTTAAAATAATGCTGTTTGTGCTTGCCGATGGCTGGTCTTTGATCATGGAAATGTTGGCGGCAAGTTTTTATGTTGTGTAGGGGCGACCGGCTGGTCGTCCAGACGAGGTAATTTATGGTACCGGAAACTATTTTCATGGTTGGGCAGGAGGCGATGATTGTTGCAATCAAGCTGACTGCGCCGGTGTTGCTGCCGTCTTTGGCCGTGGGCCTGATTATCGCGATGTTCCAGGCGGCTACCCAGATTAATGAGGCGACCTTGACATTCGTGCCCAAGGTCATCGTTATCGGGATCGTGTTGATGATTATGGGGCCGGCGATGCTGCAAATGTTCCTTGATTATTTTCAGGACTTGATCCGGGATATTCCGCATTTAATTGGCTGAACCGTGAATTTTACTGAAGCGCAGATTCTCACTCAAGCGTCATTATTTATATGGCCGTTGATGCGCATTAGTGCGATGTTTGTGTCGGTACCGTTGTTTAGCATTCGTTCCGTACCGGCCCGAGTTAGGTTAATTCTTTCGGTGGCCATAACACTCGTGATCATGCCTTTGCTTCCTCCTTTGCCAGAGGTCGAAATGTTCAGTTATACCGGATTTATGATGGCTATCTCGCAGGTTATGATCGGTTTGACCAGTGGTTTTATCCTACAGTTGGTTTTTGCTGCGGTTGTTTTTGCCGGGCAAGGTATCGCTTTAAGCATGGGCTTAGGTTTTTCGATGATGGTCGATCCGCAAAACGGGCAGCAGGTGCCGGTGATTGCGCAATTCTATACCGTTACCACGACGTTAATTTTTATCAGTTTAGATGGGCACTTGTTGTTGATACAGATGCTGCTGGATAGTTTTAAAACCTTGCCCATCGGTATTGACGGAATAGATAAAGCGGGTATCTGGTCAATTATCGCGTGGAGCAGCCGGATGTTTGCAGGTGGTTTATTGTTGTCCATGCCGGTCATGGCCAGCTTGTTGTTGGTGAATGTCATTTTTGGCGTGGCGGCCAGGGCAGCTCCGCAATTACAAATTTTTAACGTGGGCTTTCCGGTAACCTTGATGCTGGGCATGTTGTTGGTTTGGAAAACCTTGCCCGATGCGCTGGATCAATTTTCCGGGATGCTGACGGACGCCTACGATTTTATCGGGCAATTGTTGCGGTTGTAGATTATGGCTGAAGATTCCGATCAAGAAAAAACCGAAGAGCCTACCAGCAAGCGTTTAGAAGACGCCAAGAAAAAAGGCCAGATTGCCCGTTCCAGGGAGCTTAATACCTTTGCCATGATGATAGCCAGCGCAACATTGTTACTGATGCAGGGGGAGGAAATCGGTAAAGGCCTGTTGGCAATGATGCGGACTGAGTTTCAATTGAGCCGCGCAACCATTTTTGATCCGGCCAGCATCACGCTGCATTTTAAGCAGGAGATGACGGATGGCTTTATGTTGGTTGCGCCATTTTTTGCATTGATGGTCGTCGTTGCCATTATTGCTCCCATATCATTGGGCGGCTGGATATTCAGCTGGGAGGCCATTTCTCCCAAGCTGGAAAAAATGGATCCGATCAAGGGCATACCCCGATTGTTTGCGATGCGGGGAGTGGTGGAGATGCTCAAAGCGCTACTGAAGATTTTGTTGGTCTTTGCTGTCGCAGCGGCTTTGTACCGATCTTTTATCGGTGAATTGCTTGGCTTGGGCGTCGAGTCCGTGGATCAGTCGGTCGAACATTCGTTAAATATCATCGGCACGTGTTTTTTGTTGCTCAGTGCCTCATTGGTCGTGATTGCGATGATAGACGTGCCTTATCAGCTTTGGGATCACAGCAAGAAACTGAAAATGACCTTGCAGGAAATCAAGGATGAACATAAGGACTCCGAGGGTAGTCCCGAGGTGAAGGGGCGTCAGCGCAGGATGCAAATGGATATGGCGCAAAACCGGATGATGTCGGAAGTGCCCAAGGCCGACGTTATTGTTACCAACCCTAGTCATTATGCGGTGGCCTTAAGATATGACCAAAATTCAAATAGCGCGCCAACATTGGTCGCCAAGGGTGTCGATTTGATAGCCGCGCAAATCCGTAATGTAGCGATAGGCGCTGACGTGCCGCTGGTGGCATCCCCGCCTTTAGCCAGAGCCTTGTATTATTCGACCGAGTTAGATAAAGAGATACCGCAGGGGCTTTATTTGGCCGTCGCCCAAATACTCGCCTATGTCTATCAGTTAAAAGCGGCCCAGAAAAACGACTGGAGAGCGCCATTGCCACCGGGAGATATTCAGGTGCCTGACGAATTTAAACGGGATTAACCGGGTATGGATTTAACTAAATTAAAAGCGTTGTTGGCGGTACTGGGCAAAGCCGAACTGGGGGCGCCATTAGTCATCATCATGGTTCTATCCATGCTGATATTGCCGTTGCCGGCATTCGTGCTCGATCTGCTGTTCACCTTTAATATCGCCTTCTCGTTAATCATCCTGCTGGTCGTTGTTTATACGCTTAAACCTTTGGAGTTTGCGTCGTTCCCAACCGTTATTCTGCTTGCGACCATATTGCGTCTGGCGCTGAACGTCGCTTCGACGCGTATCGTATTGATTGAAGGGCATAAGGGCGGCGATGCGGCCGGTAAGGTGATTGAGGCCTTTGGCGCTTTTGTTATCGGCGGTAACTTTGCCGTGGGTCTGGTAGTTTTTGCGATATTGATCATCATTAATTTCATGGTCGTCACCAAAGGCGCCGGGCGGATTGCGGAAGTCGGGGCGAGGTTTACGCTGGATGCGATGCCGGGCAAACAAATGGCGATTGATGCGGATTTGAACGCAGGCTTGCTGACCCAGGATGAAGCGCGTGAACGGCGCGCCGAAGTGGCTACCGAAGCGGATTTTTACGGCTCGATGGATGGTGCGAGTAAATTTGTCCGGGGCGATGCGATTGCCGGGATTATCATTTTATTTGTCAACATGATCGGCGGTTTGGCCATTGGCGTGCTTCAGCACGATTTGAGTTTCGCCGAGGCAGGAAAGATTTATGTCTTGCTGTCCATTGGTGATGGCTTGGTCGCGCAAATCCCTTCCTTGTTATTGTCGACGGCATCCGCACTGGTTGTCACCAAGGTCGGTAGCAGCGGCCAAAATATCGGGCAACAGGTTACCGCGCAGTTATTCGCCAACCCCAAAGCGCTGACGGTTACCGCGGCGGTGGTAGGCGCGCTGGGCATTATTCCAGGCATGCCGAATCTGGTTTTTATCTTGCTGGCTGGGGTTTTAGCCGGTTCCGCTTATTTAATTGAGAAAAAGCACAAAGAAGCTGATCTGACTGACATCGATTATCCGCAGGAGCTGGCTGCTCAAAATGCGCCGGCTCTTGAGACCAAAGAGTTGGGCTGGGATGATGTGATGTCGGTGGATGTGGTCGGCCTGGAAGTGGGTTACCGGCTCATTCCGTTAGTGGACAAGAGTCAGGGCGGACAGCTGATGGTCCGTATCAAAGGCGTGCGGAAAAAACTGTCCCAGGATTTGGGCTTTTTGATTCCATCGGTGCATATCCGGGATAACCTTGATTTAAGTCCGACCACCTACCGAATTTCATTGATGGGGGTGACCGTAGGTGAAGCTGAAATCATGCCGGATATGGAAATGGCGATTAATCCGGGGCGTGTTTTTGGCACCTTGAAGGGCAATGCGTGCAAGGATCCCGCCTTTGGCCTGGATGCCGTGTGGATAGAGCCGAGCCAGAAAGATCATGCACAAACCCTGGGTTATACGGTGGTTGATCCCGGAACTGTCGTGGCGACCCATCTGAGTCACCTTTTGCAGTCGCATGCCCATGAATTGTTCGGTTATGAAGAGGCGCATAAAATACTCGATAACCTGGCCAAGTCTGCGCCTAAGCTGGTCGAGGATTTGGTGCCGAAAACCTTGCCTCTGGGCGTCGTGGTCAAGGTACTGCAAAACCTGCTGCAAGAGCATGTGCCTATCCGGGATATGCGCACTATCGTCGAAACTTTGGCGGAGTACGGGCCCAAAAGTCAAGATCCCGACATCTTGACGTCAGCGGTGCGCGCCTCATTAGGTCGATTAATTATCCACGAAATCAGTGGTATGCAGGAAGAGTTGCCGGTTATTACCTTGGATCACGAGTTGGAACAGTTGTTGCATAAGTCTTTGCAAACGGCAGGCGAAAGCGGTGTCGGGATCGAACCGGGTTTAGCAGAACAAATGCATACGTCAATACAGGAAAGTATGCAAAAAATGGAAATGGAAGGGCAAACGGCGGTATTGTTGGTTTCTTCTTATATCCGACCTTGGTTATCCCGATTCGTTCGCCATTCCATCCCCGGTTTACATGTCTTGGCATACAATGAAATACCTGCTGATCGTCAGATCAGGGTGGTTTCAACTGTCGGGCGACGAACATAGTACATGAGGCTAAATTATGAAAATTAAACGTTTTTTTGCGCCAGATATACGCCAAGCCATGCGAATGGTTAAAGAAGAATTGGGTGCAGATGCAGTCATCATGTCGAACAAGTCGGTTGACGGTGGTGTTGAGATTGTCGCAGCGCGCGATTTTGATGAGCAGCTGATTCAGAGCAAGTTGCAAAAACAGGCCGCAGAACAACAGCCTTCAGCGCGGTCGAATCGGTTTCCTACCGATTCCGACACTTCCGCCATCCATGGCAGTCGCGAAACCAAAAAAATCGATTTGCCCGATTTTGAAGCGGACAAAAATCGTTTACATGTATTAAGCAGTTCAAGAAAGCAGCATGCGGATGGTTTTGTGGCTGACCGCCCTTCGGAGCGCTCGTCCCGTTACCCGGCAGATCGCGATGCTTCGGCCAGTACCGGCAGTCGGGCGCATCGCTTACTTACCGATAGTGAAACTTCCACCGCCCCCAGCGGTCGGTCGAATCGGTTCCCTACCGATTCCGACACTTCCACCATCCCTGGCGGTCGCCGGAATATTGACCAGTATGTGGGCTATGCCGAAAAAGTACATCTGCGCGGAAACCTGGAAACAGTAACGGCAAAAGCCGCCAACGGTTCGACAAGACCCAGCACGAGTCCAGCGGCTCAGGCTGAAAAAGAGCGACCTTACTATCAGGCAAATAAAGCGGCGGAAAAAAAGGAAGCGCCTGCGGATAATTTGCTCATGGAAATGAGCAAGGAACTTAAATCCTTAAGAGCTGCGATGGACTCCAAATTGTCCAGCGTCAGTTGGGCGCATAACTCGCAAACCAATCCAGTCAGGGCTGACTTGCTGCAACGTTTGGCCGGCATGAGTATTTCAAGAAAACTGAGCGTTAAAATTGCCGATCGTTTTGCTAATCACTCTGATCCCGAACTTGTTTTTACCCAGGCTCAAGAGCTGCTGGCTGAAGTGTTGCCTGTCGCTGACGATGATTTGCTGCAGCACGGCGGCATTGCCGCTTTGGTAGGGCCTACCGGCGTAGGAAAAACCACCACTATTGCCAAGCTGGCGGCCAAGTTCATTTTAAAGCACGGGCCAAGACAGGTTGCGTTGATTACCACTGATAATTACCGTATTGGCGCTCATGAGCAACTGAGTACCTATGGACGGATACTGGGCGTTCCGGTTCGGGTGGCCTCCAGCGCAGCGGAGTTGTGCAATCTGATCAACGGTTTTGCTGACAAACGGCTTATTTTGATTGATACTGCCGGTATGAGCCAACGCGATATGAAACTGGTCGAGCAGATTGATACCCTGCAACAAAGCGGACAATCCATTAAGTCCTATCTGGTAATGTCGGCGGCGACTGAATACAAGGCCATGAGTGAAATCATCAGCGCCTTTCAAGTTTTTGAACCGCAAGCGAGCATTTTGACTAAAATTGACGAGGCGGTGACGATGGGCTCGGCAATTTCCTCGATAATAGAACATAATCTGCCTTTGTCTTTTATTACCGATGGTCAGCAAGTACCTGAAGACATGCATAGCCCTTGCGCCCGGACTTTAGTCGCGCAATGTGTGGCCGAGCTGGATCAGGAAAACGACTATAATGACGCAAATAACGAAGCTTGGGTGGCGCAAGGCTATGCATAAGCAACCTGATCAGGCCGCAGGGATAAGAAATATGAACAAAACTAAACCTGTTCGGGTTATAGCCGTCACCAGCGGCAAGGGCGGCGTAGGCAAAACAAACTTGTCGGTTAACATCGGTATCGCCATGTCGCAAATGGGGCAGAAGGTGGTGTTAATGGATGCGGACATGGGCTTGGCTAATGTTGATATTTTGTTAGGTGTGTACCCCAAGTTCAACCTTTCTCATGTGCTGTCAGGGGAGAAAACCTTAGGCGAGGTCATGATTGACGGCCCTTCGGGTTTGAGAGTGATTCCAGGGGCATCCGGCATTCAGAAGATGTCTGAATTGACCACGATCGAACAGGCCTCAGTGATCCACGCCTTTAGCGAGATCGATCAGGATATTGATGTATTGATTGTCGATACCGCAGCCGGCATATCGGCAAGCGTGGTCAATTTTGCCCGTGCCTGTCAGGAAATTATCGTTGTGGTTTGCGATGAACCGACCTCGCTGACCGATGCCTATGCGTTTATTAAGTTGCTGAACAGGGATTACGGCTTGTCCAAATTTCATGTAATAACCAATATGGTTCAAACCGCTCAGCAGGGGCATGCGCTATTCCAGAAATTAAGCAAAGTAACGGATCGCTACCTGGACGTTACCCTGAAATATGCCGGGGCAGTGCCTTATGACGAATATTTACGTAAATCAGTTCAAAAACAAATGCCTGTTGTGATGGGCTTTCCCAGAAGCAAGGCCGCTCTTGCGTTGAAAACGATAGCCGCCAGAATTGACAGCTGGCCGCTGAAATCCCAAGCGGGCGGTTATATCGAGTTTTTTATTGAAAGAATGATCCAATACGGTTCCCAAAAGGACGTTGCATGAGTGGTGCGGCAATGTATGCTTCGGTACAGGCTGGCGGCACGGATGACCGTGTTATGCAGCATGCACCGTTAGTTAAACGCATTGCCTACCATTTATTGAACCGGTTGCCTGATTCCGTTCAAGTCGATGATTTGATCCAGGCCGGGATGCTCGGCTTGTTGGAAGCCATCAAGAATTATGATGCCTCGCAGGGGGCCAGTTTCGAGACCTATGCAGGTATTCGTATCCGGGGTTCCATGCTTGATGAGGTCAGGCGTAGCGACTGGACGCCCCGTTCCGTGCATAAAAAATCACGCATGGTTTCTGACGCTATACGGGTGATCGAAAACAGAACCGGGCACGAGGCACGGGATATTGATGTGGCTGAGCATTTAGGCATAGCCATGGACGAATATAATCACATCCTTCAGGATTCAAGCAGCTGCCGCGTGTTCAGTGTCGAAGAATTGGCGGAAGATGGCGATCATTATCTTGATGAGGCGCTGGATCGAGAGCAAGAACCGGCGGACGACTTAAGCCGTGAAGGTTTTCAGCAGGCATTGGCAAACGCGATCTCAGGCTTGCCGGAACGTGAACGGCTGGTTATATCGCTTTATTATGACGAAGAGCTCAATTTGCGCGAAATCGGAGAAATTTTGAATGTCAGCGAGTCCAGGGTCAGCCAAATCAGCACCCAGGCGGTATTGAGGTTGCGTTCAAGGCTGTCTGAATGGACAGTCGATTGATAGTATTAGAAAGCTGAGCCATGGATCTTTTAAGCATCACGGGTATTTTGGTTGGTGTCGGTGCGATTTTGCTGGGAGTCGTGCTGGATGGCGGCGACATCGGCTCGCTGCTTAACGTGCCTGCACTGATTATCGTGTTTGGGGGCACTTTAGGGGCAACGCTTTTGCAATTCCCGCCGGTCATTTTTATCAGAAGCATGAAAATGCTTTCGTGGGTGTTAATGCCCAAAGAAGGAAATCTTCTGGCGCAAATTGACAAGGTGGTTTACTGGAGCAACATGGCGCGAAAGGATGGCTTGTTAGGCCTTGAAAATGCGCTGCCCGAGGAAAAAGACCCGTTTATAAGAAAAGGCTTGCAGTTGCTGGTTGACGGAAATGATGCTGATGCCATACGTGACATCCTGGAGCTGGATATGTATGCCAAGGAAAATATGGGCATACAGGCGGCAGGATTGTACGAGGCGATGGGCGGTTATGCACCGACCATCGGCATACTCGGCGCGGTAATGGGCTTGATTCATGTGATGCAGAATTTGACTAATCCGGAGTTGTTAGGTCAGGGGATAGCGACGGCTTTTGTCGCGACAATCTATGGCGTAGGTTCCGCCAACCTGGTTTTTTTGCCGGTTGCCAATAAATTAAAAACCCATGTGCAGGAATTGACTCAAGTCAGGGAAATTCTGGCTGAGGGCATTATCGCGATTGCCGATGGCGAAAACCCAAGAAACATCAAGCTGAAATTGGGCGGCTATCTGCATGACGCCTATGAAGATAAAGACTAGGCTATGGCGAGGCGCAGGAAAAGATTTATAGCGAACACTAATAATCATGACCGATGGATGGTGTCTTACGCCGATTTCATCACCTTGTTGTTTGCCTTTTTTGTGGTCATGTATGCAATCTCTTCGGTCAACGAAGGCAAGTACAAGACCCTGTCCGATTCATTAGGCGAAGCATTTTCAAATAAAGAGCAGCAGAGTAATCAGCATGATCTTATTCCTATAGGGACTGCGCCGACGACCATACAGCCCATTCCGTTAGAAAACCCCACCACGGTGGAAGTTGAGAAAAGACGGGAACTGAGTGAGGAAATCTTAAAAGAAAGAAAACAGTTGGGCGAGGTGTCCGAACAATTCGAACAGGTCTTAGCGCCTTTTATTGATGATAAGCTGGTTTCAGTCAAGAAAAACGACTATTGGATAGAGCTGGAAATGAACAGTGAAATGCTGTTCTTGAGCGGTGAATCGGAATTATCCAAAAAAGCGCTGCCGGTGCTGAAAAAAATTGCCGAAGTGATTAATCCATTGCCGAACATGATTAATATTGAAGGGCATACCGATAATGTCCCTATCGATAACGCAAAATTCAGGTCGAACTGGGATTTGTCATCCGCCCGTGCGACCAGCGTCGTACACGAGTTTGTCAAGGAGGGTATTAATCCGCTCCGTTTGTCGGCCATCGGTTATGGCGAATTTCATCCCATTGGCGACAACACGATAGAGGCAGGGCGATTTAACAACAGGCGTGTGGTGCTGGTTTTAATGGCGCAGGCTTTTGCCCGTTATGGCGCCAATGATGAAGAACGCGCCAAATTATTGAACCTGGTCCCGACAGCGCCGGTTGCTGATCAACCATAATGCTGATTTGGTTAACAATAAATTAAAATGACTGCTAATATTAAGTAGCCATGTAGATCGGGTTAGCGATAGTCCAATCCGACATATTCAATGCAAATGTTGGGCTACCGCCTAACCCAAAACCTACGGTGACTATATAAGTCAGAGGAGGCCGGTATGCTGGACATACAACCCGTATCACCTTATTCGCCAGTCATAAAACCCCAAAAGATCAAAAGGGATGACAATCGCCCGGAAAATCGGCAACGTAAAAAAAAGCCGGAAGTGCAGGAACAGGAACACGATGCTGACACCATACAACATATAGACGAAATTGTTTGATGAATAATATTTTGATGGTTGCTTTTATCATTGAGGGTGTGACGATTGTTGTCATGCTGATTGCGCTTTTTTGGCTGGTGCGTGCCCAGCTGAAACTTAAACACGATTATCAGGTGCTTAACGATATTGTTCACGGTAACAGCAACGATATTGCCGGCTTGTGTTCCGCCGCCTTGACGGTGGACAACCGAATAGCCACCGTGGATAACCGAATAGCCGTTACCGACGGGCAGATCGACGATCTGGCGGCAAAGATTGCAGACACCGAGCAAAATGACCATTCAGATCATCCCTACAGCATCGATATTCGCAAAGTAAAAAGCGGGGCCAGCGTTAATGAATTGATGCAAAACTCAGGATTAAGCCGTGATGAGGCGGCTTTATTGATTCGTTTGCATGGTTCTAAAACGGAGTAGTGAAAGGGCAATGCAAAAAAAGCCCGGCTAACGTGAGTTAGCCGGGCTTTTTAATGTGGAACAGGCAAAAGATTATTTAATCTTCGCCGCTGAATACGCCCAGCAACTGTAACAAGCTCAGGAACAGGTTGTAGATAGACACATATAAAGAAACAGTCGCCAAAATGTAGTTGGTTTCGCCGCCGTGTATGATTTCACTGGTTTGGTACAAGATCATGCCGGACATCAGCAGAATAAACATGGCTGACACGGCCAGCGATAAAGCCGGGATAGCGAAAAACATTGCCCCAAGGCCCGCCAGAAATGCCACCAAAACGCCGACCATCAAGAAGCCGCCCATAAAGCTGAAATCTTTGCGCGTTGTTAAAGCGTAGCCTGAAAGTCCCAGGAAAATGACGCCAGTGCCGCCCAATGCCGTCATGATCAGTTCGTGACCGTTGCTGAAGGCCTTAATGTACATCGTTAAAATAGGGCCGAGAGTAAGACCCATAAAGCCGGTCAACGCAAAAACAAAAACCAGCCCCAAACTGCTGTTGCTGAATTTTGTGGTCAGGAACAACAGGCCGAAATAGCCAACCAGCGTAATGATGGGGCCAAAATGCGGCAGATCCAGCGCCATTGCAGCACCTGCGGTCATCGCGCTGAAAATCAACGTCATCGACAATAACAAATAAGTGTTTCTCAGTACTTTGTTGGTTGCCAGAATACTGGCTTCCGAACGTGGAATAGCGGTATTTAGTCTCATTTTATTTAGATTCCTTAAAATAAATGGTTAACAGAAAAGACGGACTGCTCAATCTTACAAGAGATTGGCGGACTTAGTAAGATTATTTAGTAGAATAGCGGATTATTGAAAGAATGATTTTTCAGAGCACCGGATTATGACAGAAAACAGACAATTAACACCGTATGATCACATAGGCGAAGAGGCGGCAATACTCAGTCTGGTTGAGCGGTTTTATTTTTACATGGACACCTTGCCGGAAGCCGCCGGAATTCGGGCTATGCATGCGGCGGACTTGTCGGCGGCGCATGACAAGTTGTTCAAGTTCTTGTCCGGCTGGCTGGGCGGCCCCGATTTGTTCATTCAGGAATACGGACATCCAAGATTACGGCAGCGACATCTCCCCTTTGCGATAGACGCGGCAGCAAGAGACCAGTGGATGTTGTGTATGAATAAAGCATTAGATGAGGTGAGCATGGCCGCGATTTTCAGGGAAAATTTAGGACAAGCCTTGCAGCAACTGGCAACTCATATGATTAATCAGGATGAATAGGTTTAAGCAAAGTACGTTGCTGTTGGCTTAAGCTATCCCCCGTTCGTCCTGAGCTTGTCGAAGGACATTCTACGCTATGACTTAAGCCATTCATGCTTCGACAGGCTCAGCACGAACGGCTTAAGTCGACAGTATCGCTCCCAAATAACATAGAGAATCGTCATTTCTAATCCAGCATTTTCCTATCAAATTCGGCGCAGTCAGCGGGCCACGCAGACTCGTATCGTTGTAACGCCCGGTAAAGTCGAAGTGGTCGCGCCGATAAAAGTCGCCGAGCATCAAATCCACCAATTCGTCCAGTCCAAGCAGCAATGGATAGTCCAGGCCTTGGCTAAAATTGCCGCCAAAAGCCGGCAGCATAGAAATCTGGCACCGGTTGTTTACGGGCACGGTGCTGAAATCCCTTACCAAGGCGCATCGTTTAAATTGGCGGTACGACCCACAAAATTAAAAAGAATAAAAATAGAATTCAGTCAGGAATTTATTGAGTTTATTGCTCATGTCCCCGACGCCTTGATGATTAAAGACCACAGCGCCGAGATAAAAGAGGCATTAATCCGCTGGATGAAAAAGGAATCGAAAATTCAGGTAGAGCAGATGGTCAAGCAGCATGCAGAAAGAAAGCAGCTGTTTCCGCAGACCATTAAAATCAAAACCCAAAAAAGCCGATGGGGCAGCTGCGGCATTCATAACGACATCAACATTAACTGGCTGCTAATCATAGCTCCGCCCGAAGTCATGGAATACGTCGTGGTGCATGAGCTTTGCCATATCAAGGTCAGGAACCATTCCGCCCATTTCTGGGCTTTGGTCGCCGAACATTTGCCGGATTATCAAAGTCGCAGGCAATGGCTGAAGAGGCATGGCGGCAGTTTGATGATGGGGTTGTAGTGGTGAGTTGCGGATGGGGCGATAGAGACTATTTAGAAAGCTGTTTATTCCAATATTCATTGCACCATGCAAAACACGCAAAATATGAATACAGTCGCTGTTTAGATGTTCACCAAATGGATAAGCGCCGAAGTCCATAAGTTTCAATTGGGGTTTTTAAGATCAACAGTTAGGCCTGTTTCAGCCACAGGTGTAGAATGCGCAGTCACACTTTCATCTCTGGAGACATCATGAATTTTCATATTGAATATGAGCGTGAAGACGATGGCCGCTGGTTGGCAGAGGTTCCCGAAATTCCCGGCGCGTTATGTTATGGCGCCACCGCTGACGAGGCAATGGCTAAAGCCGAAATACTAGCCCTTCGCACACTGGCCGAGCGCATCGAAACTGGGGAAAGCCGCCCCATGCCAATCAACATTGAACTTGTTGCTGCATGAGTCAGTGGCCTGCAACAAAGGCCAAACGCGTTCTTGCCGCTCTGCTTAGTATCGGCTGGGAAATCAAGCGTCAATCAGGATCACACCACACGTTAGCTCGAACCGGCTGGCCCGATTTCGTATTCGCTTTTCATAACAGCGAAGAAATAGGCCCTCGTATGCTGGCTCGCATTTCTAAGCATACTGGACTAAAACCCAGTGACTTGTAGGCCTGAATCTTCATTTAAGCGGAAATGCTACGCTGGTAGCACAGACGCCATTGCTAAAATACAGCCCGTCTGTTGCATTTAATAGAGTTTCTACGAGATCAATATGTTCGAAATAACAGGCGAAGACATCAGCAACCTCAGAGAAGAAGATTTACGCTCGTTGGTGGGTTTACTTTGCGAAGCTGATTTTCCTGATAAAGCAGGGATTACTTGGGGCGGTGACCAAAAGGCAGCGGATGGTGGGATTGACGTTCGTGTCGAACTTTCCGGGCATGTTGATCCTGACGGATTTGTTCCTAGATCGTTTACTGGCTTTCAGGTTAAAAAAACCGACATGCCGCGAAAAGAAATCCTTAAAGAAATGCGGCCAAAAGATATTTTAAGACCTGCTATATGCGAATTAGCTGATACAAATGGTGCTTACATTATCGTCAGTAGTGAGGGTTGGACATCGGACTCACCGCTTCAAGCCCGTAAAAAAGCAATGTCAGACGCATTGGCTGACAATCCTAATAAGTCCAATCTTAAACTTGATTTTTATGATCGTAGCCGTGTTGCTACCTGGGTACGCTGTCACCCATCGCTTTTATTTTGGGTTAAAGACAAAATAGGCCAATCTATTCAAGGTTGGCGACCATTTGGCAATTGGGCAAATCCCAAGGCAGAATCAAATGAAGAATATCTATTGGATGACGATGTTCGACTGTACAACGGCGTAAACAAAAATTTGGAGGGAATGAATGCCGTTGACGGGATTAATGCGCTTCGTAGTGCTTTATCACGTCCTGCTTCATCGGTTCGGCTGGCAGGTCTTTCAGGCACAGGAAAGACCCGGCTACTACAGGCATTATTTGACCCACGTATTGGTGTTAATCCGCTGCCTAGCTCACAAGTTTATTATACCGATATGGGCGATAGCCCTAATCCTGCCCCCGTCGCCTTTGCTGAACGATTATACGCACTTAGAAAGCCAGCAATACTTGCCGTTGATAACTGTCCACCGGAATTACATAAAAGCTTAACCGCTGTTTGTACAAAATCGGGGAGCTTAGCCAGTCTCATAACAGTCGAATATGACGTTCGAGAAGACCAACCCGAAGAAACAGACGTATTTCGACTGGAGCCAGCCTCGGTAGCTCTCGTTGAAAAGTTAATTCAAATTCGCTTCGAACACATTAGCGAGATAGATGCCCGTACCATAGCCGATTTTTCCGGCGGTAATGCCCGAATAGCCATAGCGCTGGCAAATACCGTTACTAAAGGCGAAACTTTAGCCGCTTTAAACGATGAAGAAATTTTTAAACGCCTTTTTCATCAGCGCAATAACGCTAACGATACCTTACTGAATTTGGCTGAGGTTTGTGCGTTAGTTTATTCATTCGACTGCCAAACAGCAGAAGGCTTGGATGGAGAATTAAAGCTGCTGGCTTCATTAGCAGAAACAACAGTCAACGCATTATTCCGTGACGTGGCGGAGTTAAAACGGCGTGATCTGGTTCAGCAAAGAAATGTTTGGCGAGCGGTATTGCCTCATGCCTTGGCAAATAGATTGGCTCAGAAAGCACTCGAAAACATTCCGCTCGACCATATCCTTACAGCATTTGAACAAGGTGGCTCAGAGCGCCTGTTAAGATCGTTTTCCAGACGGCTAAGCTACCTACATAAAAGTGAACAAGCCGTCGTAATTGCAGAACGTTGGCTATCGGCACAAGGCTTATTAAAAGATGTTAGCAATCTTAATGACCTGGGCATCGTCATATTGAAAAATATTGCCCCCGTTGCACCGAAAGCAACACTTGAAGCGATTGAACGTGCTGCAAATGGCGAGAACGGACAGCGCTTTGCTTCGCGTGACAATCCATATTTTATTGATTTTACTGGTTTGTTGCGTTCTTTAGCCTATGAAGCGGAATTGTTTGAACGTTGCGCAGGTATTCTTTGCCGTTTTGCCCTTTCTGAAATGACAACGGCAAAATTAAATGCCCCTTGTCACAACTCTATTTGTCATCTTTTAAAGTCATTGTTTTTTATATATCGATCTGGAACATACGCTTCAGCCAATCAACGGCTAAGTATTATTGAACGGTTAGTCCATGCCGATTCCGAGCAGGAGCAAGCACTGGGGCTGCTATTGCTAGGTAGTGCATTGGAAACATGTCATTTTAGCAGTGATTACAATTTTGATTTTGGGGCGCGTTCCAGAGACTATGGCTACTCACCAGAAACGGAAGAAGAAGTTCAGCAATGGTTTATTGTGTTTATAAATCTATCCACAGCACTGGCAGTTTCAGAACAACCTATTGCCGCTAAAGCAAAAATTCTGCTAGCAGAAAAATTTATGGGGCTTTGGTCAAAAACGGGGGCATTTGATGCGCTTGAAACAATGGCTCATTCAATCATCAAAAAAACAGCTTGGAATGAAGGCTGGAGGGCTGTTAATAAGACTATTGATCTTGATGCCAAGCAAATGCCCCCTGATTTGCTTTCTCGCCTTCAGGAGCTGGAAGCCTTATTGAAACCAGCAAATTTACTGGACTTAGCGCGAGCTTACGTATTTACTGACATTCATCACTCATTCGATTTGATTGATGTAGATACTAACGAAAATGAAAGCACTGGGTACAACACAAAATATGCACAAATCGAACAAATAATACTGCAACTTGGCCAGGAGGTAGGGGCTGATGAAGCCGTATTCAACACATTGTTGCCCGAACTGATAACTGTTGATGTAACTGGGCCTGGATTATCTATCTTTACTAAAGGCTTGGCAGGAGGGGCCTGCGAACCCTTGGCAATGTGGGATAAATTCTGTAATCAGCTATCGATGGTAGCTGCGAGTCAACGAAAAGATATTGTTCTTTCTGGTTTTCTTAATGCGATTTGGCAAACTAACCCAGAAATGGCTGAGCAAATCCTTAATACTGCGGTTTCGGATGAAATATTGGGCGTTTGTTTTCCACAATTACAAATGGCAGTCGAAATTGATGAACGGGGTGTAGAGAGATTAAAACAGTCGCTTAATAAGGGGCTTGCTCCAGTGTGGACGTACCGCTACTTGGGTTGGGGTCAAAGACATACAAGTATCAGCGATGACAACCTATGTGATCTGCTGAAAATGATTGCATCAAAGCCCGATGGTTTAGCTATTGCTGTCGACACCCTGCAAATGCGCTTGCATGGGAACAAAAATGAAAAACGCCCCTGTAGCAACGTTATAACTTCCTTGGGACAGGAGTTGCTTATTCAAGTCAGTTTCGACTGTGAAAATTATCGTTCAGAACAAATGGATTACAGACTAGGTCAGCTAGCTGAAGCGTGTTTAAAGGGAGAAGAAGCTGTCACTTCGGCCACGGTAATTTGTAAAAAACTCGCCAAGGCACTATCGGAGCATAAGATTTATCCTATCAATTCCCCGTGTCTTCTGAAAAATCTTGCCCGACAACAACCCCAAGTATTCCTTGATAATTTTTTAGACGACATTGAATCTCGAATAGGGGGCTTATTTACAAATTACGATAACCCTAAACTGTTATCCCACATAGATGACAAAGTCATCATTGATTGGTGCGAAGTTAATGCCTCGGAAAGATACCCAAAAGTAGCGACTTTTATGGTTGGGTATCAGCACAATGAACACAAAAACTGCCTTGAATGGACGCCGCTATCTTTAATCATAATGAATAATGCGCCTGATGTAATTGCTGTGCTAAATACATTCAATAGAACATTTAGACCTAGTTCGTGGAGCGGGTCGCGAGCGGACATTATGGAAAGAGGTTTAGATCTTATATTGCAACTCAAGATACACCAGAACCCGGCAATTTCAACATGGGCGCATAATGAAGAAAAAGTATTTGCAGAAGAAATAAAGCAAGAACGCCAAAGGGAAGAGCAGCGTAACCGAACGCAAGATGAACGATTTGAGTAGGTGTAATATGTAATAGTTCAGGTTTTCTTACGCTCTTTAAGCAACTGCAAAACCTCAATACCCTTTTTCCGCTGTACCCTGATAATTTCCAATTCAGTTTGATAGTGTTTTATTAAGCAATCGTCGTCAGTCTGCTGTAAGGCGTGGGCAATTTTTCGCTCTTTTTTCTTGAGCTTAAGCAGGATTCTTTTTAACTCCTCGATATGTTGCCTTTTTTTGTGTTTGTCGGTGTCAAAAAAGGCCTGTAATTTATGGAGCAGCTTTTCTATTTTCATGGCAGGAATGACGGGTTAGGTGGCAGTTACATGATGTTATTTTGTATCGACTGTTTGAACAACATTATTAATTTCAGTTTCATTCAGGCTTAATTGTTGTTCAACTCCGCCATTACCGCTGCTGTGCAAGAACAGCGTTTCGGCGGCTTTTAGCAGGTTCTTTTTAATGCTGCGCATATAGGAACTGTCATTAATCAGGGATGAGCCGGTTTCAGGGGTTATTTTCCGTTCCCTGATCAGGGCTTCAATGGCGCGATTCATTAGCATGTCGTCCTCTTTAATGGTCGCTTTTAATGCATCCAATGACAATAGCGGTAATTCATTGCCTTCGATTTCATGCCTGAAATTTTCAATCTGCTGGATATGCAGAACTATTTGATAGGCGATTTTTTTGTATTCATTGATGGCAGCCTGATTGCTTGATGTCCTGAACCGGATCCAGTTTTTTTGCAAGTGCTTGGTGTCTTTAATGGCTTCGACTAGATGCTTGTTGGCCTCGCGCAGCCAGGAAAGCTTCGAGGATTGGGTCATCTCCCAGGTGAATCCGGCTTGGCTGATAAAAGCAATTATGGCGCTGTAAAGTCCTTTTATGCGCTTTTCATAGCTGGCATCTATATCGTATTCAATAGGATCGTTATTTTGTTCGATGAGTTGTTGGAGTGAGTCGTGGTTTTGAAGATCATATCTATGCAGACCAAAGGTGTGCAAAATGATATGGATGGCGTTCTCATACAAATGAATGCTTTCCAGTCTGACCGATTCTACGGTGGTTTCAGGAAAATCCATTGCGGACATGTCCAAATATTTCGGTTCGAAAATCGCGGGGCGTTTTTCTATGAATATTTTCTCAAGCAACATTACCTGCTGATTAATTAATGGGAAAAACAGGATGATGCCGGCAAGATTAAACAGGCTGTGAAAGGTTGCCAGTTTCATCGCATTGTCCGAGACGGCAATACCCAGCTTTGCGCTGATGATGTCAACAGCGACGCCGAATTGTTTAATAAACAGTAGTACAAAGATGCCGGTAAACAGGTTAATCAGCAGATGTGCGCCCGCCAGGCGCTTGCCCTGAATATTGGCGCCGAAAGAGGCAATGATCGCGGTGACGGTTGTGCCGATATTGGCGCCGATCACCAGCGCCAGCGCATTGTCATAGGTAATTTGATGCACGGAAACTGCGGTAATGGTTAACAGCATGGTGGCGTGGCTGGACTGCATGATGATGGTGGCGATGATCCCTAGGGCGGTGTAGGTCAGCAGTCCTTTGACGCCGGGCATGGCGTATCCGGCCAAGTTTATGGTGCTTTCAAAGTACTCGAAGCTTTCCTTCATGTAGTGGATGCCGAGCAGCAAAAAGCCCAGTCCGGTCAGGATGTAGCCGATGCCTTTTAACTGCTTGCCGTTCTGGAATATGCATAAGACGCCAAAAACCAGCAGCGGCATGGCGTAGGTGGCAATGTTGACTTTGAGTCCTAGGCCTGCGATCAGCCACGCGCCGGTAGTCGTTCCCAGATTGGAGCCGAAAATAATGCCGATGCCGGCGACTAAATCAAGCAAGCCGGCGCTCAGGAATGAAATAGTGATGACTGAGACCAAGCCGCTGGACTGCATCAAGGTGGCTGACATGAAGCCGAAGCCGAAGCTTTTCCAGCGGGTGTCGGTGGTTTTTTGCAGAATCCGCTCCAGTACGCCGCCGGTAAAGGCTTTAAAGCCCTGCTCCAGGGACAGCATGCCGAACAGGAAAATCGAGACGCCGGCGGCAATGCCTTTAAATTCATCGCTTAGCCAAAAGCCGTAAGACAGTAGCGGGATGACGATCAGCAAAAGGGCTTTGTGCATGGTTATGGAAAGTTTATTACTTGCACTGAGCGAAGTCGATGTGAATAAACGGCGATTGATTGCTCGCCCAGAGAGGCTAGATTGGCGGTTGTTTTGCGCCGGTCAACTTGATGTGTACCGCATCGCCGACAGTCAATTGACCGCACTGATTATGCAGGGCATTTTGTCCAAAATAAACATTATTTTGCCATTTTCGGGTGCGGTTGAGGGTGGTCAGTGGCTCCTTGCCGGTTTGCGCGGTTTCAGGATCGATTGTCGGAATGGAGCACCGGGAGCAGGGCTTGGGGAGTCTGAAATCTATAGCGCCAATGCTGATTTCGCGCCAGCTGTCTTCCTCGTAGGCGGGGCAACCGGAAATAACCAGATTGGGCCTGAATCGGGTCATCGGTAAATTCATCTGCATTTCATTGTTTAATGCAGCCAGCGAGTTTTCTGAAATAATCAGGAAAGGAAAGCCGTCGGAAAATGCGACCTTGTCTGAAGGCTGGCCGTAATGAGGATCAACCGGTCGAATGACCTCGTCGGGCTGGTAAACCAATCGGCAATTCAGTTTTAAGAAATCGCTGAGCCATTGGTCGGCTTCGGTTGAAACGCTTCGGGCATCGCACTGGTCATGCCAGATGGTGCTGTTAATGATTTGCCCGTCTACAGGTGCCAGGGGCAGGGATAGATTTTCCAGGCCCGGTGCGGACAGGATCAGGTTTTGATCGGTCAGTGCGGTTTTAATTAAAGCCATTTTCGGCAACTTCCGCTGGCTGAGGAATTGCCGGTCTTTGTCGATAATCATCCATTTTCTGTCGTGCTGAAAACCTTTTTCAGTGACAGGCCAGCTGTTTGCTTGAATGCCTGCCAATGACTTTACCGGATAGACGGCTATGCCGCTTAATATATAGCCTGTCATTGGCAACGGCCTGCGATGTTAACCTAGCAATGATCTTACAGAGTTTTCTGTTACGTTGCTGTGAGCGCCTTGTGCCTGGGACGGATTGCTTTGAATGTCAGCGAGAAGCTGCTTGACCGCCTCTTGGGCTTGTTGTCTATTTTCTAATGGGGCAGCTCTATCAGTGCTTTTTACCGGCGAGGACGACGATAACTTTACCGAGGTATCGGAAAGTTTTACTGTTTCACCGGAAACTTTTGGGCTGTCGTCCTGATCGTTGTCTGATCGGGTTTCGATAGCAGGCTCATTACTTTCCAAGCTTTTCGCCCGTTGGGATGATGCCGGGGTAATGGGGGCTCCTTGTCCTGGTTGTATCGTATTTGCGACCATTTTTATGTCCTTTTGGCTGATTAATAGGGCCGTAAAAAACGGCGATCGTTTCGTCTTTTATTTAAAGTATAACTCTATAGTTGGAGCTATTTATGCTGATGCTGAACCCTTTGTTCAGCGAAGTCAATACTATTCACAGGGCAGGGCAATCGCGCTTAAATAAGCTTGGATTTTATAATCACTGGCTGATCAATTGCGTATAAATGTGGTTATTTTAAATTTCAGGTTATTGGAGCCGCGACTTTAGTCGCGGCAGTAGTTTATTTCCTTCACAACTGGCGT
>JAUXTH010000005.1 GCA_030679035.1 Methylobacter sp. | reverse complement strand
TCGGTGCTTCAAGAACTATGACGATATTGTTGATGTGTGTTGCCAAGCATGGAACGCCTTCGCCAACCAACCCGACACCATCCGAAATCTGTGTTCTCGAAAGTGGGCTTTAATGGCATAAGAATTTATTGGGATTGGTATTATTTAAGCACTTCCAACTGCACTCTGCGGTTGTTGGTGCGGCCTGCGTCTGTTTCATTAGTGTCGATAGGCAGGGTTAAACCGTAGCCTCGGGCGGTTAATGTTCCCTTCACGTTCATCTATTAATCGGGCGTATTCCTGCTTCAGTCGCTTCAACTTTTCATATAGATGCTCATTGGTTCGCATGATTTTGTTTTGCTTCTTTGGCTGGCTGTATTTGTTGATCCAGGTATGCGGCGAATTAGGGTTCACACCTAAATCCCTTGCTGTATGGGTAATTCGGCTGGTCTGAGCCTATTGCCAACTTCACGGAGGATTCTCTAAATTCGACACTATGTATTTTTGTTTTTCTTAATTCATTTTCGACACACTCTCTAATTTCAGACCTATTTTAGATTGTGTGTCCGGTTTAGCGTAGCCACTTAAATAGGGGCGAGTGCGTGCTTTGGGCGACCTACACAAAGTTTTAGCGCTCCGTGACAAATAAAAAAAGACCCAGGGACTTAAGCATATGCTTTCAGCTAAGTAAGCATATGCTTATATTTTTTAAGGTATTTTTGAGTAATAATAAAGTCTCTTGTTATTTTCGTGTAATTCCGCAAGATGAGGAATTTCATTAATCCGTGAAAACGCCAAGAACCCAGTTTATGGCAACGCCGGTTTTGGGCGCATTTGCTGAGCAAGCAAGGCGATTTAAACAAGCATCCCTTTAAAATCTTGTCAAACATGATCGGATACAGCAAATTATAGGCTGACCTCATTCAAGTTTTTATCGATTTGTGAAGCTGGATAATAACCCAATCAATTAGGGCCATTCTGGCGTTTAGTATTTATGCAAATAATCAATCTAAACGATGTGCTCCTTCAAAACATCCTATGCGCCGTATTTGATAAACGTAATAGGTTCCGGAAGAGAACATTATGACCGCGTCAAAAAAGGAAATAAATGTTGCCACCGCTGTTCCTGTAGTGGAAGCTCAAGCTACCCTTCGGTTGATTTTGGCAAGTGCTTTATTTATTAATGCGCCGCGCATGAGTCGTTTGTTGCGCTTTCTCGTCGACAAAGCGATCACCGGAGCTGCTCGGGAAGTCTGCGAATATGCCATCGGCATAGCGGTCTTTGATCAGAAAGCCTCTTATAACACCAATGAAAATCCTGTTGTCCGGGTTCAGATAGGTCGCTTACGTGAAAAGCTTAAAACTTATTACGCGACCACGGGAGCCGGTTTAGACATTGAAATATCGATTCCAATGGGCAGTTACATGCCGACAATTCAGCGCAAGAGCGCTGCAAACACTAAGCTTAAACAATGCTACCTGCTGGCAATCCATCCCTTTAAATGTATTACACATCATCATGCAGAAGGCATACCTTTTACGCAAGGCTTGAATGAGGAGCTTATGCATCAGTTGTTTAAAGTATTTGGAACAATCATTGTGCCGCATTCCATCTTTACGTCCAACTATGCCGATAACGAAAGCCGAACTTTTAAAAATACTCCTGGCGTAGGAGTAAATCACCTACTTGAAGGAAGCGTCCAAGTCAACGCAGATCGTATTAGAGCCTCGATCCGCTTGGTTGATGTATCAATCGGTTGTATTGCTTGGTCTGAACAATTTGATCGAAATCCTTTTTTTGTCATCGCGCATCAAGAAGAGCTCGCCTCATCTATTTGCTGCGCATTAAAGTCATTTTTAAGCCGCGAGTAACAGCGTTTTTACCTACGCCGTCTTTCAAGTTACGCCGCTATATCCTGCGCAGTCCGCTCATTGTCGATTAGTGGAATCTAAGCTTGTTTTTAAGCAAATCGCTTATTTTGAGATGTTACGGTAACACCCAAATGTTGTTACCGTAACGTTACTTACATGAAAATCGGTATTACGTTATTGTCACTCTGCGTTATTAATTATCAATCGGCTGTTAATCCGACCATGTCGGTAGGCAGCCGGTTTACGATGACAATACGCCTGTCATAGTTGTTCTCAATTCGCCACCTGAGAACGACTATGCTACTCAGCAAAAAACAACGCCCGAATTTTGACGACAAGATCCGTTACCGTCGTTACTTTTGAGCAAATTTAATTAACCTAAGATAGAAGGTAAAAACATGGCCGATATTCAATTAAACCTCATCAATCACTCAGGGGACGTCAACAATAGTGATTATGTGATATTTCAGAAGAACGCTGCCACTGACGTGAATGTCCAATCCGTTGCCTGGATAGTTGTTAAAAATCTGGGTAACAGCGATAACCATCCGTTCACTTACCCCATGGAATTTTTTGTGGGCGCGAAGGACTCCGATGGCAATTATATGCCGCAGATCGCAGCACAGAATGGCAGTACTTACGAGGTGGCTATGGCCCGCTCAGGCCATGTGTTAAGGAATTCCACTGCGCCATCACAAAATCCGACTGAGGTGGAACTGTGGAACAACCTGTCTTTGGGTGCCGTAGACGCACAAATTTACCGTGACGGAAAATTGCTGGCTACCAAGATAAATGTGGCACCCGGCTCGAAAGCAAACTTCCAGTTTCTGCCGAAAATATTCATCGGCACGGTGTCTCAGGTAACTCAAGGCTCGGTAATGAACTCTAATGTCACTGTGCAATACTTGACTGAGCTGGATTTACTTGGCGTTTCCAGTGCTGACATTATTGTAAGTGGCGGCGGTGCAGGTCCGAACGCTACAGCGTTTAAATTCACCCTAGCCAACGTTACTTAAGCGGTCAGGTCAGCAAGCTCTATGTCGATTTAGATCGATGTTATGCGACGCCTGGACGATTCGATTTGCTGAAAAATTCAGGCGTCTTTTGGCTATGGTTTATAACCTTAAATTTAATGCTAAAGTTTTGGAGTTCATTTTTGCTGATTGTTTGCGCGTAGCCTATTGGTTTTATAGGAAAACGTGGGTTAATGTGAAAGGTTAATCGGTTTGTTTCTAAGTCGGACAATAAAAACAATAGCTTTTTGAAGAAAATGAACTCCGAAACTTTAGTTAATGCAAAGCTGCCTAAGATGTAGTGAGAAATTACTTTCTATTGATGGGGCTAAGTTATTGCTGAGCAAGTCCGTGAAAAATCCTATTTAACGCGGATGGCTTCTGACAAACTCTGGAAGATTTTGTTCAGAGGTTCCTTAATAAGAAAATCAAAAACCGTGAGGTGAAATGCATGGCAACAGACGATAAGTCAACGAATGTGACAACCGGTTCGTCCGCTAAAAATGAGGTCGTCGTGTCGGCGGCAATCGCGCCACCTACCACAGGAATGGCTGTTACAACCAATGCAGTAACAGCAGAACCGCCCTCCACAGGAATGGCTGTTACAGCCAATGCAGCATCAACAGAATCAGCCGCCACAGGGATGGCGGTGATACCCAATGCGGAGGGGGCGAGTGAGCCTATTTGTTGGCAGTCTGGTGATTGGCAAGAGCATCAGGGCACTGTTCCTCCTTATAATGGGATTGAGGTTCTAGCGGTTCCGGTATACGGCAATACAGGGTCGTTAGAAAGCGTCGGCGTTACAATTGTCGATTATACCTTGATAAAAGAAGGCGCTAAAACGCTTCTGGATTTTACCCTGAGCCAGATAACACATGAAAAGGAAAGCCCCCTTACGCCGAAGACGGATAGTTCTACATTGGACGGTTTTATTAAATTCCGTTTACTTCAAAATGCACCGGATCATGCCCTCCTGTTTTTAAGCCTGACCTATGGGTTGGTCTCTCCCAGTAATAAGAACGTGCAAGGCTGTATCTTGCACGTCCCTTTGACAGCTTTATAGGGCTTGCCAGTGACAGCTTCTGCTCAGCTACGTTTTGTCAATCTATCCGACGACGGAGGCGAGTCCAATATCGTATTTTTCCAGAAAAATGCCGCCTCCATCCATGGCGGCGGCATTGCTTGGCGGGTGGTGCGCTGCTGTGGGTATCGCAATTATTGCCCGATTTCCTATAGTTGGGATACCTACATCAATATGGTCGACTGGAACGCAAACCATTCCGAACGACAAGCGGCATGTCAGGGCAATGTTTTTCATATTGCTCCGCAACGTTATGGAAAACGCTTGTCGGTCGTACCGCATGATGGTTTTCCAACGGAAATATGGGTGCAAAACCGTTTGAGCCGGGGAGCTGTGCATGTGAATTTGTATCGTTCCGGTTGTTTGGTTGCCCAGCAGCGTAATGTGATTCCCGAGCAGTGGGCAAGGTTCGATTTGCCGCATCGGCTCTATGTGGCGGTAATGCCGGGCGTTAGGCAGGGTGAAGCGATTCCGTCACAATTTTTGTCTGCGCCCGTCACGGAGTTTTGCCTGTATGGGATCGTCAGTGCGGACATCATCATGCTGGGTGGTGGACGGAGCGAGGATGCAGTTGCCTTGCGTTTTGAGATGACGAATGTGGTGGGGTAATGAGGCCCGGGGTTGCAAAAAAAATAGATACACCTCTATGCCGGGAAGGCATAGAAGAACGCAACGATCGCTGTTATGTAAACCGGCTTGGTTTTTTAGGCTAGTGATCGAGGTGGCAAGAATTGCAGGCTTTCCTGTTAGGCTAAAAACCTCGCAGGTTATGGATGCAATAACGGGGCAGCGCCGTTTTTGCTGCATATAAAATTTACCCTTAAACCTGAGGGCTAGGATTTCGGCTAAAGCTTATATAAAAACAAACCCTTGCGCGATGATTGCAACGGTTTTGTACTTGGGCAATATCCTATTCTGTAACAGCGCTGTTCGATAAAGCTACTGAGATGGCATTTATCGCCGTGTGCGAGGATATTTCAATTTTTCGATAATATAATATTAAAGAGTATCACATGACTAAATTTTCCTATTCAAAGATTTTATCGTTCCTCATCGGCGTATCCGTATTCGTAGGATGCCAATCGGTAATGGCGGTTCCTATTTATCGTGGTGTGGATGCCAACGTAAATACCGGTCTTGCGAGCTTGGCACCCGGTCAGTTTACATGGACTCCTGTAAACCAAGTTGGCTCTACACTTTCAACTTTCAATGTACCCTCACTGATAAAATCCTGTAATTTTCAATTTGATGTTACCGGAGGAAACCTACAAAATCCCCCGCAACCAGGTGAGCATGGAGATATAACAGGGCCTGGACTTGGGCTGCCTGGGTATACGGCTACTTTCGATAATAATCCCCCTGGACATTGGAGCATCACGCATCCGGTTGGTATCAACGATCAGCAGGCAAGGACAGCTGTCTCAGCCTTTGCTATATTGAATCGAGCTGTACCTGGTGTTTTAGTTAATGGTGCTCTTCCCAATCCACCCGCTTGCAACTAGGACAATAGTTGCCGCACAGGTATTGCAGATGCCGTTTCAATAGATAGCGAAGTAACCCACGGAATAAAAGCCCAACTCCAGAAACGGCTTGCGTTTACCTCCGTTCTTCGCAATTGTCAGGGAAAATAATTCGCTGGCGAATAATTTTAACGCCTCTTATGGGTTTAAGGGGCATCCAACTTAAAACGTAAAGAGGAGGAAATATGGCAATTCGCCACACCGCTTATGGTTTCGATGCAGAACAGCTTGCGGCAACCGTAAGTACGGTCGCTTACAAAGATGCTGCTTTCGATGCTGCCGCCCTGCATAGGCATGCGCAGGAGGTATTTAAATCACTACGTTTTGATCATCCCGCTCATACTGGGGCATTTGCCGGACTTCGCATTGATGAGGAACGTCTTTTTTCAACAGCCATCGACGAACCCGAGCCCCATATCGACTTTTTGACCCTGTTATGTGAACACTTGGTTCCTGCTCCAAACTTGAGCCAGCGCATACCGATGGGGTACTTTGTTTTACAGACGGCCCTTCCTTCTCTGGGGTGGTCTAAGAGCGATATTCGCGCAATAGTTTTTGGCGATCCTTTGGCAGTCTTGCTTGCTGAGACGCTACCGCATGCCGTTGATGCCTTTCCTGGGTTCCCGGAAGAATGCGGCTGGTTATCGGCTGAACATTGTGCTGGAATCGTTCCGTCGATTTTGGATTTGATCAAGATGCTGGACAACCCCACAGGACTTATAACTTCTGCATTTGACGCCTTGGCGGGTTATGCCGCAGAACGGCAAAGTACGCCACATGCTTTGCTTAAAGGCGCACTTTTTGATGCTCTTGAGATGCTTGAGTGGAGCCAAACCAATCAAAGCGATCTGTTTTTATTGCTTGAATATTGATTCTGATGGAGTTCCGTAGGCAGTGTATAACCTAAGTCAATACCCTAGGAAATGAAATCCATTGCTCCTGCGGATTGGATACTGCAAATCAGGACGACTCAAATAAATCTGTTCCGTTTTTTATGTATTAACCACCATGATGAGGATTTACTATGAAACCGCAAATATCATTTAAAATACTGCTATTGGTTTTTTCTGCGCTATACGGGGCTGTATTGCAGGCGCAAGATTATACCTGGGCTTCTGACGACAAGCTGGTGAGTTTGGTCGCCGTGCCTGCCTATGACCCGCAGTCCCATGCGTTAACCAGCGTCGTTGTCACCTTGTCTGATTACACCGTCGGCGCTGCGGCCATTCCGCCAACGACAGTCCCCTATGTCTATCCGGCTCCGGCATTCACATTCCCATTTGTACCGCCCTCCGCTACCAGCCCAAAGCAAACTGTAGTTCCGGTAATCGGGTCGTCTACGGTTAACGGGACGATGGAGTTTCGTCCGCTTCAGAGTTCAAAGACCTCAACTTTCTTGTATATCAACCTGACATATGGGGTAGACGTTATACAGACTAGAAATGCACAAGGCTCTGTTTTGCAAATACCCTTGATTTCCAGTGGGACTTGATTGACCCCCTGGCTTAAAAACGCATTGTTCGATTTGAATATTGATATTTATGCGCATCACTGCGTTTAACACATCACGACGCAGTGATAATCAAACTGAAGTTAGATCAAAAATACTCTATAACCCAAGGAAACTAAAATTATGTCTAATAATGTAACCAACGCCCAGGCCGATCCAATGACCATAAATCCAGGGAGTATAGAAATACTCGGTGGAGCTACAGGTATCGCAACAGAAGCTATAGCAAGTATTACTTACCACAAGCTTGTGTACACTCGCGTGGGGGAATGGGTGGTTGCCGATGGCGTCTCCTTAACGGCAACTTACCCCGGCGGCAATAATATCATCTTAACTACACCGCAGCACTTTGAGATAGTGTACGCACATTAATTGAACCAAAACTTCCCGCCGGACGGGGCATGTTGTCTCCGCTGAAAGGTTTTGCGTTGGTTAAGTGCAGATTCTTAGCTCATGCATCGTAAAAAAACATTAGGGATGGGGTGTAAACTCCATCCCGCTAAAGTGAAGGAAAAAAACATGGCTGATATAAAATTAAATCTCACTAATCTCTCAGAGGATGCAAGTAACAGTGACTATGTGATATTTCAGAAGAACATAAGCCCTGATTCGGGCATCCAATCCGTAGCGTGGAAGGTTATCCAAAGCTTGGGTAATGGCAGTAACCATCCGTTCACCTATCCCCAGGAATTTTATGTAGGTGCGAAGGATGCCAATGGTAACTATATGCGGGTCATTCCAGCGAAGAAAGGTTCTGCCTACGAGATGGTTAATACGCTATCAGGTCATGAGCTGAGATCCTCTGCTGTGTCCGCTGTTAATCCGGTTGATGTGGAAGTGTGGAACAGCCTGACAAAAGGTTCCATGGATGCGCAGGTTTACCGCGGAGGTAGTTTGTTGGCCTCCAAGGTAAATATAGCGCCCGGTTCTAAAGCGAACTTCCAATTCCAGCCGGTACTGCTCATCGGATCTGTGTCTCAGGTGGTTGAAGGCACTGCGATGAATTCAAACGTCACCGTGCAATACCTGACTGAACTGAATCTTATTGGTATCTCCGTTGCTGATATTATTATCAGCGGTGGCGGTGTGGGGCCAGAGTCCACAGCGATAAAATTCACTCTTGTTCCTACTGTTTTGGTGCTGTAAATGGATGTGGCGTGTTGCCCCCCGGACAGGAACTGGCCCGGGGGCAATACTCGATGTATACGGCTCATTACTGCCATCCCCGGCTATTATCACCAAGCCCTTACGGTCTGCAACGTAATCCCAACAAATCACACCCCGAATCGGGAAAGTTTCTGGAGCATAAAAAGCCAATTTGCGGCGTAGGCTGCTGATCTGCGCGTAGTATGAGTAGAGGCGCCGAAATCCATCGTAATTCAGTTTCTATGCGATGGCTTTTGCGTTGATCTACTATCCTACGAGCTCAAGCATTTCCGATTTAGCTTTATCAGATAAAGTTATTTAAGCACTTCCAACTGCACTCTGCGGTTGTTGGCGCGACCTTCTTCAGTCTCATTGGTGTCGATAGGCCGGGTTAAACCGTAGCCTCGGGCGGTTAATCCCTTTGCGTGAGTGTTTCGGCTTAAATAATCTTTAACTGCTTTTGCGCGGCGTTCGGATAATCTTTGGTTGTAAGCCGCGGTGCCTGTGCTGCTGGTGTGGCCTTGCACTTCAATGTTTGCGTCGGGATTGTCTTTGATGACGATAGCTGCTTTATCAAGTTCAGGATAATACTGGGGTTTGATGTTGCTTTTATCGTTGTCGAATTTTATACCAACAATCCAGCAGCCAAATTGATTAACTTGAGCGCCTTTTGGGGTGATTGGGCATTTATCGGTGCAATTGTTGATGCCATCAACATCATTATCCAGCGTTGAGCAATCGGCAGCAGGTAATGGTAATGGCGTGTTATCTTTTAAGAAAATCCTTTGCACAAAATTGGCCATGCCGGCGGTGGTGGAAATTCGTTCGGCCGTGATACCAAAGCCGCAACCGGTAATGTCTGCAAGTTGATTTAATGCGGCTTGGCCGTATATATCCTTGTCATTGCCTACCCAGACTGTATAAACGCATAATTTGTCGCCGTACTGTCGTTTCATGGCTTGAACTGCGGGGACAGGGTCAGTGTCCACTTCGCCATCGCTGAGTATCAAAACGGCGATGTTGCCGGCCGTGGTTGATAAGTCTTTGGTTGTTTCCTTAACTCCGGTATCCAACGGTGTGCCACCACTTGCACAGGTTAGCGTATCTACGCCGCTGCCGAAAGCTGATTTTGAGTAGGGGCCCGGCGCTTGGTTAAGCTGGGTGAAGCCCCAGTCCAGACAGGGGCCGAAACCAAAGCTGCGAATGCTTGATGTCAGCTTTAGATCAGGGATGGTCAGGTTGATCCGGTTCAGGATTTCTTTTTCAACAGATAGTTTGTTAGGACTGGGCTGGGCCGGGTAGCCTGCGCCGAGATAATCTTCGTCCATTGATAATGAGGAATCATTAAGGACAAAGAAGTTATCGGCTTTTTGTACATATTGTCCTGAGGATACCAAACCGTTTAGATCGTGAGCGTGAAATATGTCAAAAGTGCTCAGCGGTTGCGAGGCGCAACCTGAGATAAGTGAGCTTGCAATTGCTGCCGCAATGATAAGTGTTTTTTTCATGGAGATCTCCCAGTTAACAAGTCGTTTAAGATAACGCAATGTTATTCAGTAGCCGTCGTGTTGATCTTAGTATTGCCTTAAATTTTAATTAGATAATCCTAAAATAATCAGTTGGGATGTTAATAACGACTCCATAGTATAAGAAACATGCGGGTTATAAAATCAGTGGAAACACTTATGGAAAAAACTTAGCATCGATTGCATCTTAACTTTAGGATTGGGTGTGAAAAACGATGTTAAAATAGCCGCAGGGTGGCGCGAAAAGGTGCCGCCAAGCAAAGTCCCAGCAGAATTTTACTAACCAAATACTATCAAATGACTATAAAAACACGTTTTGCCCCGAGTCCAACGGGTTATCTGCATGTAGGCGGCGCCCGCACCGCTTTGTTTTCCTGGCTTTATGCGCGCAAGCATGGCGGGAAGTTTATTTTACGGATCGAGGACACCGATCTTGAGCGGTCCACGCAGGAGTCGGTCGATGCCATTTTGGAAGGCATGACTTGGTTGGGGCTGGAATACGACGAAGGCCCGTTTTACCAAACCCACCATTTCGACCGCTATAAAGAAATTATCCAGCAGCTGCTTGATCAGGGCGACGCCTATTATTGCTATTGCAGTAAAGACGAGCTGGAGCAATTGCGCACCGAGCAAATGGCTAACAAGGAAAAGCCCCGCTATAACGGCAAATGCCGGCATATTACTGGCCCTAAAGGTGACCGGGAGGCGGTGATCCGCTTTAAGAATCCGGTTGACGGCGCAGTAACCATACCCGACCTGATTAAGGGCGACATTGTGGTTGCCAATAAAGAACTGGACGATTTGATTATCGCCCGGGGCGACGGTACGCCGACCTACAATTTGACGGTCGTGGTTGACGACATGGATATGAAAGTTACCCATGTCATTCGCGGCGACGACCATATCAATAACACGCCCAGGCAGATGAATATTCTCAAAGCCTTGGGCGCGGAATTGCCCAAATACGCGCATCTGCCGATGATACTGGGGCCGGACGGCGCGAGGTTGTCGAAACGCCACGGTGCGGTCAGCGTGATGCAGTTTCGCGACGACGGCTATTTACCCGACGCTTTGCTGAATTATCTGGTACGGCTGGGCTGGTCGCATGGCGATCAGGAGATTTTTACGATTGATGAAATGGTCGAGCATTTTGACTTGGAAAATGTCAATGTGTCGGCATCCGCGTTCAACACCGAAAAGCTGCTGTGGTTGAATCATCAGTACATCATGAACAGCGATCCGGCTCATGTGGCGCGCCATTTAAGCTGGCACATGGGTGAGTTGGGCATCGATCCTACCGAAGGCCCCAGTCTGGTCGAGATGGTCAAGGCGCAACGGGAACGCTGCAAAACACTGGTAGAAATGGCCGCCGCCAGCCTGTATTTCTACAAGGATTTTGAAGCGTATGATGAAAAAGCCGCCAAAAAGAATTTTACCCCCGGTTCGGATGAGGTTTTGGCTAGGTTGCACGATGAATTTGCAGCGGTGACCGAATGGAATGGCGAGGCCTTGCATCAGATTGTGCTGAATCTGGCCGAAACCATGGCGCTGGGTCTGGGCAAGGTGGCTCAGCCTTTGCGAGTCGCAGTTTGCGGCTCGGCGGTTTCGCCGGCGATCGATATAACCTTGTCGTTGCTGGGCAAAGAAAAAACCCTGACCAGAATACAGCGAGCCATAAGTCATATAAAAAATTTAAATTAGTCTTGGACTCGAAGGCTAATTGCTGTAGAATGCCGGTTCTCAGCTTAGGGGCCATAGCTCAATTGGGAGAGCGCAACACTGGCAGTGTTGAGGTCAGCGGTTCGATCCCGCGTGGCTCCACCAAAAAATTTGATTGAATAGTTCTAGTCCCCATCGTCTAGTGGCCTAGGACACCGCCCTTTCACGGCGGTAACGGGGGTTCGAACCCCCCTGGGGACGCCATTAATTGAAAGGGTTATCAGAAATGATAACCCTTTTTTTTGCCTGCCGGTTTTGTTTCGCGCCGGACAGCCCTTATCAAAAACGGTAGTTTTTATATCATTGTCATTTAAGCTGGTTCTTGTCCTGACCTTTTAACCATGACGCTGGTCATTATTGCGCAGGGATTGGCTAGATTCGGCTTGATTATCTTATAAGAGACCAGCCCGGTTTCGCGGGATGAAGGTAGCTTTCCTACGTCAGGTGGGAAAAGAAAAGCTGTCTGCCACTGGTTCAATTTGGAAAATTCGGTTTGGCATGCGCGTGTTATAGTTTTTTTCTATCCCTTCGTGATTGCGTTCGCGCAACTTAAACGAATTACAATCGGCTATTAAATGCGTGCCAAAGGGTGTTTCAATTGCATCCTGCACCCATTTGACCGGATAATAACGATTTGTGCCGGGAATCTTTTTTTGAAGAATAAAGTTTTTATCAAACAGCAATACTTCGCCTTTGCGTGAGTTTGATAACATATAGCCAGTGGAATGAGGCCGAATGTGGTGCGCACCATTCAAGTCCCTGATTACAATCTCATGCTTTAATGTCGCTCTATCAATTCTAGCAACTGCCCCTTGATAAAATAAAATAGTCAGGATTTTTGTCGGATCATAAGGATCGACAATGGCCGAGTTAAGATGGGTTGTTTGCAATCGGCCGGGATAGTTTTTAAGTCTATGATCCTGTTGCTTGTCAATTACTCGCGTGCCGCCGCCATAGGCTTGGTTGTAACCCTGCTCTGTGCCCCACCATGACCAAATAAGATTGCCGCTTAAATCGAACTCTAATAATGCATCAATGCCGCTGGCAGTAACTAATAAGCCCCGTTCGGTTCGATGTAATGAGCGAACCTGAGTGAGTAATGGGCTATGTATTTCCAGATCGATTACGCCCTTATCATTGAGCCTGACAATATGCTCATCTCCTGCAACACCGTCTTTGCAACACGGCAGCCCGGTAATAAAATACAACCCTTCGCCGGCAACATACTGCATGCCAAAAGGTTTGACTGGATGATAGCTGCCCAATGATTTAATGCCGCCCAGCTCGCCATTATGTTCAAACAGTTCAATTTTTCCGCCCGGCGAGCCGCTGAAAACATCATTAGAACGATCTTCGCCTCTAATTATTCTGTTTAATCTGAACTTTACATAGTCCCAATTAGTTTGAGGATAAGAGACAACAAATTTTATCGAGTTATTCATTAAATGCTCTTTTGTTTAAAATTTACTGAATATTCGGAAATAGGATTTAGAACAACGGAACGAAAAAGAGTGTTGATGCTCACTATCAATTTTATGCGGACCAATTGTCGGGAAGCAATAACATCATCACTGACTATCTACAGTAGTAAGATTAACTAACTCAATCAATAGGTGCCATTACTTATCAGGTGCGACCACTGTTGAAATGAGCTCCTTACATCGCAAAGTCATCGAGAAGGCTCAAACGGTTATTCTTGGTTGTTATCGATTAAGCAAAAATATGTTGGTTGCAAGCATCCGGCAAACATTACACGGCGCAAAACTCCTGATGCTTGTTTTTGAGCTACAATGCGCCATCTGGGTTACACAAAACGAGCTGATATGAAAATACTAATGCGGAAAAGCTGGGCTTATTGTTTGATTAGTGTGGCGCTGCTGAGTTGCACTGCCGCAGACAGCGTCAAGTCCGAGGCCGCCAAGGTCAAAAACGTGATCATGATTATCGGCGATGGCATGGGGCCGCAGCAGGTCGGCTTATTGCTGTCTTATGCCAGACAAGCCCCGCACAGCGTTATCGCCAATCGCACTACCGCATTAGACCGGATGATGGAGCAGGGCAGGCTGGGCATCTCGATGACCTATGCCGCCGATACGCTGGTGACCGATTCCGCCGCATCGGCAACGCAACTGGCAACCGGAAAATTTGCCGGTGCGGAAATGCTGGGTCTGGATAAAGACGGCAATCCCCAGGAAAACATCATCGAAAAAGCCCGTCGCATGGGCAAGGCGACCGGCCTGGTTTCGGATACGCGCATCACCCACGCAACTCCCGCCGCCTTTGCTGCGCACCAGACGCACCGCAGCCAGGAAAACAGCGTTGCGGAAGACTTGCTGGCAACCGGGGCGGATGTGATGTTCTCGGGCGGTTTAAACTCTTGGTTGCCCGAGCAGGCCAATGATAAAAACTCGGCGCTGCACCGGGAATTGGCACAGATGACCGGCAATAGCATTGAGATCAAATCAGCCCGCAAGGACGGCAAAAACCTGTTAACTGTCGCACAGCAACAAGGTTACACGCTGGCGTTCAATAAGGCCCAGTTGCAGCAGGCTACCGGCAAAACGCTGGGCTTGTTCGCAGAGTCCGGCATGGCTAATGGCATTATTGAAACTCAAAACCGTGCGGATACGGGGCATGTCCAGCCGACGTTAAAGGAAATGTCGGTGCAAGCTCTGGAGATTCTAAGCCGCAACGAGCAGGGATTTTTCTTGATGATCGAATCCGGGCAAATCGATTGGGCCGCGCACCGCAATGACACAGGCCTGTTGTTGCATGAAATGCTGCGCTTCAACGACACCTTGAATGCGGTGCTGGATTGGGCGGAAAACCGGCCGGACACGCTGATTATAGTCACCGCCGATCATGAAACCGGCGGCTTCGGCTTTAGTTATTCCGGCGTAGACATCCCCAAGCCGCACGCTCTTCCGGGAACCGCATTTGCCAATGGGGCCTTGTACCAGCCCAATTTTAATTTCGGCAATCCCGAAGTGTTGGACAAAATTTACGCGCAACGACTGAGCTATCACGATATTTTCAGCCAGTTTGACAGGCTGCCCAAAGACCAGCAAACGCCGTTAAAACTGACCGAACTGGTTAACCGCAATACGGAATTTAAGATTACCGACACGCAAGCGGTAAAGATCCTGGCTACCGAAGCCAATCCGTTGTATCGGGCAGGGCATGCGGCACTGGGCGAGAAAACAGTGCCTAAAATGGAAGTCAACGGCGCGTTTTTTGTTTATCAAAAAGAGAATCGCGAAAACCTGTTGGCGCAGGCCGTTTCCGCCAGTCAGCAGGTAGTCTGGGCGACCGGAACCCATACCAGCACACCGGTGTTCGTTTTTGTAAAGGGCGAGGAGCAAACCATGGGGCCTTTTGCCAAAATCCTGCATCATACTCAGCTGGGCCGGTTGGCGATTGATGCGTTGCAGTAAATAAGCGCTTTATAGCTGTGTCATCAAACTTTAACGAGGCTGGCTCAGAATACCCTTTGAATCATTTAGCAAGGGTTAATTGCCATGAACAAATTCGCACTGAACAATCTCAACATAGTGACCGCATCATTGGCTATGTCTGTTTTGGCTTTAGTTGTAACCTGGGGCGTTGAGTTGTTAGTCAAGGAATTGTTTCGTTTGGGGTAGAGGGCGAACGCCCTCTACTTGACTTACCTCTGGCTGGCTTTGTTAGCGAATCGCGGGATTCTCGATTCTTAGCTAAAAGCGCCCGAGGAGGGCTAATGCATCATAGGGAGCTGAAGCTCGTTCTAGTGCCATTTTTGCATGTTTTCCTCGTACAGCAACGTGCCTGTTTACCGTTACCAGCTCCCACTGCTTTCGTGGGAGCTGGTCAATTTCGCATTTAGTCAATTAATCCTGACTGATTCTATCAAAGATATGCGACATATCCCCTTGATATGTTGTTGTTTGAGGTTGATGGCAGGCTAAACAATCCGTTGCCGAGGTATCTTTATTTAGATACACATTAGCCTGCATCCAGGTTTCCATGGTGGTGTTTGCCAGCTTAGTTGAGCCTGATCGGCCATAATTAGGAGCGCTTCCTGGTTTGTATTTAGGACAAGCATTTTTTCCATTATTCTCATCATAAGTAAAGCACCCGGTGGTAACCGCTCCAGCGGAAGTCAAGCCATTAAACAACCACTCCATGCCGACCAACTGGTAATACTGCCATTTTGTAGCCAGCGAAGAGGGAAAACTCTTTGACAAGCTATTATTAAGACAGGCTACTGTGGTTAAATTAGTCGAGTCAGACATGGATTGTTCGCAAACCTTATTGCTATCTGTAACCACAGGCAGAGCTTGGGTGCGGCACACGTTGACTTGATTCCAGCCAGTCTTCGCAGACCCAGGTGATTTTAAACACAGTTCTTGTTCACCATTTTTCTGGCCTGGGTAAGGGCAGCTGTTGCCTTTACCGCCGGTAGTCGTATAACTACCATAATTAAAATAACTCCACCCCGTTACATCACTCAGCTCAGGAATATTTTTATTCGCATTAATAGTCTGCCCTGGCTTCATTGGGTCAACTGGGTTTTTACCGATTGGGTTACTTGAGCCAGACTCACAATCAGGGCTATTAGCCACATGCTCAAAGGTTGCCCAGATAAGTTCGCCATGATCAATGGTTTTTTGTGCTAGATGCATCCCGACCAAACCCCAAGCATTACCCTTTGCATCTGTCTCACAATGCATAATATCGCTTGGGCAGAGGTTTTTAGAGGCATCACCAAAGTCACGCCAGGAGGTTTTTATTTCAACTGCCCCCGGTTTGGATGCATCGGTATTTGTTGGCGGCAACCAAATTCCATTCTTAGCACTATTTTTATTAAAAGCGGCTTTTTGGGCTTTCATAGCCGTTTTGGTGTAAATCTTGTTGCTGCTGACGTAATCAAAAAATGTTTGGTTGACCCGTAGGTCATAACTGGTTGTATTGTTATTAACATCCAGTAAGTGGAAGGCATCTCCCGCCTGCTCTTGATTTGCCGACTTATTTAAATAAGTACTCTGCAACGCATTGTAAGACGTTGAAACGACAGGTGCGCCTTTTTTGGGGAATAGGTTATACCAAGGCGTGTAATTCATAAAGCGAGGATGTCCACTACCATCATCACCCACCAGATAGAGAAAATTATTGAGTGAAAATTGATCTATTTCACAGTTAATTTCTGCGATCTGAACGCTGGAGGCATTTTGACCGACCGTATTCCAAAAGTTTGAACCATCAACGGTTCGGCCAAAGGTGTTGTATTTACATTCAGTCACCGGCGTTGCGGCAGACAGTGGTGCTGAAAAAAACATAACATTCAGAGTGAGCGTAATAACGCTCAATTTTATCTTGTGTGTTCTACTTGTTTTTGTGCAAGACATGGTTATATCCTTAATGATTATTTAAAAATAAATGCTCTTAAACGTAACCTCAGATTAGCTAACAAAAAACAGTTTGTGGCTTAGGCATTAAATACACAAAATAACCACGTCTGGTGCTCACTATCCAAGGCTACTCCCTTTATACGTTAGCTTCTGTAGCTTTGCAAAAAATATTTAAAAGCTTCAAAAGATAGGTGAACTCATTACTTAATCTTGATTAATGCAAACCAAACATTGATTTCCCGATCCAAATTGCCATTCTGTTACCTTTGCAATTCTGACCAAAGCCGCTGCCGCTATTGGCAAAAAATCTCCATTAGCTTTGAAGATAGCGAGATTCAAACGGCTTGATATTCTCGCAGTCATGTAATTGGGAAAGCCAATGAACACGAAATCCGCAAATATCGGAAGCGATTTGAGTAAGGTTGATGCCCATGTCATTTAACCGGAAGAGTATGATGAGCTGCCTGAATTGGACGAGGTGTGTTTCGAGCGTGTCGATTTGTCCGAGGCTGAAAACTGATCTGGGCGGATTGGCTAAAAGCTGTGTAGGGTACGCTGTCTGCGTACCATTGAATGCCAAAAGGTACGCACAGCGTACCCTACGGCTATTGAATTATTTCAACCGGGTTATTAAACCGCTCAACAACTTTACAACCACCCCTTCCGCTTAAAAAACCAATAAGGCGCAATCCCCGACAGCAGCATCAATCCCAGCGCGCCGGGATAACCCAGCTGCAAGTTGAGTTCCGGCATGTGCTGGAAATTCATCCCGTAAATACTGGCGACCAGGGTGGGGGGCAGAAAGACCACGGCGGCAATCGAAAAGATTTTAATAATCTTGTTCTGGGTGATGTTGATAAAGCCTTGGGTCGAGTCCATCAAGAAGTTGATTTTATCGAACAAGAACGTGGTATGCGACATCAGGGTATCCACGTCGCGCATGATTTCCCGTGCCGTTTCCTGCAACTCGGGGTGGTCGCGTAAATGCCGTTGCAGAAAGGATATGGAACGTTGCGTATCCATCAGACATAGCCGGATTTTACCGTTGCTGTCTTCCAGTTTGGCCAGCTGATCGATGGCATTCTCAAGGTCGGAGTCTATTTCTTCCAGCACCAGGTAGCTGACGTCTTCCAGTTTACGATGAATGTCTTCCAGCGCATCGGCGAGGTTTTCCACTTTTTGCTCGAAGATAAGCACCAGCAATTCTTGCGGTGAATGCGCCGCTACCTGTCCATGGCGGGCGCGCATACGCAGCAGGCGAAAATCGGCCAGCGCGCCTTCGCGCAGGGTGATTAACCGGTCGTTCTGCAAGATGAAGGCGACGGTTGCGGTGCTGTGCCGTCCTTCGCTTTGGGCCAGAAACAACGAGCGCACATGGACGCCGGTGTTGTCGGTAAAGTAGCGCGCGGAGGACTCGATTTCCTCCACGTCATCCGATTCGGGCAGTGTGGTGCGCAGGAATGCTTGCAGCTGGGCGCGCTCAGTATCGCTGGGGTCGTGGGCGTCGATCCAGGCGGCTTTGGCGACCGCTTGTTTGATCTGATCTTCAGGCGGCGTTTGTTCTTTGAGTCGACCTTTGTCGAAATCGAATAGTCTTAACATTAAGGTATTCCCGTTTTTTAAACTTTTATTTGTTCAGGTAGGCAGGCTATCCGGGCGAATCAGCGTGACCAATTTGGCGCTGCCTTCGGCCAGTTCTGTCCAGTCGCCATCAAAGGTGAGGTGGGCCAAAGCGGCGGTAGGCAGGCATTTTCCGTTAGCCGATAACGGAATCGTATGAGGGGTTAATTTTAACAGCAGGTCTTCCAGGCCGGGGTTGTGACCGACCAACAGTACGCGGCGTTGATGGCCGCCGGTTGTTAATAGGGCAAGCAAGGTCTGGGCGTCCGCTTCATAAATACGCGGGTCGCAGACTATAGCCGACTCGTCTATATCCAGTTGCCTGCAAACCCGCTGCGCAGTTTCCAGGGCGCGTGTCGCCGGAGAGCTGAGTATGGTGTCAGGTATCAAACGCTGTTCATATAACCAGCGACCGATTCGCTTGGCAGCGCGGCGTCCGCGTTTTTTCAAAGGGCGGGAAAAATCATCCATCTCAACCGACCAATCCGATTTGGCATGTCGTAATAATAAAAGTTCGTGTATCATAAAAATTCAGTTTATGGGGGTGATATTCGGACGCTCGGTTAACTGCGATACTATACCAGTAAATGGTTACAATTTTATTAAATCACGAAGTAAAAAAACACAGGAAACCTAGGTAATGTGAGCTATACGGCATTTTGGTGACCCCGCCTGATCGGTGGTACTACTTATTGATTGAAGTCTGTGATTTCTCTATGCTACAAATGGTTATGCAATATCAACTGGGTTTTTAAGTTAATCGATAACAATGAGGTGAGTCATGGCTATAAAAGAAGATTTCGAAAATTTATTGGATAAGCTGCAAATAGAGCGCGATGAAATCAATTTAAAAATGCATCTGGCTTCGATGGAGGCCAAGCAAGAATTTGAGGAAGCCGAAAAACAATGGCACCGTTTAAAGATTAAAGCTGCTGAAATAGCGGATGAGTCTGTGGAGACCTCTGAGGACTTTATTGCCAAGGCTAAGATAGTTGGCGAGGAACTTAAAGATGCTTACTACCGTATTGGTAAGCGCTTGGCGGATTAAGTTTGAACCTAGTCGCATGACGCTGCTTTTTGATCGATTGTTCACATCCCTGTGCTCTGGATTCCGGCAATCCCTGCCGGAATGACGGCGATACAGCTTGCGTATATATCTATGACAATTTGTTTTTTGTATATAAATCAAGGCCATGAGAAATTCCTGTTAACATGTCTCAAATCGGCAAGGAGAATAGGGTATGAGTTTTTCACGTCAGACTGTCCGGCCTGATGCCCTTCGGGTAAATGCAAATCTGTTCCAGACAGATTTGTCACGTTGGGTGCTGCTGGCTGTTATCGTCACCCTGATAGCGGCATTTTTTATCTTTGATCTGCAATACTATTTAACGCTGGAAACACTCAAGGCGCAGCAAGCGGCTATCGACACTTATCGCAGCAACCACCCCGTTTTGGCGGTTGTAATCTATGCGTTGATTTATATCGTGGTGACCGGTTTGTCTCTGCCGGGCGCTACCATTCTGACCCTGGCCGGTGGCGCTGTGTTCGGTTTACTGTGGGGGACGCTGATCGTATCCTTTGCCTCCACGATCGGCGCAACGCTGGCTTTTCTGTCGGCGCGTTTTTTGTTTCGCGATGCGGTGGAATCCCGTTTTGGCGACCGCCTGAATGTCATCAATAAAGGCATGGACAGGGACGGCGCGCTGTATCTGTTTACGCTGAGATTGGTGCCGGTTTTTCCGTTTTTTGTGATTAACCTGGTTATGGGTTTGACCAGCCTGAAAACGCAGACGTTCTATTGGGTCAGCCAGCTGGGTATGTTGGCGGGCACCGTGGTTTATGTGAATGCCGGGACTCAGCTGGGCAAGCTGGAGTCCTTGTCGGGTATTTTGTCGCCCGGCTTAATCGGTTCTTTTGCTTTGCTGGGCATTTTTCCGTTGCTGGCTAATAAAGTCGTCGAAGCGATCAAGGCAAACAAGGTCTATGCGCAATGGATCAAACCCGCGCGCTTTGACAACAACATCGTGGTGATAGGCGCGGGTTCAGGTGGCTTGGTCACTGCGTATATCGCCGCCGCTGTCAAAGCCAAAGTCACCTTGGTTGAAAAACATAAAATGGGCGGCGATTGCCTGAACACCGGTTGCGTGCCGTCCAAAGCCTTAATCCGTTCCGCGAGGTTGCTGGCCCAGATGCGCCGGTGTGCCGATTTCGGTATCAAGAAAGCCGATGCCAAAGTGAATTTCGCCGATGTGATGAATCGTGTGCAATCGGTTATTAAAACCGTCGAGCCGCATGATTCTGTGCAACGATACACAGACCTTGGCGTGGAGGTCATCGAGGGTGATGCGGAGATTATTTCACCCTGGGAGGTTCAGGTTAAAACAGGTGGCGAGTCCCGCATCATCACCACGCGTTCCATCGTTATTGCCGCCGGAGCGCGCCCATTCGTCCCGCCGATTCCCGGCATTGAGGACATCGATTATCTGACTTCCGACACTGTTTGGGACTTGCGCGAATTGCCCAAGCGGCTGGTCGTACTCGGCGGCGGGCCTATCGGCTGCGAATTGGCGCAAAGCTTTGCCCGGTTAGGCAGCAAGGTTACGCAGGTCGAAATGTTGCCGCGGTTGTTGATCAGGGAAGATGCCGAAGTCTCCGAGGCCGTGATGGCGAAGTTCCGCCTGGAAGGCATTAACGTACTTGTCGGCCATACCGCCAAAGGATTTATTGTCGAGAACGGCGAGAAAATCTTGCTTGCCGAGCATGACGGTAAGGAGCAGCGTATTCCTTTCGATCAGGTATTAGTGGCGATCGGCCGGGTTGCCAATACTCAGGGTTACGGCCTTGAACAGCTGGGCGTCGAAATATCGACCAGTCGCACTGTTGAAACAAATGATTTTCAACAGACCAATTACCCGAACATATTTGCCTGCGGTGACGTATCCGGCCCGTTTCAGTTTACCCATGTCGCCGCTCACCAAGCTTGGTATGCGGCGGTGAATGCACTGTTCGGCAGTTTCATAAAATTCCGTACCGATTATTCGGCGATTCCTTGGGCAACCTTTACCGATCCCGAAGTTGCCAGAGTCGGCCTGAATGAGCAGGATGCCTTAGCCAAGGGTATTGCCTATGAAGTCAGCACCTATCATCTTGACGACCTGGATCGTGCGATTGCCGACGGCGTAGCGCACGGCTTAGTCAAAGTTTTAACTGCACCGGGAAAAGACCGGATTCTCGGCGTGACCATCGTTGGTGAACAGGCAGGGGAATTAATCGCCGAGTTTGTGCTGGCGATGAAGCACAATATCGGCTTGAACAAGCTGTTGGGCACTATCCATATTTATCCAACGCTATCGGAAGCCAACAAATATGCAGCCGGAGTCTGGAAGCGTAACCATGCGTCAAAGGGCCTGTTGTGGTGTGTTGCTCGTTATCATGATTGGCGCAGAGGCTAATATATCTTACGGCTTTCAAAAGCCCTGATATTAATCAAGGCGACTTTTGTCTATAATCGGGGGGAATTATTAAACCTGCACGAAACAACGCAAATAAAACGTTGTTATTTTCAACACTAGGGTCAGGTTCCAGTTAACAGGAGTAACCATTTGAACCCACAGAACAAGATTTTATTTGCAGGTGATCCGCACGGAGATTTCAAACCACTGATTGCGGCAGTGCATCAATACAAACCCGAAGCCGTCGTGTTGCTGGGCGATTATGACTTGGAAATGCCCTTGGAAGCCTGTTTGCAGGAAATTGTCGGCTTAACCCAAATCTGGTGGATTGCCGGGAATCATGATTTTGAAACGCCCAGCAAGCATAAGCATCTGTTTGATTCAGCCCTGGCCGATAACGGTTTGCACTTGAAAGTAACGGAAATAGCAGGCCTTAGAATTGCCGGGTTAGGCGGTATTTTTCTGGGCCGGGTCTGGTATCCGCCGCAAAAGCCAAAATGGCGCGACAAACAGCATTATCTGCATAATCAGCCAGTCAATCTTAGGCATACGGCCATGTCATTAAAATACAAGGCGGCGATTTGGTATGATGAGTTTGAGGCATTAAAGACGTTGAAAGCCGATATTCTGGTGACTCATGAAGCGCCGGGATCTCACCGGCACGGCTTTGACGTGATTGGCGATCTTGCTGCCGCGATGGGGGTAAAAAATATCTTCCACGGTCATTTGCATGAAAACTATGCCGGCATTGTTAAACACAATATCAGGGTAGTCGGCGTGGCGGACAGGGCTGTTTCCGATTTGATGGGGAATACGTTAACTTACCCTCGCTGACGTTTACTTCCTCACAATTAGTAAAGCGTGCTGTAGAATCGCAAGGTTCAAAGCAAGCTTTGAACTCCGGTATTAGGAGTCCAAAGCTGGCTTTGGATGTGCGCGATTCAGATCGGTTACGAAGCCTGACTGCTCAAATAATCCTCATAATTACCGTTGAAATCAACAATCCCGTTCGGGGTTAGTTCAATAATCCTTGTCGCCAGCGACGACACAAACTCCCGGTCATGACTGACGAATATCAAGGTGCCGGGATAATTTTCCAGCGCGGTATTCAGCGATTCAATCGATTCCATGTCCAAATGGTTGGTCGGCTCATCCAGCACCATGATGTTGTTCTTTTGCAGGATCAGCTTGCCGAACAGCATGCGGCCTTGCTCTCCGCCGGAGATGACTTTAACGGATTTGTTGATGTCGTCCGCACCGAACAATAAGCGGCCCAAGGTGCCGCGTATGGCTTGGTCGTCGTCCGATTCCTTGCGCCATTGCCCCATCCACTCGATAAGAGTCAGGTTTTCGGCGAAGTCTTCGGTATGATCCTGAGCATAGTAGCCTACCTCCGAATTTTCTGACCATTTAACAACACCGGCATCCGGAGTCAAATCGCCGACCAAGGTGCGCAGCAGGGTCGATTTGCCGATGCCGTTAGGGCCCAAGACTGCAACGCGCTCGCCGACGGCAACCATTAGGTTTAGGTCTTTGAATAACGGTTGCTCGTCGTACCCTTTGCTTAAACCTTCAACTTCCAACGCTAAACGGTGCAGTTTTTTGGTTTGGTCGAAACGGATAAACGGGTTAACCCGGCTTGATGGTTTGACTTCATCCAGTTTGATTTTATCCAGTTGTTTGGCGCGCGAGGTAGCCTGCTTGGCCTTGGACGCATTCGCCGAGAAGCGGCTGACGAAGGTTTGCAGTTCGGCGATCTGGGCTTTTTTCTTGGCGTTTCCGGCCAGCAGGCGTTCGCGAACCTCGGTAACCGCTATCATGTAGTCGTCATAGTTGCCGGGATAAACGCGCAGTTCGCCGTAATCCATATCGGCCATGTGGGTGCAGATGCTGTTTAAAAAGTGACGATCATGCGAGATGATGATCATCGTGCAATTGCGCTGGTTCAGGATGTCTTCAAGCCAGCGGATGGTGTTGATGTCCAGGTTGTTGGTAGGCTCGTCGAGCAGCATGATGTCGGGATTGGAAAACAAGGCCTGCGCGAGCAATACTCGCAGTTTCCAGCCGGGAGCAACGGCGCTCATCGGGCCGTTATGTTGTTCCAGAGGAATGTCCAGGCCCAGCAATAGCTCACCGGCTCTGGCTTCGGCGGTATAGCCGTTGTATTCGGCGAACACCGATTCAAGCTCGGCGGCATGCATGTAGTCGTCTTCGGTAGCTTCCATGTTGGCGTAGATCGCGTCGCGCTCGGACATGGCCGCCCACATCTCGGCGTGGCCCATCAGCACCACGTCCAGCACGCGTTGGTCTTCATAGGCGAATTGATCCTGGCGCAAGTTACCCAGGCGCTCGTTGGGGCTGATGCTGACGTTGCCCGCTGAGGGTTCCAGGTCGCCGCTCAATATTTTCATGAAGGTCGATTTGCCGCAGCCGTTCGCGCCGATCAGGCCGTAACGGTTGCCGTCGCCGAATTTGACTGAGACGTTTTCAAACAGGGGTTTAGCCCCGAACTGCATGGTGATGTTAGCTGTAGAGATCAAGTTTTTGTTCCGAAATTTAAGGTGAAAAAGGTAAAAGGCAAAAATAGAACGCAGATGACGCTGATAAATATGATAAACGCAGATAATTAAAGAAAAAATCTTATTGAATCATAATTATCTGCGTCATCTGCGTTCCATTGTATTTGATGGTGCTATCGTTAACTAAGCCAGACCTCTGGCGCTATGTTGGCCGTGTTTTGATCGTCGCTAACCCAGATCTGCCCGTCCTGGATGCTGATTTGCAGTTGCATGGTGCGCTTTACCATCGGTGCGAGTTGGTCGGTTGCTTCCTTGGGCAGGTTAATGACGGTCAGGTTTTTAAAGCGTTCCAGCTTTGCTTGAATCTGGTTCCACCAGACCGTATTGCGTCCGCCGTAAGTGTAAAGGATGACTTTATCGGCACGACTGGAGGCTTTGCGGATGCGTTTTTCATCGGGCATGCCCACTTCAATCCACAGCTCGATGTCGTCGGTCAGGCTTTTTTGCCAGAGTTCGGGCTCATCATCGGTGCTCAGGCCTTTAGTGAATTGCAGGTGTTCATCGGCATTGATCACAAAAGCCAGCAGGCGCGCCATCATCCGCTCTTCGGTCTCCGAAGGATGCAGGGCAATGGTCAGGTTATGTGCTTGATAATAGCCCCTGTCCATGTCTGAAATCTGACAGTCGGCTTTATAGATGGTTGACTTAAGCGCCATTGAGCGATTTTTTACGGCTTTGATTTGAAAAATAAAGCGCTATTCTAACAGATTTTAGCCTTCGAGTGTTTTACAGTAGCAGCTTATCGTCTATGGCGATAAAAAGGCTGGCCGAATTAATCAATGAGGGCGCGGTCAGCGCCGGGACGCCGTAGACTTCCGCAGTTACGTCGTAAACGGTTCGGGCCTTGTCCAATAACAGGTCGAAGTCGCCGTCGCCGGATAACAAAACGATCACATCGGCTTTCGCCGCATAGTCGATCGCATCCAACGTGATGCCCACATCCCAATCGCCTTTTGCGGAGCCGTCGCTACGCTGGATGTAAGGCTTTAGTTTGACTTCAAAACCGATATTCCTGAGTATCTGCTGAAATCCCTGTTGCTTGCTGTCGCCTTTGTCGATCGCATACGCAAACGCCGCGACCACTTCCCGATTGGCGGTCGCCTGCGTCCAGAATGCAGCGTAATTGAAATGTCGCTGGTAACTTTGCCGGGAGGTGTAATAGATATTTTGCACATCGGCAAAGATAGCGACTTTTTTCACCGTTATTTGAGGAATGAACAGCAGTAATCGCTAGGTGTTTTAACTTTCATCGTGAAGGCCGCATTGGCAGGCACGTTGAAAGATTCGCCGCCTTTAATGCTTTGCCATTCTGTGCCGGGTAATAAAACATCCAGGTCGCCGTCGATGATTTCCATTAATTCAGGATCGGCGGTGTTGAAGGTGTATTCGCCGGGTAACATGAAGCCTAGAGTTTTTGAAGAGCCGTCCGCGAACTTGATAGTCCGGCTGCTGACATTGCCGCCGAAGTAGACATTGGCTTTTTTGACGATGGTTACGTTATTGAATTCTGACATGGGTTGTCCTTTATGGGGAATGGATAAATTAAGGGGCGGAATGATACCAGATTGTGTTGATCTATCGTATCTTGCGAATTACAAAAAGCCTGGGTGCCGTGTCTTTGTGTTCGGTGCTGTAGATAGTGCTGACTGTAAATTGTTCGGTATCAAGTTGCGCGCACCACTTTTTAACTTGATCGGTTTCCTGGTCGCCGCCTTGGTGGCCGGGATAGGCAAGCAGGGTGATGATGCCGTTAACAGCCAAAATCCTGGCGGCGACAGTTAAGGCGGTCAAGGTGGAATCGGTTTGGGTGATGACGCTTTTGTCGCCGCCCGGCAGATAGCCCAGATTAAACATGATTGCTTTGATTTTGCCGTGGATATGAGCAGAGATTTTATCGCTCAAATCCGCATGGCTGGCGTGGATCAAGGTCAGGCAGTCCAATGTGGATGCTTGCCGGAATTTCTCCCGAGTCGAGTCGATAGCCGCCTGTTGTATGTCAAAGCCGTAGACTTGGCCGGATGGGCTGACTTGTTCGGCAAGGAACACGGTATCGTGGCCGTTGCCTACCGTCGCATCAATCGCAATATCGCCGGGGTGGAGAATGTCCCGGATCAGATCATGGGCTGTGTTAAGCAGTGAAATGCG
>JAUXTH010000216.1 GCA_030679035.1 Methylobacter sp. | reverse complement strand
GAATTCCAGACCGTGATCAAACCGCTGGGCAGGCTGTTTAAAGGCGAAAAGAGCATCGGCGGCTTCACCATTCTGGGCAGCGGCGAGGTTGCGTTGATTGTTGATGTGCCGGGGCTGATGGGTCAGATAGAACACGAAAGGATTGCGGGGGAGATCGTATCGTTCCCGCAGGCCGGTGTGGGAATGCAGTGAAGCCTGTCCTGAGTCTTGCCGAAGGACTTGGGTTGGACGGGGTTTGCAACCCCGTCCGAAACGTTTGCTGGATGGAGATATTGCAATAGTTATCGAAAACGGTGGGGACGGAGGTGCAACCCCCGTCCCGCTCGGACGAAGACAATAACGCCGTAGGAGCGGGCCGCGCCCGCGATATTTGGGCGACGATTGCAGAGTTGTAGCGCTTTCATCGCGGGCATGGCCCGCTCCTACAATGCTTGGCGCCGGACGGGGATTGTAACCCCGTCCGAAACGTTTGCTGGATGGAGATTAGTGCAATAGTTATCGAAAACGGTGGGGACGGGGGTGCAACCCCCGTCCCGCTCGGAGGAGAGTCTTCTCATAGACTTGCGTATAAAGACGAGAGCTGCTCGTGGGAACGAGAAGAAATTTATTGGATAACGTTTTATTTTTACATTAAGGAAAAGCATATGTTAAGTTTTGACAAACTGAAGGTGTCGACCCAATTGATCGTGTTGGCAGTCGGTGTATTGATTGGATTGGGGGCTATTAGCACAGCAGGATTGCGCGGCATCAGTTCTTCCAATACCGGATTGGGTACTGTGTACAACGACCGTGTTGTTCCTTTGGGGCAATTGACGACAGTGATCAGGAAAATGCTGAACAGCAGAATCGCCTTATACGAAGCGGTGCAGGAACCGACGCCGCAGAACATGGAGGCGGCGGCGCGTACTGTGGGGAAAGAATTGGAAATCCTGGGCAAAGAATGGAGCGCCTATACCTCGACGTACTTGACGGACGAGGAAAAAAAACTGGTGGAACAGTTTGAAAAGGATCGCGATAACGTCGTCGATAACGGCATTAGGCCCACCGTGGAGGCTCTCAAGTCCGGGAAAATCGTAGAAGCGAAACGGTTGCTCGATACCGTGGTTACACCAGCGTATTTACCTGTTCGCAAGGGCATGGATGCACTGATCCAACTCCAGATCGACGTAGCGAAGCAGGAATATGACAAGGCCCAAGTCAACTTCGCAGAAACCCGCACCATTATTTTTTCCACCATTGCCGGTGGCATGACAGTGGCCATTATCATGCTTTTCCTGATAGGCCGCGGTATTTTGCGGCAGTTGGGTGGCGAACCCGAGTTGGCGGCCGGGATTGCCAACAAGTTTGCCGCCGGTGATTTGAGCGCCAAGATTGAGATCAAGGCAGGTGACACCACAAGTCTGATGTTCGCGCTGAAGCGCATGGCTGTTTCAATCCAGGCGCTGGTGGCAGATGCAGCCGTACTCTCCACTGCCGCCGTCGAAGGCCGCCTGGAAACCCGTGCGGATGCGAGTCAACACCAAGGCGATTTCCGTAAAGTCGTTGAAGGTATGAATAACACCCTCGACGGTATCATCCTCCCCGTCAACGAAACGGTGGCTGTGCTCATGGAAATGGAACAGGGCGATCTTACCCGTACCGTCAATGGTGACTATAAAGGCCAGCTCAAAGATTTTAAGGATACCGTCAACAACACCATCAACAAGCTCTCGCAAATCATTAGCGAAGTTAATGACGCTGCTGCCAATATCGCCGGTGCCAGCGAAGAAGTCAGCGCTACTGCCCAAAGCATGAGCCAGGCAACCAGTGAACAGGCTGCATCGGTGGAAGAAACCAGCGCTTCCGTCGAGCAAATGTCGGCGTCGATCAACCAGAATACGGAAAACGCCAAAGTCACCGACGGCATGGCTACCCAGGCAAGTTGCGAGGCGGTGCAAGGCGGCGAAGCCGTTAAAGAAACAGTGAGCGCGATGAAAAGCATCGCCGGGAAAATTGGCATCATCGACGACATTGCCTATCAAACCAACTTGCTGGCCTTGAATGCGGCGATTGAAGCCGCGCGAGCCGGT
>JAUXTH010000215.1 GCA_030679035.1 Methylobacter sp. | reverse complement strand
TTTAGCCTTTAGCCTTTAGCCTTTAGCCTTTAGCCTTTAGCCCCTTTTACCGCAACAATATGCCCATCATCCATTTCGGCAATGCGATCGGCGAAGTCGAAAATTCGCGCGTCATGGGTGACGATGACCAGCGCCCGGTCTTTGTGCATAGCCACATCTTTGAGCAAGGTCATCACATTATGTCCGGTTTCATGATCCAACGAGCTGGTGGGCTCGTCGCAAACAATCAATCTCGGGCTATGAACCAGCGCTCGGGCAATCGCGACACGTTGTTGCTGTCCGCCGGAAAGCTCCGAGGGCAAAGCCGTCACTCGCGCGCCTAAGCCGACTTGCTCAAGCACTGCGATGGCTTTGCGCTCGGCCTCGGCGCGTTTCATACCGTTGATGATCAGCGGTACCGATACATTTTCCGCCGCGTTGAGCGCAGGCAACAGGTTAAAAGCCTGAAAAACAAAACCGATATTGCGCGCCCTGAAATTCAGTTTGTGATGGTTGCTCATGTTCAGTAAATCCTCGCCGAACACTTCGCAATAGCCGCTGTCCTGATCGAGTATTCCGGCGATGACTGAAATCAATGTGGTTTTGCCGCAGCCTGACGGCCCGACCAGCATCATCAGCTCGCCCAGCGCGATATCCAAATTAACGCCGTTAAGCGCGGTCACTTTTTGGTCGCCGGTATCGTAAATCTTGACCACATTCTGACAGCGTACCGCCAATGACGAGGGAGTCATATCTTAGCCTTTAAATACGATAGCCGGTTCCAGACGGATCACTTTAAGTATGCTGATCAGCGCCGCAAAAACGCAAATCGTGCTGACCCCGGCACCGCTAAATAGTAGCAGTTGCCACGGAAACTTAAACGCCAGTATCGTATGCCGCATCGAATAGCCGAACACGGCGGTTAAGCCCACGCCCAAACCGTAACCGATAGTACCCACTAAAACAGCCTGTAGCAAAATCATGCGCAGCAAAACCCAGTTGCTGGTACCCATCGCTTTAAGTACGCCGAATTGACGGAGGTTCTCCAGCGTGAAGTTGTAGAACGTTTGACCGGCAATGGCCGAGCCGACGATAAAACCCAGCAGCACCGAAATGCCGAAGTTAATCGGGATACCGGTGTTGTGCATAAAATATTCGTAAGTGAGGGACATAAACTCTTCGCGCGTATAAGCGGCCAAACCGGTGCTTGCGCGGATGCGGCGGGTCAATTCGGCGAGGTCTTGTCCCGGTTTGGCTTTGACCAGAACGAAGGACAACAGCTTGCGCTCTTTGGGCGCGTAGCTCTTGGCGCGGGAATAAGTGGTATAGACCACGGGTTGGGACTGAAAAGTCCGGGTGACCTTGGCGATGCCGACAACGATGGCGCGATGATCATTCAGCTCCAGGCTGTCGCCGACTTTAAGCGGAATGGGCTTGCCGCCGGGTGTCGGTGCAGGCTTGCCCAGTTTATCTCTGGCGCCGTCTATATCGACGATAATACCGTCGCTACGGCGCAAATCTTCAAGCGTGCCTTCGAGCATGACCGGCGGGCCGCCGATTAAGGTGGCGTCGTCCAGGCCGACAACATTGCAGGTTTGAAAAGTGCCGTCGGCCAGTCGCGCCTTTAACAGCCCCTTGTACATCGGCATGGCCCACTCCACACCGGAAATGCCGCGCACCCGGTAAAGCTCGGTGTCCTGCAAGGGCTTGATGTCATCGACGAACTGCACTTTCTCGTCCATGACCCAGATGTCGGGCAAACCGACATCCGATATAAAACTGTATGAGCGAGTCATCAACCCCAAAAAAATCGCCGGTTGCTGGGTCATGATCAACGAGGCAAAGGTCAGCCCCATGACAATACCGAGATATTTTCCTCTATCCCCCATCAGCATTTTTATGGCAATGTGATTCATGGCTTGAGCTCGTTGTTGGCTAAATTTAAGAAATTTTATCATGTAACGCTTGTGACAACGCACAGCCATGTCATAGAATACAAATCATGAACCACATGACCTTATCCCTAAAAATTAGCACACGATGGCTGCGAAAGATTATTAGCTTTCACCGCAGTGCTGTTTTATTGGTTCATTAATTCCATTTTAACAAAGCAACTGCGGGTCTTGTCCCCGTTGCTTAGTTAGTCTTTCCGGCAAGATCCGCAGTTTTTTCCATCCTTAAGGAGAAGTTTGTGCATCAACCCGAATCCGTTTTACCGCAAAACAATCGTCAGGCTATTTTCGGCTACCTGTTCGTTTTACTCGGCGCGTTTGGCTTTTCGGCCAAAGCGGTGCTGGTCAAATTAGCTTACAGTTACAGCCATCAACTGGATGCCATCACCTTGATGGTGCTGCGCATGGCGATCTCCTTGCCGTTTTTTCTGGCGGTTGCGTTATGGTCGGCTAATGATGGGGCAACAGAAGATGCGCAACGTTTAAACAAACAAGACTGGCTGATGATTTTCGGCTTAGGTCTGCTCGGTTATTACATTGCCAGCTTCCTTGATTTTGCCGGGCTGCAATACATCTCGGCAGGTCTTGAGCGCTTGATAATTTTCCTCTATCCGACCTTTGTCGTTTTGTTCACGGCGGCGCTGCAACGCCGGTCCATTAACCGGTACCAAGCTGTTGCGTTGGCTTTAAGCTATGCCGGGATGATGTTGGTGTTTGTCGACAATATGGAGGGAATGGCGTCATCGGGACTGTTGTTAGGTTCGGCATTGGTTTTGGCCAGCGCCATCGCGTTTGCCTTCTTCTTGATGGGCAGCGGCATGATGGTCAAGCGGATAGGTTCGACGCGGTTTACCGCCTATTCGATGACGGTCGCGTGTCTTGCGACCGGTCTGCATTTCGTGATTCAGCATGGCGTTAAACTGTTGGATTTACCGGCCAATGTTTATTGGCTGGCGCTGATCATGGCGATTTTTTCCACCGTGCTGCCGGCGTTTTTTATGAATGCCGGGATCAGGCGCATCGGCGCAGGTTCCGCATCCATTATCAGTTCCACGGGGCCGATAGGTACTTTGGCGCTGGCTTTTTTGTTGTTGGGCGAAACCTTGACGATAGCGCAGCTGGCCGGGACGGCCTTGGTGTTAATCGGCGTTTATGTGGTCAGCCGGGCTAAGTCATAGCTTGTGGGCTAGGCGCGGTTTTTTGCGCCGCAACCCAACAGGTGCGATTGATTGTAATGGTTAGTCTGGCCTACCAGTTATCGACTCAATACTGGTTAGAATCGTAAAGGGTGCCGTAGGGATCATACGGGATGTGGACAGTATCTGGGGTTGTGACCGAGCTTGGGTTGTAAGGAACGGACGGATCCGGGGTGTATGGATTGCTGGGATCATACGGCGGACTTTGGGTCGCGTTTGGGCCGTAAGGCGTGGCATAGTTTCCATACGGGTATGCTACGTGGTTTGGGCTGTATGGATTATTCGGGTCATTCGGGTTGTTGGGGTCATAAGTGGAAGGAGTCGTCGTTGGGGGATTCGGGGTTGTGGGCGAGGCTGGATAGTATGGATTGTCGTTACCAGATTGATTGCTTCTGGTATCCGGGATGTCATTATACGGCGTGTTGATCGAGTCGGCAGAGTAGGGGCTGTTGGTTGTATAGGGATTCGGTGAGTTGTATGGGGTGTATGGATTACCGACAACATTCGGAGTCGATAGGGTATTGGGTGTCGGTGCAGTGGTCGTAGTCGGCGGATTAATGGTAATGGGCCCACTGTAATATCCTTGGCTATTATAAAGCCGTTGCGTGTATGGGTTGATGACCGAAGGGTTACCGTAAACTCCATAACCCTGGTATTCGTCACCCCACGCAACCCTTGATAACAGCATTAAGGTCAGCACAACATAAAATTGATGTTTCATAACAACCCCTTTCGATTTTTAAATAACGCAACGTTTGCCTCTAACAAGAAATACAGTCCAGTAGGGTGCGCATCGCGCACCATTTACGGATTTAGAATGTCAAGCCACATTGGAAATGGGTGCGATGCCCCCCTACATGGCTATAGTTTACACATTGTATTAAATAACTGATTGAAAGCAGTGATAACTGCTTGCTGATCGCTATGAGCCAAGATACCAGCTTTCCTTATAATTAAGCGATTATCCAGAGTAAATAATTTCATCCTGACAATGGAAGCCGAAGAAAGTCCGGTGCTATTCAAATCGGAAATAGTTACATCATGCAACCAATTGGAGTTTTTGGCGCTGGTAATCATCGCCAAAACCGAATGTCCCACCGAAGTGTTAAATGAGTTATTGGATAAGACCACGGCAGGTCGCCTTTTCGTCGTATCTTGATCCGTGAATGGGAAAGGTACTACCACAACAGAAAACGTTTCAAAGATCAGCATACGCTTCGTCATCCGCAACAGAATTCCATTCACTCAAGGTACCTTGCAGCGCTTCAGTAAAGGCCGCATCAATGGGCGGCGCTTTGCGTAGGTGGACACCGGTCTGATCGATTTCAAAGACAATCGCATCGCCTTCGCGCAGGTTCAGCGCTTCCAGAACAGGTTCAGGAAGAGTGGTTTGGTTATGATGCATTAATTGACTGCTGGTTTGCATGCATTAAATCTCAAGTTAAATTGATAAGTCACGTAGAGCGGTTTCGCTTTGTGCTCTAACGAGTCGCGAGAGAAAACCACTGCATACGCACAATGCCGAGGACAGCCTGTTACTGTTGCGGTGGATTGCTTCGCGGCGATCCATTTTATAAATAATGCGCTTTACATCGTTTCATAACAAGCCCCAATTCAATTACATGTGGCAGGCAAGCCGTCTCAGGATCACTCAGGCTCATTTCGCCTTAAGTTTCTCTAATAGTTGGAGCGTCAAAGCGTCTTGCTCTTCATTAAAATACTTATCAAGGATACGGGCAAATACGGAGCATGGAGCCGCCACATATGCAAACAATGTCATGGAAGATTTAAGCTTTAGATTATCAGGATAACCAAAGATTTCTGAAATTGATCGCCCCTCAATGGCAAAAACCGCTTCTGCGCATTCCAACAGCCTTTTTCCAAGAACAGGATGATTTAGGTATTGCCGAGCCTCTTTTAGGCTCTTAATGGCATAGTATTTTGATGTTGTGCTGTGGGCCAAGCCGTCAAATTGCGGGAATATATACCACATCCAGTGAGTTCGTTTCCGGCCGCTTTTTAGTTCTGCGAGGACGCTGTCATAGATGTTTTCTTGCGCACTCGTGAAACGACTTAAGTCGACGGTGTCGCTCGCGTTTTTCATGTCTGGCTCCTTGTTGATCTAGCCAACAGGCTGTGATCCAGCTCAGGAATGCTTGTAATACAAAGACATCACTGTTTTGACGTAATTCTGGGTTTCGGGGTAGGGCGGGATGGAGCGGTTGTAGCGGATCACCGCGTTTTCACCGGCGTTATACGCGGCAACGGCCAGATTCAGGTTCGAATTAAACATCCTGAGCAAGTCTTTCAAATAATGGGTGCCGCCGTCGATATTCTGGACGGGATCATTCCTGTTATTAACGCCGTAGCGTCTGGCGGTATCGGGCATTAACTGCATTAAACCGACGGCGCCGGCTGAGGATATTGCGCCGGCATCGTAAGCGGATTCCGCCTGAATAACGGCGTGTAGCAGTCTAACATCAACCTGATGCCGGTTGGCCGCCTCGGCAATAAGATCGGCGAACTTCTTTTTGTTGGTACCGATATAGGGCAGGGCTGCGGAATAATTTATCGGTCTTGTTCGGATGATGCGTTTGTACAGGCTGTTTTTAGGCTTGTCGGTATAGTAGATGCGGCCGTCATTCGAGATAAATTTATAGATGTCGGCCTGCACCTCGTTTGAGATGAGTAAACTAGCTAAGATAACGGCACACTTCATCATATTGTCACCTATCGGTCAGGTTTAATAACGATCATCGTTGCGGCTTTGACCGCTCTGTTTCTGGCTTCATCGACAGTTTCAGCGGTAGCTAACGCAACACCCATGCGCCTGTTGGTAAATGCTTCAGGCTTGCCAAATAATCTGATTTCGCTGGTCGGCACAGACAGCGCCTTATCCAGCCCTTCATAAATCACGCCTTGTGCATCCAGACCGCCTAAGATAACGGCGCTGGCTCCCGTGCTGTGCATGCCGGTATCGACGGGCAAACCTAAGATGGCTCTGGCATGCAATTCAAATTCGTTTTGTTTCTGGGTGACCAGGGTCACCATGCCGGTATCATGCGGCCTGGGGCTGACTTCGCTAAACCAGACGCTGTCACCCTTGATAAACAGCTCAACGCCAAACAGGCCAAGTCCGGCGATCTCATTGGTTATTTTAAAAGCAATATCCTGAGACGCTTTGATGGCGGTGGAACTCATGGCTTGCGGTTGCCAGCTCTCGCGGTAATCGCCGCTTTCCTGGACATGACCTATCGGTGCGCAAAAGTGGGTTTCGATTTCGCCGAGCTGATTCAGGGCGCGCACCGTCAGCAGGGTGATTTCAAAATCGAAGTCGATTTTCGCTTCAACAATGACCTTGCCGGTATCCACGCGGCCGCTGGATTTGGCGTAATCCCAGGCTGCTTTAAGTCGGTCGGCGCTTTTAACCATCGACTGGCCTTTGCCCGATGATGACATAGTCGGCTTGATAAAGCACGGATAACCGATGCCGCCGTCAACCGCCGCCTGCAATTGCTCAAAATTTTCTGCAAACGCATAGTCAGAGGTGGGGATTTTTAGCTGCTCGGCGGCCAAGGTTCTGATACCTTCCCGGTTCATGGTCAGCTGGATTGCTCTTGCGTTGGGCACCACGGTACACCCGCCTTCAGCTTCAATGTCGATCAGCGCTTGGGTTGCAATCGCTTCAATTTCCGGGATGATAAAATCAGGCTGTTCCAGTGCAATCAGCTTTTTGACCGCCTCGGTGTCGGTCATATCGATCACATGGCTGCGATGCGCGACATGTTGCGCCGGTGCGTTCGGATAACGATCAACGGCAATCACTTCCACGCCGTAACGTTGCAGCGCGATAGCCAGTTCCTTGCCCAGCTCGCCGCTGCCGAGCAGCAGGGCTTTGGTTGCGCTGTTTGATAATGCGGTGCCTATTTTCATTGTGAATCTGCCAGATAGTTGTCGATGTCTTCTTTGGAAAAACCGATTTTCTTGGCCACGCGGTCGGCATGGCTGACCCTTGAAATGCCTGGAACCAGTTTGTAGGTCGGCGCGTCGTTGGCAAACTCGACCTGTCTTGGCAAGCCTATGCCTTCAGCGACGAAATGATCGACCAGTTGATGATTGTGGGTGATCAGAATGGTGCTGTTGCCTTTGCGGTAAAAGCCGTTCAGCACATTCGATGACGATTCCATTTTTTCTTCAAAGGTCGTGCCTTCGGATAATTCATCCAGCACCACCAGGCTTTTCGCGGTTGCGGCCAGGAAAATGTCTTTGGTGCGTTTCAGTTCGGTGCCGAAGCGGCCTTCGCCGTCGTCCAGATGGCTGATTTCGGGGGCTTGGTAGAAAATCCGGTCGGCGACGGTCAGTGTTGCCGATTTGGCCGGAACATAGCAGCCGATTTGCGCCAGCAGCTGGATTTGGGTGACGGTTTTGCAAAAAGCCGTTTTGCCGCCGCTGTTGGGGCCGGTGACCAGCACCAGTTTGTCGTCTTCCAGCACGAAGTCGTTGCCGACATAATCCGGGTTTTGTTTGCCTAAAACCGGGTTTCTGGCATCGGCCAGATTGATCCGGTGATGTGGCGCGGCAACCAGTTCAGGCAACACCTTGCTGCCGCCGAATGCCTCGGAAAATTTGATAAACGACAGCAATTCATCAAGCTGGCCCAGCGCATCCAAGGTTTCACCAACAGCCGGGGATTTTTTGAACTCGTTTCTTAACGGGATAATGCAGCTGTCCCGGTCAAATCCGCCGACTATCGGAAAATAAACCAGCAACATCGGCACGAAGAAAATAGTTGCAGTCGGGATGGCCTCGGTGGAAACCTGGAACATGTCGGTGGGGAAAAAATGGGCCAGCGTCCAGACGGCAGCGAAAAACAGGGCGATCAGCAGCGGTTTGAACAACCGGGGCCTAAAGATAACCGCAGGCGAAAAAGAGCCTTTTCTTTGTTCCTTACACTGGATATTGTTTTCAGTGATATAAACCGGGCCTGCCATTAATGAATAGGGGCGCGATTCGGCGAAGGCTTTAATCTTGTCGAATAGGCCTTTCAGATAATCGCTTTGCGGGGCTTCTATAGATTGAACCTGATCGACCAGTTCCAGCATAAAACGGATACCGCGTTTATATTGCAGATAGCCGTAACCTTCGATTTCATGGTCTTCCCTGGCGGTGCCGAATGTTCCCAGAAATTCGCCGAACAACAGTAAGTAGAAGTTTTTTTCGTTGGGTACGGCGTATTGCACGATCTGTTCAAGCTGTTCTTTGAGCGCCGGGTTATTGCGCAGCTCTTCAACGGCTTGCTGCTTGGCCCTGATCTGGTCCAGTCCATTCAGCGGCTGGGCTAAAGAACGAAATAACACCGCTTGCCCGGCAATCGTCGAGGCGTGATTGACGGCATCGAACAGTTCGTCGACTTCAATGGTGTTGAAGGTTCTTTCGTCAATAACGCCGTCGCCGGTATCCAGCGGTTTGCTGGATTTGATCGTCGGCCAGTTGCTGTCTTGCCAGTTATGTAAGAGTGTTTGGTTCATCTTTTTCGCCTTTATTTATCGTTCCCATGCTCCGGCGTCACTACCATTATTGTGAGCGCTAGTTCCCAAGCTCCAGCTTGGGAATTCGGTGCGGGAAGCTCCAGCTTCCCGTCTCGCGAAGCTGGAGCTTCGTCATCTGGGTTCCCAAGCTGGAGCTTGGGAACCAGCGTAATGCCCTACAGCTTCTGTTCAAGAAGATTAACTATAGCATCAACATGAATTTCCGAATCATTCAGCGCCGCTATATAACGATACTCCTCACCGCCAGCCTTCATAAAAATAGCCTTGTTCTCCATTGCTATTTCTTCCAGCGTTTCCAGGCAGTCCACCGCAAACCCTGGACAGACAATATCTACTTTTTTAATGCCGCGCCCCGGAAGTTCCTTTAACGTGTCCACGCAATAAGGTTTCAGCCATTGCGCCTTGCCGAAACGCGATTGGAACACAATCATCCATTGTTTTTCGTCAATGCCCAGTTTTTCGGCAATCAAGGCTGCGGTTTTATGGCACTGGTGAAAATAAGGGTCGCCCCATTTGGTCAGTTGCTCGGGCAATCCGTGAAAGGACATCAGTAACAGTTCGTTTTTGCCGTGTTCCCGCCAGCTTTGCTCAATGGATTCGGCTACCGCCGCAATATAGTGGCTGTGCTGGTGATAATCGCTGATAAAGTGAATGTGGGGCAGGTGTTTCCATTGACTCAGCTCCTTAACCACGTCATCGTAGATGGATGCGGTGGTGGTTGACGAATATTGCGGATACAACGGCAGAATGATCAAGTTATCAACGCCTGCCGTTTTGAAAGCTTTTAACTGCTTCGCTATCGAGGGTTCACCGTAGCGCATGACATGCTGGGTAGTGACGCCCTTGGCATTGAGCTTGTCGGCCACCCGTTCGGTCAATTGCAGCGTCAAAAAAATTAACGGTGAGCCTTTCTCATGCCAGATGTTGCGATAGGCTTTTACCGACTTGCGGGGGCGAAAAGGCAGCACAAAAAAATGCAGTATCACCCACCACACGGGTCTCGGCAGGTTGACGACGCGCGGATCCCAAAGAAACTCCTTAAGAAACCGCCTGACCGCTGATGTTGTCGGCGCGGTGGGCGAACCCAGGTTCGCCAGTAATACGCCGGTTTTTTTTGCTGCTATTGGTTCGACTTCGCTCACCACAGGTAGTTCGACGTTGCTCACCACAGGGTTGGGCCTATCGGTTGATCAGGTTTAAAAATTCCGAGCGGGTGCTGATCTCTTTACGGAAAATCCCTGTCATCACTGAAGTCGTCATCACCGAGTTTTGCTTTTCAACACCTCGCATCATCATGCACAAATGCTTGGCTTCAATAACCACCGCCACGCCTCGTGCGCCGGTCGCAAGTTCAATCGCGTCGGCTATTTGTTTGGTCAGTTTTTCCTGGATTTGCAGGCGGCGTGCGTACATATCGATGACGCGAGCCACTTTAGACAAGCCCATCACCTTGCCTTGCGGCAAATAACCCACATGGCATTTGCCGATAAACGGCAGTAAATGATGTTCGCATAAAGAATACAGTTCAATATCCTTCACAATAACCATGTCTTCGGTATCGGCGTTAAAAATAGCGCCGTTAAGCACTTCTTCCAGGGTTTTTTCGTAGCCGTTGTTTAAGAATTTGAAAGCCTTGGCCGCGCGTTTTGGCGTATCGATCAGACCTTCGCGATTTAAATCCTCACCGACTGCCTCGATAATCTTGGCAAAATGCTGTTCCATTGTTTCAATCCCAGTTATAAAAATAGCGGTTCAGTATACAGCATGACGTGGGGAATTTTAAGCCTCGTCAATTACCTATATCCGGGACGTTAGGACGTCCAAAATCACTTTGATGTCCGCGCCGGGTTTACAGACATTTTCACTCAGATGCCGACGCCAGCCCCTAGCGCCCGGCTCGCCATGAAACAGGCCTAAAATATGCCGGGATATGCTGTTTAAGCGGACGCCATCGTTAAGCTCAAGCTGCTGCTGAATATAGGGGATTAACAAATCCATAACCATTTCCCGTGATTGGGGTTCTTTGGAGTCGCCATAAAACCGCCGGTCGACATCGGCCATTATATAAGGATTGTGATAAGCCTCTCGGCCAACCATGACGCCATCAACATGCTGCAAAACAGCTTCAGCTTGATCCAATGAGGTGATGCCGCCGTTCAGGATGATTTCAAGCTGCGGAAAGTCCTGCTTTATTTGATAGACCATATCGTAGCGTAGCGGCGGAATATCGCGGTTTTGCTTGGGCGACAAGCCGCTTAGCCAAGCTTTTCTGGCATGGATAATAAAGGTTTCGCAACCGGCATCGGCAACCGTCGATACAAAATGCACCAGTTCTTCATAAGAATCGCGATCATCAATACCGATTCTAGATTTGACCGTGACCGGGATTGAAACTGTCTGCTGCATGGCGGCAACGCACTCGGCGACCAGCTCGGGTTCAGCCATCAGGCAAGCGCCGAAGCGGCCGTTTTGAACCCGGTCGCTGGGGCAGCCGACATTCAAATTCACCTCGTCATAGCCGTAATCTTCGACCATCTTGGCGCAGATGGCCAGTTCCCGAGGATTGCTGCCGCCTAATTGAAACGCAACCGGCTTTTCAGCGGCATTAAATTGCAAAAACCGGTGATGGTCGCCATGAATCAAGGCTCCGGTGGTCACCATCTCGGTATACAAAAATGCGTGTTGCGAAATCAGCCGATGGAAATAACGGCAGTGCCTGTCGGTCCAATCCAGCATTGGGGCAACGCAGAATTTTCGGGTGGAATGAGAATCTTTATTTTTGTTATGTATCAATTTCTTGTTGGATCTGGAATGGTGCTACAGTCTGGAGGCGGGAAAGTGGGCATTTAATATTGCCCACTCTAACTGAAGGAAAGTGCAAGGGTAGATTGCCGTACAAATCACCACGACGCGCCATTGAGACAAGCACTGGCGACTGTACATGTTTTAGCGCCAGCGCTCGTAAGACTTAAATTGCCGTCAACAGCCTGATTGCCTACCGCTGTTGCAGTTAACGTGTAAGTCGTTCCCCCGGCGTTCACAGCGCTAATGGTTAAATCATAAGTTTTCGTTCCGCCTGAAATAGGGACGACGGTTGAAAATATAGCAGGCGCTCCTGTATCGGCTCCTCCAGCGGCAGCACCGAAATAACTACCTTTCTGTAACCGCCATTGTTCCATCGCGTTTGCAAAAGATACCAGCGTACTTTCAGCTTCCGCTCGCTTGCCTTTTATAATATATGCGCTGTAATTCGGAATGGCGATAGATGCCAATATACCGATAATCGCCGTAGTGACCATAAGCTCAATTAAAGTAAAACCGCGTGTTTTAGTCTTCATAGTCAATCATAATTTCTTTCATTTGTTGATAGGCCTCATCATAGCGAGAGGAATTGGGTTCTAAGTGATGTGCTTTACGATAATATTTTAAAGCTTCTTCTCTGCGATTGGTTTGTTCGCAGGCTTTGGCTAACCAATATGCCCAATAGGCATTATCCGGTTCAGTTTGTTGTTTGGCTTGCGCGAGCTGATAGGCTTTTTCGGCATAAACAGTCATTGCGCTATAGTCGCCGAGTTTACGATAACTTTTAGCCAATGATACATTGGCTTGAATGTTATTTTCATCCTCCTTAACGCGTCGCAAGCCCTCGTCGACGGCTTTTTGCATAAAAGATCTAGCTTTTTCCGTCTCGCCCAAAGCCTCCAGATTATCAGCTATCTTGCGTAAAATCACCGTATTATTCGGTTTGAGTTCATCGTAGCGTTGCAGAACTTCAGCAACCCCGTAAGTATAATCATAGCCTTCGTAGCGATCGGCAAATTTTTCGTAACCGTTAGCGAGTCGGCTATCAATTTCCTTGCGTTGTTCCGGCGAATTGAGCAGTAACGTAGTCGTACTCCATGCCGCTCCAATTGCGACGAAAAACACCGCGGCATAAGGCAGCGCCGATTTGTTTTGTGCGTTGCGACTTAGCAGCCAGCTATCCAATGCAGTAAACGCCAGCGCCCAGGCTACCAGCAATTCGGCAACTTCAGCTTCATTAAAACTAAACGGCTCGATTTCTAAAACAGCTGCTGCAATAAAAGCCGGCATTAACGACAATGGCGGAGGAGCAGCTATTCTCCACTGGCTTAACCAGATGGCAGGTTTAAATTTAACTTGCAAAGCAATCGGAAAGAGTACTCCATAAGCAAGTAATCCAGTAGCAACAAAATAAGTTAATAGTGTCTTACTCCACGAATCGACCGGGCCGGTTAATAAATTATGCAGATTGGCTTCATCTTGATAACTGTTGTCATGGAAAAAGTGTGGCGTATCAAAGCCAATGATGCGTTGTCCCCACGATATTTCTTCCATGAATACATAAAAACTGGCCGCCGCCAGTAAGACAAAAAACCAGCGTTGCGGATGATTTTTGTTCAGTGAAATCAGCGTTGAAAAAACAAATGTAGTTAAAAAACCATAAGTCTGTGCCCATTCGCCGTACAAATCTTCGTAGGTGCTAATAATGTAGGTGTTTGGGTAGTACACCACAGCAATTGCGTAAAAGCCGACAATAGCCAGTGTAATGCTACACAATAAAACTGCGATAGAGTTTAGAGATAGTTTCATTGTTTATTCTCTCATGTTTAGCTTGGTTGGTCTTCAACTTGGCATCGTAGGGTACGCGTAGCGAACCTTTATTGAGCTTGGGGTAATGTTTGGAAAATGGTACGCGACGCGTAGCATGGCTGAAATTGATATTGTAGCGATATATTGATTCTCAGGAATTATCTAATGAACCAAGCGATGATTTGTGTCGTTGTCAGTTAAGGTTAGGGACAAGCTGTTGCGTAGCTTATTCCTGCCGTTGCTGGTGTTTCAACGCGAACTCTGCCCGTAGCGGCAATAACTACCCTGCGAAAATCGGCTGTACTAGCAGGTGAGCAAAAATTGAAACTGCCATTAGTGGTACTACGCCCATCTGGACGATAAGTAACTCTGTTGATATACCCATTGGTAGGGGTTACAGTAAAACCAGATTTAAGTGCATCAAAGGAACTAATGGTAGTCTCGCCGACATCTTGCGAGTTATTTTGATTGTTATCGGCAAAAACAACCCAGCCACTTGCCCAGCTGCCGTTTTTACTGACGATAACCAGTCGATTGCTTTTTATAGCCTCACTTTTAGCCAATTGCAGCGCACTTACCAAACCATTGGCTGAAGTCGTTAAGCGGTTACTGGCGATGAGTGATTGAAAACTGGGTATAGCAATTCCCATCGTAATTCCTATAATGGCGATTACGATCAATAATTCGATAAGTGTAAAACCCCGTGCAGGGTTATATTTATTGTTATTCATAATGAGAGTAGTGCGGCTCTGGACACTTGGCAGTGTGCCAAAGTGTCCAGAGCCGATACGTTATTTAAAATTAAAATACATTTTAGTTCGTTTATTGTCCGCTTAGAGGTGTGGAAGAAGTAGATGTTCCTGTGGGGGTCGCATCTTTAATCGGTGAAGTGTTTTCCCTGAAGTTTTGTCGGCCGCCGAATCCAGTAGAAGAGGTCGGAGGAGTTGTTAGGGTGTCTTTAGCTCCGGTACTAACACACGCATCTACGGCTTGTTTAATCGAAACATCATTATAGCTGGTTTCAGTCAGGATAAGGTCTTTGGTGCTGGTTTTGGCTTTATAATCAACAATGGCTTTTCTTAGTGTCGCGTCTTGTGCATCCGTACAGCTTTTTTGATGTTGCTTGCCGCTATCTGACACGCTGTCATGATCTCTCAAGATACGCTGTTTATGACCTGAATCACCTTTTTGCTTACTTATTTTGCTGGAGTCTATTTTATTTGCGTTACTGGAATCTTGTGTGCAGGCTTTGTACGCTGCCCACACGGTGTTTTTGTGGTCGTGATTCGCACCGCTATCGTCTAAACTGCTATCCGAAACAACAATCGGATCTTTAATGCCTTTGGCTGCATCGTGGCCGCTATCAGCATCTTTCAGTTTTTTATGATAGTTTTTGTTATTATCATCTTTGTCGGAATCGGACGAACCATGTTTACTGGAGTCGCTGGAATCGGCTTTATGTTCGGTGTCTTTGTTTTGGCAGCCTCTAATTCGATGATGCTTGCCGCTATCTGACACGCTGTCATGACCTTGACCTTTTTCGCCTGATTTTGATTTGCTGTTATCACCGCCTTTGCCGCTATCGCTGCTATCGCCCTTGTCCAGACATTGGCTCATAGAAGTGGCGACGGATTCATCGTCTAATGAGGTATCGGCTACGGTAATGGGTTCAAAATAAGATTGTACTTTGGTTTCCAAGGCTTCGCGGGTTTCGCCGGTGCAACCGGAAATAACGTGCAATTTTTCCGGAGTAGTTGTAGTTGTAGATTTAGGTGTGATCGGCGGGTTGTTACAAGAGCCTAAATAATCGGCACGAGGCTGACCTGTGGTGTTTGTGTTTGTGTGTAGTTTATGAGCCGCCCATGCGCTATACGCAATGTGGATAGTATGTTTATTAGCAGGGTTACCGGGGGGGACATGGCAGATAGTGATTTTTTGATGCGATCTATTTCCTGAATCGTTAGCACTACGTTTATCACTATCGGAGCCACTTGAGTGTCCTGAACTACTTGAGTGTTCTGAGCCACTTGAGTGTTCTGAGCCACTTGAGTGTTCTGAACTACTTGAGTGTTCTGAGCCACTTGAGGAGTGGTCATCATCGTCAGCATAGCTAGACATCGGGTAACTCGCCACTCCAGCCGTCAGCAATGCGCTGATGGCCAGAGACAATATTGTTTTTTTTGTTTTCATCGCATTCACCTGTTTAGTTTTTATTAGGAACAGCTCGATTGTACTATCCGCTTTCTAAGGGTCTGTTAATTACCTCACATTACTGTAAATTGAATTTTTGTGTCTGTTGCGATCTTGTTCCGGCATACCGCTATGCTGCTCCTTCCTGCATCCATAGCATCATAAATACGATTATTCTAGAATCGTCCACCCGAGCAATCAACAGCATAATTAGATTCAACAGTTCGTTGTGCGCCGTAATTAATGTCTGCTGTAGACACCCACTTTACCGTATAAATTTCGGTGCCGCCGGAACACAGACAGGCCTGTATATTGTCGCGAACCCCGCTCGTAAAGGTGCATTGATCTTGTGATTTGCTCGCATTGAGGCAATAAACCGCCGTTATGGTTGCTGTGCCTATAGCTCCAGCGGGATTAAAAAAAACCTGATTTTCAGTGAATTCTTTTGAAGGGTCACTATTGCACGTAGTATCGTAAGGGTCTGCGGGATTCACATGACGAGTGGTATCAATTAGATTTTGTGCTTGCGCTAACTCCGATTCAGCGCTTGCTAAGGACTTGGTTTGTTGCAGTGTATTTCCGGTCATCGCAAGTTCTTGCTTATTATGCTGAATCATACTGACGCTAACGAGGGTCAGTAGTAACAGCATAACTAAGCTGAATGCTAAAACTGCTCCGCGCTGATTGGGTATGCACATTGCTTCATGGTTCATAGTAGGCCTTCTTATCGTTAAATCTTATTACGAAATGCAATAGTCGTTGAAAATTCCCGATAAAAGCGTTTGTCGGTGGCTGTATAGGTTGTGCCGTCTATGGGAGTATAGCTGACTGAGGATTTTGTTAAATTATCATCCTCGCTCCGTAATACTACGGATAACCTCGCGGCGACTACTCGTTGCCAATCGGTAACGCTGCCAGCACCCACATAATAATTGGCCACATCAGTAATAGTATCGGTAGGGTCTTTAACATCATCTTCATGGACAGCAGGGTCATCAATTCCGTAGGTTATTAACAGCTGTTGGACGTTAGAAATCAGGGGCTCCGCCGTATTAGGTGTTTTATCTTTGGTAGGATCGCTTAAATTTTGCCGTTTTGCTACACAATAAAGTACAGGTATATTTGACGCATCGAGAGCGACATAAAAATAAAGTGTCACTACATGCACTTGGGTTGGTGCTGTGTCTTCTGCGGGCGTCAAAAGTATGCTTCTTTCGCAGGCTGAGTTAGTGGAACTGGGATCATCACTAGCTAATTCAGCGCTCTTACCAGTGCTGGGGTCGATGTTATTGTTTAACTGATACTTCAGCGCCAGTTCGTTAATATTGAACGATGTACCGAATCCGGCGGCGTTATATTGCCCCCTAATGTAGTCACATGCAGAAAAACTCATGGTTGATCCTAATACATTAGGGTCGGCGGTAAGCACCGCATCACAGGCACCACTTGCAGACATTTTGCTTTTCAGGGAGCCTGTGCGGCGGAATTCCCTGCCGAATACCTCCAGTATATAGCGTCCATCTTCCATCATGTAACTGAGTGAGCGTTGGATGGTGGCGTTTTTTTGCGTTTGCACAAACAGACTGCCGAATCCAGAAATCATCATCAGGCCTAACAACAAGCTGATCATCAATTCAATCAGCGTGTAACCCCGTTGATGTATGTTCATGGTGTTACTTCCAATTCGAAGTTTGTGGTATTCATCGCGGCGCTTAATTGTTGATTGGTGCGAGACCACGTCATTGTTAAGCAGCGTGATGACGCGCCTCCGGTGCAGGTGGTTGAGCCGGCCTTTGGACTTGCTGTAATAACAGCAGTAGCGCCAGTTGATAGTACAGTTATAGCTTTTTGCTGCCAGTAGCAATAGTCGAAAGCGGCCATCTGGGTAGTAGTACAAGAGGCTCCTAACGAGTTGCATCCAGCAGCGCAGGCAGCCGCCGGAGCGGGGATGGCGGCGGTAATCCATCCCAGTCTATTGGCTTTAATCCGATCACTCATCTCGTAAGCCAGCGCATTTGCCTGACTGAATAAAAAAGCATCCTGATTATTTTTCAGCGAAATTCCCTGTAACGAAGCCAAGCCTAATAAGCCTAATGCCAAAATAATCATGGAAACCAAGACTTCGATTAAGGTAAAGCCTGTTGTGTGGCGAAAATTAATCTTTGGCATGAATGGAGGCTCCTGAAGTCGTCAAACAAGGTTTCAAAGCTTAGTATAATGAAAACTAAAGCTTTTGGCTGGGGGGAGTTTCGACGCTGTTTTTCCCGATTTTTTGATCATTTTTCCACGCTGTTTCACATGTCGGAGGTTAATCTCCATTCATTAACGGCTTCCAGTATAGTTGTCAGGCGAACAAAAACAAGCGTCTTGATCACAGTATTTAAAGAAAATGATGCTTAGGCATTCTTAATGACAACAAAGATTGGCATTCATCCGATGGCTTTTCCCAATGGGCAATCCATCGCCGCCTATTTTTTGCTTATCCTTATATCTACTCAGCTATCAAATCCAGATCAATGTAAAATAAGCCAAAATTATAAATAGGAACTTCTTTTGAAAACATCTACCTTCTGCCGTTGTGGCTCAAGCCTCGAATACGCCCAATGCTGCGGCCCATTTCATTCCGGCGAAAAAAAGCCCGTAACTGCCGAAGCTTTAATGCGTTCGCGCTTTACTGCTTATGCTATGCATAATGCCGATTATTTACTGGATACCTGGGATGTTACTGTGCGTCCGGAGTTAATCGATTTTTCCAAGGAGAAAGTCGATTGGCAGCGCTTGGAAATCGGCAATACTAAAAAGGGCGGAGCTAAGGATGCTAAAGGCGTAGTGGAGTTTAAGGCGTATTATTTTCAGGATGGCGAAGAGTACGTTATGAATGAGATCAGTCAGTTTGTTAAACGCGCGGGCGGCTGGTTTTATCTGGATGGGCTGGTTAAGTCCATCGGTAAGGTGGGGCTGCAAACCAATCTGGGAAAGAATGCCCCGTGTCCTTGCGGCAGCGGCAAGAAGTTTAAGCGGTGCTGCGGGGCTACGTGATGTGTAAGGCTGTGAGCATCAGAGCATAAAGGGCGATTCGAATGGTCGCCCCTGAGTGGGACTGTTTTTTGACGCCTTGCGATCAGGCTACACAAAAACAGAGTTATTTTTCATCTTTTGTGGGTTCCTCCGATTCCCCGATCAGGGCGGACAAGCAGTCCATCTGACTTTCGGTATAGTTGGCATGAGCTTCTGCGAGTTCTTTGGGCGAGCCGAAATCAGTACGTAGTTCATCAAGAGTCTTTTTGGGATCTTTAGACGAGGACAGCGTCAACATCTTTGTATAGTTGCGGTAAGCGGTCAAGCGTTTGGGATCGAGGGCAAAAATGCCGGGCATGTTGTTTGAGGTTGTATCAACGACGCATTTAGCCATGCGCTCGGGGGATAGCTTGTAGTCCTTAATATCTTTTTCCAGCTGCATTTGCTCCAGTACAGTCTGTTCGTATTGATTTTTATCTGCGCAGGCAGGGAGTAATAATGCAGAGAGGGAAATGAGCAGTAGTTTTTTCATGTCAGTGTTACCGTTATTAAATTAAAAATGCGCTGTGCGGCATTATACGCATATATGAAGGGCAAAAGGCTAAGGGGGCGCTCTTCTTTGCTCTTTGTCTTTCGCCTTTCGCCAGAAATTAATCCATCTCCTTCATAGCCTGCCTTATCCAGGCCTCGGCTTCCGCATTGATCTCGGCGGCTTTGCGCCCCTTGGTCTCTATGGCTGGGCCGATTTTTACCTTGATAACGCCGGGATATTTAAAAAAACTGTAACGCGGCCAAAAATCGCCAGCATTATGCGCGACGGGGATGACCGGGAAACCGGTTTTATGCGCCAGCATCGCGCCGCCGATATTAAATTTCAACACTTCCCTGGCTCCGGCGCGAGTGCCTTCCGGGAAAACCAGCACCGATAAGCCCTCGTTCAAATATTTAGTTCCTTGTTCGAGCAAGGAACGTAATGAAGCGCGTTGATTTTTCCGGTTGATGACGATGGATTTCAGGGTGAGCAGCGACCAGCCCCAAATCGGAAAATAAAGCAATTCACGTTTGATGACCACCGAATGCGGCGGAAGAATGTAACGCAAAGCCAGCGTTTCCCATGCCGATTGATGATTGCTCATGATAATCGCAGGTTGTTTCGGGTCGATGGTTTCCAATCCCTCGACTTTAAATGTGAGGCCGCAAGCCACTTTGGTTATCCAGCCGATAATCGCACACCAGGCATAACCGATTTTCCAGCGTATTTTAAAGGTTGTCAGCATGCCTAAAATAAGCAATATGCCGACTACGGTAGCGGTAGTGAAGATACCTATAAATAACAGCGCTGAGCCGATATAGTTTTTAGGTCTAGGGTCTTGAAGTGAGGTATTTTGCTGCGTCATATAAGTTCTCAAAAATAGGGATGTTGAGATTAGGATTTTCAGTTAGGGTTTTGCGGCCTTTTCCGGTTTTGACCAGTATCGGGCTTGCACCGACGGCCTGCGCAGATTGAAGGTCGCGGAGCGAATCGCCGATAACAGCCATGCCGATCAGGCTGACATGGTTGTCGGCCGCAAAGGCTTCAAGCAAGCCCGGTTTGGGTTTGCGGCAGTTGCAGTCATCGTCCGGGCCGTGCGGGCAAAAATAGATCGCATCGATTTTTCCGCCTTTTTCTTCGGTCATGCGTTGCATTTTTGCATGGATTTTTTCCAGCATCGCGGTATCGAATAAGCCACGGGCCACGCCGGACTGATTGGTGATCACGACGACTTTATAGCCATGCTTATTAAGCAGGGCTATGGCCTCAAGGCTGCCTTCAAGCGGCAGCCATTGTTCTGGAGATTTGATGAAGTCATCCGAGTCGTGGTTAATGACGCCATCACGATCCAGCAACACGTAGCGGTTTTCGGGCATGCGCTTATGATTGCAATCTGGAGATGTCGGCGCAGGTCAAAAACTGCTCGGACAACAGGTTCAGCAATGCCAGCCGGTTGGCGCGCAAGTCAAGGTCGTCGGTCATCACCATCACGTGGTCGAAAAACGCATCGACATCATTACGCAACCCTGCCAGACGGTTAAGGGTCGCCTGATAATTACGCTGCGCCAGTAACGGTTTAATGTCATCGGCGGATTGCAGGGCGGCTTGTAAGAGCTGCTTTTCCTGCGCTTCAAGCAATGTGCCGACGCTGGCTGCCGGTTGGGTATCCGATTTTTTCAGGATATTGCGGATGCGTTTATTCGCCGCTGCCAAGCTTTCGGCTTCCGGTAGTTGCCTGAAGGCTTTAACGGCCTGCAAACGTTGCATGAAATCCAGCGGTTCGGCAGGCGTCACGGTGATGACTGCGTCAAACTCATCGGCGGTGTAACCGTGATCCAGGCAATAGCCTTTCAAGCGGTCAAAAATAAAATCGATAACCCGGTCGGATGTTGCAGGTTGATCGTAGGGTTGGCCGGAAATGGTTTTGATCTGAGCGCTGGCGAATTCGGTCAACTCAATGATATTGATGTCGAGTTTATTCTCTATGATGGTTCGGAGGATGCCTAATGCGGCGCGGCGCAATGCATAAGGGTCCTTGTCGCCGGTAGGGATCAAGCCGACTGCAAAAATGCCGACCAAAGTGTCTATTTTTTCCGCAATAGCAAGAATTTGTCCGGTTGTACTGCTCGCTGTCGGGCTTCCTGATTGTTTGGGGAAATACTGTTCCTCAAGCGCCAGGGCGACTGATTTCGGCTCGTGTTCTGCCGTTGCATAGTAACGGCCCATAATGCCTTGCAGGTTGCCGAATTCGCCGACCATTTCGGTCATCAGGTCGGTTTTAGCCAATAACGCGGCGCGTTCGGCCAATTCGACATCGGCACCCAGATGTCCGGCGATAAATTTGGCGAGGTTTTTAACCCGCATGGTTTTGTCGTAAACCGTGCCCAAACTTTCCTGGAAAACAACGCTGGATAAGCTTTCTACCCGATCCTCCAGATTTTTTTTACGATCCTGGTTCCAGAAAAATTCCGCATCGGAAAGACGCGGGGTCACCACGCGCTCATTACCCTGTTGTATGGACTTGGGGTTAGTGCTTTCAATATTGCTGAATGTAATGAAGTTCGCCAGTAAACCGCCGTCGGCATTTTTAACCGGAAAGTATTTCTGGTTGGTCTGCATCGTGGTGATCAGCACTTCAGGCGGCAACTCAAGGAAACGCGGGTCGAAAGTCCCGGTTATCGGCACCGGCCATTCGTTCAACGCGGCGATTTCTTCAAGCAAATCGTCCTCGATATGCGCAAAACCGTTCACTGCTGCGGCGGCTTTTTGCGCCGCGTCGCGGATCAGCGTTTTGCGTTGCTCAATATCGGCAATGACTCGGCCTTGTTTGTACAGCACATCGGCGTATTCTTCCGGTTTGCTCAGGGTGATTTTTTGCGGCGCATGGAAGCGGTGGCCCTGCGTAGCCGCACCGGTAGTGAGTCCCAAGATTTCCGTGTCGATGACGTTGTCGCCGTAAAGCAAGACAGCCCAGTGTACCGGTCTGACAAATTCGGTAGTGAAACTGCCCCAACGCATACGCTTGGCTATCGGCAATCCGGCGATGCTTGACCGAATAATATCCGGGATCAGGTTTTCGGTCGCTTGCCCTTTGACGGCTTGGGTAAAGCTCAGCCATTCGCCCTTGTCGGTTTTTAGGCGTTCCAGTTTGTCGAATGTGGTCTCGCAACTGAGCGCAAAACCCAAAGCCGCTTTGCTGGGTGTGCCGTCGGGCGCAAATGCCGCTTGCAGGGCAGGGCCGCGTTTTTCGACGGTTTTATCCGACTGTGCGCTAGCCAGGTTTTCGATAAAAACGGCCATACGCCTAGGTGTCGCGTAAGCCGTGCTGCCGGTAAAGGTTAGTTCTGCGGCGTTAAGCCCTTGAACGATGCCGTTTAGCAAGGCGTTGCTCAGTTTTAGCAAGGTCTTGGGCGGCAGTTCTTCCGAACCTAATTCAAAAAGTAAGTGTTGTTCGGTCACGATAAGTTGCCTTTATGTGTCATTATAAATTTTTTAATTCGAGTATATTCGCTTTACGGTGATGGTCTTTCAAATACCTTATCCAACTAGCTAACAAACTGATACCGATTGCGTTTTGTTTTATTAAAGCACGAAACAAACGTTTAAATCTTTGGTCATTTTTACTGTGCTCGTGCTTGGTTTCATCCATCAACTCTTTAAGTGTTGTTGGAAGATTATATGCATGTTCATCTAAAGCAATACCCACTCGTTTTGCCTCATCAAGAATCCATTGTTCGATTGGCGGATGAAATATTAAGTAATGGTCTTTCTCAGGATGTTTATATAATTTTAAACTTTGCTTTTCAGTAAGTAATTCAAATTTAGAAGTATGAGATAAAGGTCTTTTGTCGTAATCCAAAATACCTACAGCAAAATCATCGTTCAATTTATCTTTCATTATTCCAATAACTTTATTACAACTATGCTGGTGATTATAACCATGTGTACTACCGACTCTTTCAGGAGGAACGATCGTTTCAACCAGGTTAGTATCGATATAACACTCTGGAATAATACGGTAATTGATATTAAAGCTCATCCGTAAATAATTCAGAATTAAAGAAAAGATCTAATCCGTATTCATAAACATCATTTAATTCGCTATCGGTCAGTCTTTTAATAACAGTCTGACCGTCTTTAAAATCAGCCATAAATATCGCTAAGTCAACGCGAGCATTTTCTAAGAAAGCATCAAGAATATAAGGGCTATGTGTAGCAATAAAAAACTGATTAGTTTCAGAACTTATTATTTCTTTTGCTATATGGGTAATATAAGGAGGAAAAGAATGGGCTTCGGGTTCTTCAAACAACAGAATTGAATTTTTATTCGAAGCAATAGCCGATTTAAAGAATATTATTCTTTGCAGAGTATCGGCAATAGAGCTATAAGGAAACGAGATCATTTCGTTATCGTTCCTCAATACTTTCATTATTCTTAATGTATCGTTTGTTTTATCAAAAAGAAGTTTTAAACCATACTCGGAAAACAACCTGGATAATTCATTAGTAAGAAATTTATCGCGTTCTATAACGTCAAGTAAATTAATGCCACTGGGAGGTGTTAAAGAAAAAAGACCAATAATAGAGCTATTTTGTTTTTTTGATAAAGCAGTATGAGGGAATTTATAATACTTTACTTTACTATGAAATGGATAAAATCGCCTTTTACCAAATTTTAGCTTAAGTTGATTATCTGCGATCAAGTTGTAAATGTCACTTGCTATTTCAGAGTTAGGCTTTTGTCGTTTCAAATCCATGTCAAATTGAACTAAACCTTCTTGTTTTAAATAGCTGACTGAACAAAAGTTATTATCATCTGTACTGATAGATATTTTTTCATCTATATTCCCATCAAAAAAAAGCTCAGCTATATTTTCCAATCTGACAAACTGGGTTAATTTTTTGCTCGTGTTATATTGAAAATAAGGCAAACTGAACAACCCAAGCGCCTCAAGAATATTTGACTTCCCAACATTCGGTTTTCCAATCAGCAAGTTAATCCGCTTGCAGTCGCTTAAAGTGACATCTTTAAGCGATTTGAAATTGGTAATATGTACCGAATTGAAAAATGTGGACATGAATTACTCGACTTGATTATTACACATCGGAAATCCCAGCGATTCCCTACGTTGGTAATAGGCTTCCGCAACGGATTTGGCCAGATTCCTGACTCTTAACAGATAGCGTTGGCGCTCGGTAACCGAAATGGCATGACGTGCATCCAGTAGGTTAAAAGCGTGTGAAGCTTTCAGCACCATTTCATAGGCCGGTAACGGTAAATTCAATTCGATCAGCTTGGTGCATTCCCGTTCGTAAGTCTCGAAACACTGGAACATGAACTCGACATTGGCGTGTTCGAAGTTGTAAGCGGACATTTCCACTTCGTTTTGATGAAACACGTCGCCGTAAGTGACCGTGCCGAACGGGCCTTTGGTCCAGACCAGATCGTAAACGCTTTTAACGCCCTGCAAGTACATGGCGATGCGTTCCAGACCGTAAGTGATTTCGCCGGTGATTGGCCTGCATTCAAGGCCGCCGACTTGCTGGAAGTAGGTGAACTGGGTCACTTCCATGCCGTTCAGCCAGACTTCCCAGCCCAAGCCCCATGCACCCAGAGTGGGCGATTCCCAATTGTCTTCGACAAAGCGCACATCGTGCTCGAGCAAATCCAGGCCTATATGGCGCAACGAACCCAGATACAGTTCCTGGATATTATCCGGTGACGGTTTTAACACCACCTGGAACTGGTAGTAATGCTGGAGTCGGTTGGGATTCTCTCCAAAGCGGCCGTCGGTCGGTCGACGTGACGGCTGCACATAGGCCGCGTTCCAAGGTTCAGGGCCTATGGCGCGTAAAAATGTGGCGGGATGAAACGTTCCCGCGCCCACTTCCTGATCCAATGGCTGCAATAAAATACAGCCTTGAGCTGACCAGTATTCCTGTAAGGCCAGGATCAGTCCCTGAAAAGTCGATAAGTCTTTGTTTATGCTGGACACGGTTTAATGCTCTTGGGCAATAAAAAGTTGGAGATTATAACTGAAAAACGGGCATTAGGCATCTGCGCAAATTTATCCCGGTGAACTTGCAAGCGTTTGCTATAAGTAGTATTGCTGATTTTGTATGATTAGTTACCTATCCAAAATGGATAGGTTTATACTCGAGCATTATGGATAAAAGCGGTGTCGTATACCGTTATCAGGGGTTTGATGAAAATCTTAATGTTAGGTGGCGTACTTTTTTAAACAAAAGGAGAATCAACATGAACGATCAAGAAAAGCAACGGGCTGTAGACATTCTTAACAAGATTATGGAGCTTGAATTGGCGGGGGTGGTTCGCTACACGCATTATTCGCTTATGGTTTACGGTTATAACCGCATTCCTATTGTTTCCTGGCTTAAGAGCAATGCTGACGAGAGCCTTGCCCATGCGCATAAAGCGGGCGAGCTGGTGACTTTGTTGGGTGGGCATCCTTCACTAAAGATCGGCCCTTTATTGGAAACCGCCAAACATGATATTGGCGATATTCTAAGGGAAAGTCTGGAGCACGAGAAAACAGCGATAGCCGCCTATTTTGAGCTGCTGAAAGCTTCCGAAGGCGTTTCAGTGCTGCTGGAGGAGTATGCGCGGGACATGATTGTCGGGGAAGAGCTGCATCTTGACGAAGTGAATAAAATGCTTCGGAAACCGGGCGATGTTCAACCGTTTGCCCAATAAGGCAAAGAACAAAAACGTCAGGGGAGGGGCGCATGAGGTAATCAATCATGCGCACCGGCTCCACGGAGAACATCAACATGTGACGGCTTCAATTGATGTTTTATCCAAACTGCCGCCGGAAACGCCATACGCCGAAGCTGAAGAAGACTACGCCCAATAGCGTTAACCCAAGCAGCAAATCCTTTAAAACAGCAATGCCCGCTCCTTTGAGCAAAATGTCATAGCCGATTTCAATAAAGTAGTACAAAGGGGAAATAGCCATGGCCCAGCGAAGACCTTGCGGCATGGCTTCCGGCGGCGTCCATGCGCCCGAAAGCAGCAGTATCGGCATCAGCAGCAAAATCACCAACATTGACACCTGGCCCAGACTGCGACTGACAGTCGCTATGAACAGGCCAATCCCCGAGGTAGCGAAGACATACAAAGCGGTTACGGCAAAGAACAGCCCGATACTGCCTTTAACCGGCAAATGAAAAACCGGGATGATGATCAGGAATAAACACACCGCCGTGCCTAAAAGAATCACCAGGCTCATGGCGATGACCTTGGGCAGCAGAATCTGGAGCGGCGTCAGCGGCGATACCGCCAGTTGCTCAATGGTGCCGCGCTCCTTTTCCCGAACGGCAGCCGCCGCGGGCAGCATCATCGACAGTATGGTGATGACGGTCAATAGCTCCGAGATCGACATAAACCAACTGTCAATCTGGTTGGGATTGTACAACACGCGATGACGATCCTCGATAACGGGCAGGCTATCCATCTGCCCGGCGTTCAACCCAAGCTGTTGCATTGCCAGGTCCTGGCCGAAGCCTGCGGTAATTTCCGTGGCATACGAGGTTGCCAGCGTGCCCAGCACCGTATTACTGGTATCCACCTGTAATTGAACGGCAACTTGTTTGCCCCGCAACAAGTCCCGTTGAAAGTGTTCCGGTATATCCAGTACCGCCAGGATTTGTCCTTTATTTAACAAGTTTCCAGCTTCCTTTTTACCGGAAATTTCTCCCTTCAAGTCGAAATAAGGCGGTCGAAAACGATAAATCAATTCACGGGAGGCGGCGCTATGATCATGATCGATGACCATCACCGAGGCGCTGTGAAGATTCAGTTTTATGCCGTTGCCCGCCATATAAACGTCAGCGGTAAAAAAATAAACAATGATGGCAAGCAGTACCGGATCGCGGAAAAGCTGTTTCAGCTCTTTAACGGTCATGGCGATGACGCGATCCCACCATAACAGGAAACGGCTGCTATTCATTGTCTCGGCCTTTTGTGGAAATTAAGATAGCCGACAACCCACAGGATAATAGCGTAAAGCATTAGCGCGACCACATCGAACCAAAGTTCGGCCCAGCCCAATCCTTTAAGAAAACTGCCCCATGAAATGCGCAGATAATAAAGCGTCGGGAACAAATGCGCCTCAAATCGGGTTCCCGCCTCCATTGATTCAATAGGCACCAGCAGGCCCGAGTACAGCATAGCCGGGACAAAGGAAATCACCATGGTCAGCATTATCGCTGCAACCTGGGTTTGAACCAGCAATGACACCAGCAGACCGATACCCGCCGTACAGATCACATAGATTACTGAAGCGGCATAATAAAACAGTGGGTCGCCTTTGAAGGGGGTGCCGAACACGTTCATGACTACCCACCAGAGAACAAGAATGTTCAGGCAGGAAATCAGCAGATAAGGCAGAAACTTGCCCAGAATAAATTCGCTACGGCTGATGGTGGAGGCATAAATGTTGTAGATAGAACCGTTTTCCTTTTCCCGCACCACGCCCAGCGCAGTAAGAAACGGCGGAGTCACCATCAACACCAGCATCAGTAAGCCCGATGCCATAGACCATTGGCTGCGTAGCGCCTGGTTATACAAATAACGCGGATCAATCAACACCGGGGCAACTTGAGCAAGGGCTTGTTCTTTGGAAATGCCACGCGTTCCGGCTAAATAATCGGCCAAAGAATGGTTGTTAAAATTGGCGATAATCGCCGATACATAACCTTTTGCCACCTGTGCCCGGTAAGGGAAAACGCCATCGATAAGGCTTTGTACCGATGTCGATTGCCCGGCCAGCAGATGTTCCTGGAATCGGGGCGGGATGATGATGGCAAAGCGTATATCGCTATGCGCCAACAGGGCGTCGAATTCGCGTTCGCTACGGACATCGCCTTTGTAATCGAAATAACGGGAATCAATAAACCGGTGCAGAAAATCCCGGCTCATGGCCGTCTTATCCTGATCGAGCACTGCGAACGGAATATTTTCCACGTCGAAGGAAATCCCCCAGCCCAGTACCAGAAAGATAATCAGAGGAAGCATAAAAGCCATGGCGAAAAACAGCCGGTCACGCAAAATTTCACGCCACTCTTTATAAGTTACCGCCCAGACACGGGTTAAATTCATGACAGCTCCTGGTTTTCCAGGGCCAGAACCCGGTAAACAAAAACATCTTCCAGCGTAGGCGCATGGACAGTCAAATCAATCAGCCGAATGGCCTGTTTATCCAGTAAGGCGTCAATCTGTTTTTTCACTGTTTCAATATCCAGCGCCAACAGATGGATATGCTTGCCGAATAGAGCGGCACCCTTGAAATCGGCCTGTTTAAGTAAAGCCAGCGCTTCCAGTGGACGGTCCGTGGCGATTTTAAGCAATTGCCCGGCTTCCTGTTGCAAGGCCCGGATCATGTTTGTCGGTGAATCGTCGGCGATGATGCGGCCCGCATACATCAGTGCCAGATGATCGCAATGCTCGGCCTCACTCATGTAATGCGTAGTCACCAGAATAGCGACCTGTTCCACGCGGGCAAGGCGCACCAGAATATCCCAGAAGCGGCGGCGTCCGACCGGATCCACGCCCGAGGTCGGTTCATCCAGAAAAAGCACGCCGGGTTGATGGACCAGCGCGCAACCCAACGCCAGCCGTTGACGGATACCCATCGGCAGGCTGCCTGTCAGCTGCCCGGTGACATCGGCTAATCCGGCAATGTCTATTACCCAGGCGATACGTTGTTTGATGATGCTTCTGTTAACGCCATAAATGCGCGCATAAAGATGGATATTCTCCAGCACCGTCAGATCCAGATAAAGGGAAAACGCCTGCGACATATAGCCGATGCGTTCCTTGATGATCTGCCCGGCATAACGCATATCGGCGCCCGCCACCTGGCCCTCTCCAGCGGTGGGCGGCACTATGCCGGTCAGCATTTTAATGGCGGTAGTTTTGCCTGCTCCGTTGGCGCCAAGCAGGCCGAATATCTCCCCTTGGCGAACTGTGAAATCGATCCGGTCGACCGCGCGGAATTGACCGAAATCGCGGGTTAATTGCCGCGCCTCTATGGCGATGCCATGACCTTCAGGCAACGGCGTATCAAGACGGGGAACGGCATGATTGTTTGTCTTCTGATCGGCCAGTCGCCGCCTGCGCAACAAGGCAATAAAGGCGTCTTCCAGCTCGGCTTCAGAGGCGCGAATGGCTTTAACTTCGACGCCAACGAGTAAATCGGAGATTGCTTTTGATGCCTCATCCGGAGATTTATCATCAACAAAAACCCGCAACCGGGAGCCGATGGCTTCCACCTGGGCATAATGATTTTTAAGTTGATCCAGCGCCTGAATCTGGGGTTCGGCCGACAGCTCGACCAGACTGCCTTGTGCCTGCCGACAAATAAACTCCGGCTCTCCTGCGGCCAGTATGCGTCCGTCATACATCAAGGAAAGCCGATGGAAACGAGCCGCTTCATCCATATACGCCGTAGAAACCAAGGCCGTAACGCCCTGCTCGCGTAGCAGTTCGGCGAGAATGGCCCAGAAGTCGCCGCGCGAAACCGGATCAACGCCGGTTGTGGGTTCATCAAGGACGACCAGTTCAGGTCCATGAATCAGCGTACAAACCAGTCCCAGTTTTTGCTTCATGCCGCCGGAGAGGTTTTTCATCAGCCGGTCGCGAAACTTGTCCAGCCGGGTTATTTTAAGCAGCTTCTGTTTGCGTTCGGCAAGTTGGGCGGGCGTTACCTGACGCAGTTGCGCAAAGAAATCGATATTTTCCTCGACCGACAGGTCGCCGTAGAGATTGAGGCCCAGCCCCTGCGGCATGAAACCCAACCGACCCTTTATGCGCTCTGCGGACGACTCGGAATCAACATTGATGCCGAACACTTCCAGCTCGCCTTGTTCAAAGGACAGCACGCCGGCAATCGCCTTCATCAAACTGCTCTTGCCGGAACCGTCCGGTCCGATCAGACCGTAAATTTCGCCGCGCTCAACACTCAGGTCAACGCCTTTTACGGCGGCCTGTTTTTTATAGCTTTTGCAGAACCCCTGTATTTTGATAACAGGTTGTTCATTTACCAGCGGGGTTTCGCCCATGGCGCGTTCTCCTGCCAACGAATCACCGCGTCGGCGGGTAGTCCGGGAGTCAATCGATGATCCGGGTTTTCATCCAGATAAAGCTTGACGGCATAGACCAGCTTGACCCGCTCATCGGCTGTCTGGACTTCTTTAGGCGTGAATTCCGCCTGGGAGGCAATATAACGGAGCGTCGCCGGAAAAGGCTTATCCGGAAATGCATCGGTATAAATTCGGGCAGGCAGTCCTAATCGAACCTTGCCGATTTCTATTTCCGGCACATAGACTTTCAAATACAGACGATCCAGATCGACAATGTCGAATAGCGGACTGCCTGCCGCCACCACTTCACCGGCATCGACGACACGGGTGGTAATCATGCCGGTCGCAGGCGCTCGAATGACAAGATCGTCCAGCATGCTTTGCGCCTCGGCCAGCGCCGCTTCCGCCTGCGTTACCTGCGCCGCCAATGCCGCGACTTCGTCCTCCTGGGCTTTAATCTGATTCCAACCCAGCTCCGTTTCCGCCAGCAGTTTTTCCGCCTGGACGACCGCAGCTTGAGCCGTGGTGCGCTGCGCATGCGCCACCTTCCAGCTTAGCTCGGCCTGCTCGCTACGATGCTCTTCCACCGTCTGTCTTTTTAACAGTTCGCCAAACCGCTCGGCATCCTTGCGAGTCTGTTCTTCAGTGGCATTGGCGGAAGCTTGGGACGCATTGGCATGGGTAACCCCGGCTTTAGCCGTTTCTACCTTTAACGGGACGTTTTTCTTGAAAATTGCCAGCGATGTCTGCGCGGCCGTGAGCTTTGCTTTAATGACATCCACCGCCGATTTGGCCTGATCTAATCGGGCGCGGGTCTGGACATCATCCAGTTTGACCAGAATTTGGCCTTTTTCAACCGGGTCGCCTTCCCTGGACAGCAATTCAGTGACGCGTCCCGGCCATTTACCGGCCACGGTGTAATGATCGCCCTCGATGCGACCGTTAGCCTGAACCAGTCCTTCGGGAAAAGGCGGCTCACGCCACGCCAGCCACCAGACGACCAGTGCAATGAGAAAACCGCTGATGAGCAGCGCGATAACAGTCAATATTCCGGTTTTATTTTCCATATTCGATGCTCCGACCAGTCCGTTTTCAAGGGAATCCAGTGTTACAAAATACCTAACGCGCGCCGTAAGTGTAGTGTCGCTAGTGTGGCATCATAATTCGCATTATTAAAATTATCGTGCATCGTCTTGCGCAAATCTTCCGCTTTAAGCAAGTCGGTATTGGTGGACAAGCCCTGTTGGTAGCGGTCGGTGGTGACTTTTAAATTTTCATCGGCTTGCGCGATGGCTTGCTGAGTCACCGCGATGCGTTTTTGCGTTTCTTGAATATCCAGCCAGGCTTGGCGCACCTGCAAGCCGATCATACTGGATAAATCGTCGCGTTGCTCTTTTAAGGACATAGCTTGCCGGGTAATCGCATCGCTTCGATGGCCGGAGCTGCCGTCGAATATTTTCCAGTCCACGCCGACATTGGCCATCCACATGCCTTCAAAGGCCTGATAGCGGTTTTCCTGATATTGATAGCCGCCATTGACGGCGACCTGCGGCAACAGTCCGGCTTTTACGCTCTGCGCCTGTTGGTTTAGCGACTCTATTTGCTGCGCCAGTGTGACCAATTCGGGCCGCTGTTTTAACGCATTGCCGCTCAGATCGTTTAAGGTGCCTTGCGGGGTTTCAGGGAATTGATGAGCCAGCTTAACCTCAGCGGCAAGATTTCGATCCAGTAACTGGTTATAGCGCGCCTTGGCAATGTCCAGTTGATTATCCGCCTGCACGACCAGCTGCCGGGCATTAGCCAGTTCCACATTGGCTGCCAGTACGTCATTGCGCGCGACCATGCCTTGATCGAACAGGTTATTCACATCCTTTATGTGCAGCCCCAGAGTATCGACATGGCTTTGCGCGACCTGCAAGGCGCTTTCCATGCGCAACACGGTGATATAGGCTTCCGCGACCTGCATTTTGATATTCAATACCGAGGTGGTTTCATTGGATTGAACCGCTTGCAAGGAGGCTTCGGCGGCATCGATGTTATGGCTGATACGTCCGCTGGTGAAAATCGGCACCGAGGCAATCGCCTGGGCTTTGACGCTTCCGGCCTGAGATGTATTAAACTGGGCCGATTGCCCCGCTATCTGGGCTTTTGCCGCCGGTGTTTCACTATATTGGGTGTAGCCGCTGCTCACGTTAAGATCGGGCAAGCGCTGCCCTTGGGCAGATTGCAACTGCTGTTCGGAGGCGCTGGTATCGGCTTTTGCCGACTTGATCTGGTGGTTGTTATTAATGGCGCTGTCCCAGGCGTCTTCCAGCGTTTCCGCGGAAGCTCCCGTTGCGGTCAGAAACAGTAACAGTCCGATTAAATGATCTTTATGGCTTAGCATGGAGCATACCCCGCATGTAAAAAGCAATGACCTGTGAGACCAGATGTTTTTTTTCTTCATTGGATGGCCGCAGCGTTTTCGACAGCAGGCAGCGACAATGCAAATCGCCTTTCAGCATGCTGAAAAATGCATCCGCCGCAAAGACAGGGTCGGCAATGTTAAAGCGGCCGAATTCATTTAAGCGTCGAAAATAATCTTCCAGCTGTGTCAGTGCGGCTTGCGGGCCGCTCTGATAGAACAATTGCCCCAGTTCCGGGAAATCAGGGCTTTCCGCCACCACCAACCGGTAAATGGCCAGTGCATCTTCGGCATAAATCAGATCCACTGCGGAGGTTGCGATTTGGGTCAGATTGCTTTCCACATCATCCGACTCGATAGTCGCCTGGGTCATGGTTTGCAACAAAGACTCGCAAAGTTCGGAAATGACTGCCGCGAGCAGGGCGTTTTTGCTGTCGAAATGGTTGTACAGCGTCGCCTTGGAAACCGGCGCGGCCTGGGCGATTTTTTCCATGCTCACGTTACGGTAGCCGTACGTCAGGAACATGCGGGTTGCGCCATCAAGAATGGCTTGCCGCTTGGGGTCGATGGGTTCTGAAGTCATTGTTTTATTTTTGCGTAATGTCTGACGATACGTTAGACTAAACTAAACCGTTTAGTTTATCAAGGTCGATTTATGCCACGCTTTCGTTCTGTGTTACTGATTTTATTAATAGCCATTCCTTTAATTGCAGGAACCGGTTATTGGCTGCTGGAGAGACAGCAATATGAGACTACCGACGATGCTTATTTACAAAGCAATATCGTGTTAATCAGCCCGAGGGTACAGGGTTATGTGACGCAGATAGCCGTTAATGACAATCAGGCCGTCAAGCAAGATGACGTTCTGGTAACGATTGATGATCGGGATTACCAAGCCAAAGTTAGCCAGGCGGCAGCTAATGTCAGCGCGGAAATAGCGCATATCGATCGGCTGCGGGCAATGAAAACCTCCCAACGGGATCATATTGAAACTGCGGGGGCCAATATCGCGGCGGTGCAAGCCAAGCGAGAACAAATCCAAAAAGATTTGCAACGCTTTAATAACCTGATAGATCGGGGCTCGGCATCCAAGCAATCGCTGGATAAGGTTCAATCGGAGTCCAAACAGGCAGCGGCTGAGTTAAGAGGCTCTCAGGCTGCATCAAACGCCGAACACAACCAATTAGCCACTCTCGATATTGAAATCACCGAAACCGAAGCACGCCTGGAAAATGCCCAGGCGCAATTGACCTTGGCGAAAATCGACCTGGAACATACCCAGGTCAAAGCGCCGGTAGACGGCATCATCGGCAACCGCGGCGTGCAGCTTGGGCAGTTGGTTCGCCCCGGCGTTGCGTTGGCTTCCTTGGTGCAGAATAGTAAAATTTGGGTGGAGGCGAATTTCAAGGAAACCCAGCTGCAACATATGCGTTTGGGGCAGCCGGTTACGGTTAAAGTGGACGCCTATCCCGACCTTAACTTGACCGGCAAAGTGGACAGTTTTTCACCGGCCAGCGGCTCGGAATTCAGCATCCTGCCCGAAGAAAACGCCACCGGCAACTTCACCAAAATCGTGCGCCGGGTGCCGGTAAAAATAGCCTTCGATTCGGCTGAGGATATACAGTTGCTGAGGCCGGGCTTGTCGGCCGAAGTCAAAGTCAAAGTGCATTAAGCCTGTGACGGATACCGACAAACAAGCCACGGAAACGCCGCTGACTCTCGGTCAGTGGATCGGTTTTTTCAGTATGGCGATTGGCGTGTTCATGGCGGTGCTGGACATCCAGATTGTCGCGAGTTCCTTGCAGAAAATCCAGGCCGGGCTGTCCGCTACCAAGGATGAAATCGCCTGGGTGCAGACCTCTTACCTGATTGCCGAAGTCATCATTATTCCGTTGTCCGGCTGGCTGGGCCGGGTGTTCTCGACCCGCTATTTATACGTCATATCGGCGGGCGGCTTCACCCTAGCCAGCCTGCTTTGCGCGTTTGCCTGGAATCTGCCGTCGATGATCGTGTTCCGCTGTTTGCAGGGCTTTCTTGGCGGCGCGATGATTCCGATGACCTTCACCGTGATCTTCATCTTGTTTCCGCCGCGCTTGCAACCGGCGATGAGCATCGTGCTCGGTTTGATTGTGACCATGGCGCCGACTATCGGGCCGGTGCTGGGCGGTTTCCTTTCCGAAACCTACAACTGGCAATTGCTGTTTTTGATCAACATCATCCCCGGCATCATAGTCTGCGTGATGGTGTGGAAGTATCTTGATATTGATCGGCCTGATTGGGCGCTGTTGCAGAGAATCGACTTTGTCGGCATCGCCCTGATTGCTGTGTTCTTGGGCAGCATGCAGTTTGTGCTGGAAGAAGGCGCAAGCAAGCAGTGGTTCGAAAATTACCTGATTATTGCCTTGACCCTTGTTGCCGTCGTCAGCGGCATCGCGATGCTGGTTTGGGAGTTAAAAAACCCTCACCCGATTATCGATCTTTATGCATTCCGCGACATCAATTTTGCGGTGGGCTGCGGCTACAGTTTTGTACTGGGCGTGGGGCTTTATACCATTATTTATTTAACGCCGATTTATCTGTCCAGCGTTAAAGGCCTTAACAGCCTGCAAATCGGCCACTATTTAATGGTCGTCGGGTTGTTTCAATTGCTCTCGGCGTTTGTAGCCGGGCCGTTGGAAAAGAAAATGGATTTGCGCTGGATGCTGTGTCTCGGACTTAGCCTGTTTGCGCTGGGTTCATGGATGAATGGCAATTTAACCGGCGAATCCGGCTATTGGGAGTTTTTCTGGCCGCAGGCTATTCGGGGCAGCGCCTTGATGTTGTGCTTTCTGCCGATCAACACGCTGGCCTTAGGTCGGTTGCCGGTGGAAGAAGTCAAAAACGCCAGTGGGCTTTATAACCTGATGCGCAATCTGGGCGGCGCTATCGGCCTTGCGGTTGCCAATACGCAAATGATTTATTTGACCAAAGCGCATTATGCGACGTTGCGCGAATCGGTTACCGCAACCAGCTATCAGGCGCAGCAAATGCTGGAAGGATTAACCGCGTCGATGGCGCAAATGAATTTACCCGATCCTGATTCGGCCGCGTTAAAGCAAATTACCGGACTGGCCTTGCGGGAAGCGGAAGTGATGACCTTTAATAACCTGTTTCAGGTTATCGCCGTTATGTTCGCGGCTTCGCTGGCTGTTGCGCCTTTTTTAAAGAAGGTGGACAAAGAAAAGGCCGCTGCAATTCACGAGTGACGTTAGGGCACGCCCTCATAAGTTCTATTGACGTATGCCAAGATTTAGGGGAAATTTAACCCTATTTAACAAACGGAGCATTTGTCATGAACAAAACCATACTCGCCCTGATCGTCGGCGCTATGTTGAGTCCGCCTGCCACTGCCGCCGATTCTTATACGATTGATCCGCGGCATACCTTTCCCAGTTTTGAAATCAATCACCTGGGGTTTTCGATTCAACGGGGGCGCTTTAACCGAACCAGCGGCAAAGTGATGCTGGCTCCGGAATCGGCAAGCGGCAGCATTCAAATCACTATCGACACCGTTTCGATCAGTACCGGCCTTGCCGATTTGGAAAAGCATCTGCGCAGCGAGGATTTCCTTGATTCTGAACGCTATCCATTGATTACCTTTACATCGGATAAATTGAGCTTTAATAAAGATCAACTCGTTGCCGTTGATGGCAAATTGAGTTTGCACGGGATTACCAAGCCGGTGCATTTAGTGGTAGATTATTTTCATTGCGGAATGAATATGATCGCAATGAAAAATATCTGCGGGGCCAATGCAACCACCACCATCAAACGATCCGATTTTGGCATAGACAAATATGCGCCCGCCCTTGCTGATGAAGTCAGCATCGTGCTTCAAGTTGAAGCGACCAAAGACTGATCAGCCCTGTTTGTTAATACAGCCCAGAGGAAAAAACCATGAAACTCTATTACAGTAAAGGCGCATGTTCCTTATCGCCCCATATCACAGCCTGTGAAGCGGAACTGCCGATTGAACTGGTTGAAGTTGATTTGGCAGCTAAACGCACCAAAACCGGCGAGGATTTCCGGCTGATAAATCCTAACGGTTACGTGCCGGTACTGATCCTTGATGACGGCAATAAGCTGATGGAAGGTCCCTCTATTGTTCAGTATCTTGCCGATCAGGCGCCGGATAAAAAATTGGCTCCATTAGCGGGGACGTTCGAGCGCTATCAGCTGCAACAATGGCTGAATTTTATTTCAACCGAGATTCATAAAGGAGGGTTTGCGCCCTTGTTTAATCCCGCAACGCCTGAGGCTGCTAAAAAAATGGCGATTGCTTCTTTGACTTCGCGTCTGGGAACCGCCTCCGAGCAGCTTTCGAACCGGGCATTTTTGCTCGGCGAGCATTTTACCGTGGCCGATGCCTATTTGTTTGTCACGCTGAGTTGGGGAGCTTATGTCGATGTTGATATTTCCCGCTGGCCTGTGCTGGCGGACTATGCCGCTAAAATTTCTGCGCGTCCCGCAGTACAACAGGCTATGAAGGAAGAGGGACTTGTTTAAGTTGATCGTTATTTAAAAAGCTGTTCGCGGTGAGTCTTTCGGCTATGCTCAGGAGAGCCTTGTCGAATCATGAAGGGGTTAAGGGCGTGTTTGTTTGTACATTGTGACTGCTGTTTTGTACTCGGATCAATTAAAACAATCACACGATGGATTTATCAGGTTTATAAGACAATTGGTGTCGTATATTTCACGGTAGTGGCCCAATGGTCAAACGCGATCGAAACGTAACTGCACGTAATCGTGCAATTCAATTGTAAGAGGCTCACAGTAGACCCTGCGGAATTTACTACGTATACTTGGGAGAGCGTCTCCCTTAGGTGTGTTTAAAGATAACCTAAGGGAAAATGGAGCATCTATTTAGGTAGATAGAAGAATTTTAGATACGGTAATCGTAACGTTTAAGGCGGGTAATGGCGTTTTTGCATTCAGGAAACAATTCCAAAATTAATCTATCGGCGAAAGAAATGCTTGAAATCAGCCAGGAAATCAGTCGGAATTTTACGCCATGTTATTCAAACCCGATGCCGGAATTTGCCGAAAAAATCAGGCTTTCGCCGAGCGAGCTGTTGGATATAGGCGAGGAAATCGGCCGCGATTTCGCTCCGAAACCCGCCTGTAATATTCCCGAAGTAATGCTGTTGCCGGTCGATCCGGGACACCTTTATGCGTATTGGAATCTTGGTGAAAATCGTGAAATCTCTAAACCTGTTAACGATCAGCTTACTTTAAGAATTTATTCGCAATCCGAAGAAGAAAGCGTAGTTTCCGAAACAGCATCATGGTTCGATGTAGTTATTGGTCGCGCTATGACGCATCAACAAGTGTCGCTGCCCAGTCCTGTCGATGACACGGTTTATTCAGCCGCCATAGGTAAATCTGGTGCGGATGACAGCTTTATTGAATTTGCACACTCGAACATTATTCATACTCACAGCGGACAGACAGCGTGGCGTCACGACTCCACTTATTGCCTGAATAAAAACGCTTCAGGTCTGGGCATCAACAAATAAGCGTAATGACAAAAAGTTTACCGCGTTCAGGGCAAGGATTCCTGAGTATTATTCTTCACGCACATCTTCCTTATGTGCGTCATCCTGAGCATGACAGTTTTTTTGAGGAAAACTGGCTGTTCGAAGCCATGACTGAATGCTATCTGCCGCTGATCGGCGTGCTCGATCGGTTGCAAGCCGATAACGTGGATTACCGGCTGACGCTGTCATTGTCACCGACGCTGATGTCGATGCTTCGCGACGAGCTGTTGCAAACGCGTTACCTGAAATACCTGCATAGTCGGTTGGAATTGGCAGAAAAGGAAATCATCAGAACCCGCAAGCAGCCGGAGTATCAAAAATTAGCGCGGATGTATCGCCGCTTTTTCCTGAGCGCATTAAACACTTATCAAGATTGCTATCAAGGCGATTTGCTGGCAGCTTTTAAAAAACACCAAGCTACCGGCAAGCTTGAATTGATAACGACTGCCGCGACCCACGGTTTTTTGCCGCTGCTCAATGTCAGCGAAACCGCAGTCCGCAACCAGATCAATACCGGCATCACTACGTTTAAAGCCAACTTCGGACATGCTCCGAGCGGTTTTTGGCTGCCTGAATGCGGCTATTATCCGGGCCTTGAGACTGTGCTGGCCGATGCGGGTATCGAGTATTTCTTTGTCGATACGCACGGCGTGATGGATGCCAGCCAACAACCCAGTAACGGTGTTTATGCGCCGATCGATTGCGGCAACGGGGTGGCGGCATTTGCGCGCGATCCCGAGTCGTCGCAGCAGGTCTGGAGCGCGAAGGAAGGCTATCCGGGAGATGCAGACTACCGCGAATACTATAGCGACATCGGTTTTGACCGGGAGCTGGATTATATCGCGCCCTATATTCTCGACGGAAAAACCCGCATCAACACCGGCATCAAGTACCACCGCGTGACCGGCGGGAACCTGCCCAAGGAAAATTACAATCCGAGACAGGCAAGGGCAAAAGCCTATGAACATGCCCAGGATTTTATCGATAAACGTCAGCGCCAAATCGACCGGCTTAGCGCGACCATGGACAGTCCGCCGATGATTGTCGCGCCATACGATGCCGAACTGTTCGGTCATTGGTGGTTTGAAGGCACGCACTGGCTGGAATGTGTATTGAGATTGGCTGGCGAAAAAACCAGCGGTGTGCAGCTAAGCAGTTGCTCCGATTATTTAAAACGGCAGCCGTCAGCTCAGGTCGCTACACCGGCTGCCTCAACCTGGGGCAATCAGGGTTATTCCGGTTACTGGATCAATGAAACGAATGACTGGATTTACCCCTTGTTGCACAAGGCCGAGGTGGAGATGGAAAAACTGGCGCGCGATGTTCAGAAATTAACGCTCACCCCATTGCAGACGCGGGCCTTGAATCAGGCCGCCAGATCGATATTGCTGGCCCAAGCTTCCGATTGGCCGTTTATCATGAAATCGGGGACAACCATCGACTATGCGAACAAGCGCGTTACCGATCACTTGGCCAGATTTAACTATTTACACGACAGTTTTCGCAAGAACCGGATCAACGAGCGTTATTTGACCGCGCTGGAGATCATGGATAATATTTTTCCTGACATTGATTTTCGGGATTACAATCCTTCAAAGTAGGATCCAGTGTGTAGGGTACGCTGTGCGTACCATTGAATGCCGAAAGGTACGCACAGCGTACCCTACATCTTCTGAACTGCGTTTCAGGCCAGCAATCACGGAGACAAAGGATGGATAAAATCCAACTGCTGTATGTTGAAAATGTGATTACCCGAAAAAAAGCAGTCGTCCATCAGACCTTGAGCTTTTTTATGCGGGTGGACAACGTCAGTTACGACAAACGGATTGATGTGCTCTGGGCGGGCGAAGACGGCGTTTGGCAAACTCTGCCTGCAAGCCATCACAGCAAGTTGGAACATAATCAGGAATACTGGCAGGCTCAAGCAAGTTTTCAGCTCAGCCCGGTAAAATCACTGCCCGGCAATATCCAGTTCGGATTGCGCTATCAGGCTTCGGGGAGCGAGTACTGGGATAATAATCAGGGCTTAAATTATTCCAGCCAGGCCGACTCAGGTATCAAGGTGGCTTGCGCCGCGCCGGTTTTGAACACTGGTTTTGCCAACAAGCTGGATGAAGGGCAAAAAAACGTTCCGATCACGGTGGCAGTGGACAAATTCACTGAGGCCGACAAGGTGACCGTGCACTGGACGACGGACAACTGGCGGCATACGCATAAAACCCCCTGCCATTTCAAAAGAACCTACTGGGACAAAGAAGCGCTCAGCAATGCCAGAAACCCCAATCAGTACGGTGTTGCAATTTGGAAAGGTTGGCTCAGGATAGGCCAAGTCTTTCGGTTGCAATACAGCATTTGCGTTGAACGCAACGGCCAAATTTATTGGGACAATAACCACGGCAAAAATTACCCGCTCAGCCGCGAGCCGCTGAAAGTGATGATTCTTAACCTGCATTGCTACCAGGAAGATAATCAGGATTACAAGTTGTCCCAAATAGCCAAGGCGATAGACGAACTGAATGTCGACGTCGTCTGTCTACAGGAAGTGGCTGAACTTTGGAATGACGGGGCAGGGGACTGGGAGTCCAATTCAGCCAAGATCATTAATGATCGGTTGACCACGCCCTACCATATCCACACCGACTGGTCGCACCTTGGTTTTAACAAGTACCGCGAAGGCGTTGCCATTTTAAGCAGATATCCGCTGATTAAACCGGACGCCAAGTACGTGTCGGGCAGCCATGACGTTTACAGCATCCACTCCAGAAAAGTGGTCATGGCCCAAATCAAGGTGCCTTATATAGGGCGGGTTAATGTCTTTTCGGCGCATTTAAGCTGGTGGGAAGACGGCTTTGCCGAGCAGTTTCAACGGCTGTGCGAGTGGGCTGAAGCTAAGCAGTCGGCGCAGGTCAATGCCGCGTTGCTGTGCGGCGATTTTAATATTACCGCCGGATCAACCGGCTATCATCTGGTGGTCGATGCCCACCAATACGACGACCAGTATTTGGCGGCCAACTCGCAGGGCGTGTTTGAGAAAATATTCATGGTTAACGATCCGTACTGGCAGGATTATCCGACTGACGACTACCGTATCGATTATATTTTCTTGAATAAAACCAGTGAACTGCGGGTTACCTCAGCAACGGTTTTGTTTACCGAGCAGGATTATGGAAGGGTTTCCGATCATTGCGGTTATTTGATGATCTTTGAGCCCAAATGAAAGTGAAGCCTATACCCCTTTTGCCGTGGAGATAAACTATGCAGATAGCTGAACATTATGCCTCGCCCACCCATGGAAACCTGGGCGGCCCTTTTGCAAGAGTGAACGACTTCAACGACAAATTCTATATCCGCTGGGGAAAAATAGATTTTGATGTGTATTACGGCGTGCAGGTTAATGTCAAGGTTGTGCTGAAAGTCTACCGCGAGGCAATATGCGAAACCTACATAGTCGATACCGACGCCTATGACATTCAGTGGGATCGCCACAAACGCCGTACGCGGGACTTTTATATCCACCCGTTTTCCAGCAGCTTCGGCCAGATCAACTGCGTTAAGTTCGCCTTTATCGTGCATCTGGACGAGCGTTCGATTTCCTCCCAGAGCGAATATATCTTCATGGACTGGCACCAGCTTCAGGGCGAGCAGCCCCAGTATCGAAAGATTACCTGGGATTGGGCGACGGCCAACGGCTACCGGACTTATGAGCTGAATGCCGGTGAATTGCAGAGCGATGTCGATTGGTACAACCATCATTTCGAAGCCTTGCAACTGGTGCCCAAATTCACCAAAGGGCAGCAGCATCACCCTTATCATCCCAAACGTTATATTCACGACCTGATCGACAAGGTGGTCCGCTGCAAGCACGAACATCCCGGGCGTTTATGCACGATAAAAGTCAGCGTAGATTGTATAGACGACCATGATTTTACTACTCACTTAATAAGTGCCGGCGAGCAGGGGGTTTTAGTCCAGTGCATTGTCGACTGGCGAAAGATGACCCTGACCAACAGTCAAAACTATGCGCGATTAAAGCGTTCCGGGATCGAGTTGATCGGCGTGTTTTGCAGTCCCAAGCATCACCTGATCGAGGTGGAACCGGATATGCACACTAAATTCATTATTTTCAATGACGAGGACAGCATCTTAGGTTCATTCAATATCACCTTCGATCGCTGGTGGGCCAATTGGGAGTCGGGGATGACCTTTCATTCCAAAGGCGTCTGCCGCCTGCTGGATAACATCTTCCAAAGCCAGCGCGGCGGCGTCAATCAGAAATACGGCATCGATCCGTTGAGCCATTTCAACCTGCTGTATACCTTCGGTCGGCACGTCATGCTGAACGGCAAACCCTACCGCCCGCATCACGCCATATTGGCTGAAATTAACCGCGCCCGACATTCGGTTAAAGTGACATTATTCCTGATCGGCGAGCTGTTGGGCGATCATCATGATAGCGTGGTCAATGCGCTGATAAACGCCAAGAACCGGGGCGTATACGTGCATATCCTGCTGAACGGTCATCTGGCGAGGCAAGGGCGCATCGGCGTGGAACGCTCGATGCATGATGAATTGAATCGCCCGTTGCTGCAGACAGTAGACCGGCTAAAGCATGCCGGTATTGCGGTCGGCTTAGTTTATGGGCAAGACGACCATCCGGTGCCTTATTCGCCGATCCATTCCAAATACTGCATTATTGACGATTACATCGTCATAGAAGGCAGTTTCAACTGGTACAACACCTCGGTTTTTTCTCATGACCTGCTGGTCGTGGCCGCCAATTACGAAGTGGCAAAGCCTTATCTGTTTGAGTTCGAGCAGATACAGCGCTCGTTCAGGGTGTATTATTAAACGTAACTACTCACAGGTTAGGAAAAATAGAACGCAGATGACGCGGATCGGACGGATTTACGCGGATTTTAATCAGTGTTCATCAGCCTAATCCGTGTCATCCGTGTTCCATTCTCTATGTATTGAATAGTTACTACGTACCGCCTTCGCCCTGTTTGCTATTTCACAAAACAGCTTTTTTCCGCAGATTGCTCCGCTTCTTTAAGCCGCTTTCTTAAGTCTTTGGATTGGGCCGGATCGCGCATAGCCGAAGCGGCATCGCCTGTTTGACCTTTAGTTAAATAAGTGAAGGTTTTCGCGGCTTCATATTCGGCAAAACTCAGTTTTTCAGCAATTTTGTCGATCTTGCAGCCGCAGGCATATTGAGTGATATAGGTCAGGCCGCCGTGTTGGGCGACGCAGTTTAAAACATATTCAACGCGGTCACGGGTAGGGTAGTCGCCAACAAACGGCGCGGATTCAGCTTGCTCAACCGGTTTTTCCGGTTCCATGGCGCAGCCAGAAATAACGGCAACTAAAGTGAGGCTGAGAATGGCTGGTATGCGGTTTATTTTCATGGATTATTTTTTATTCCTAATTAATTTGGAAAGTGAAAAAGTTTGCATGGCTTGCAATAAATAACAGGCTTGCGAGAATAGTCTATCGGTTGAATAATTTTAACCATGGCTCATGATAAACAAAACTTGACCTTATGAACAGTCAAACAAAAGTAGCAGGGGTGATTCTCGCCGGTGGCCGTGCCCGGCGCATGAATAACCAGGATAAAGGTTTGGTGAAGTTTAAAGGCCGTCCGATGATCAGTTATGCGTTAGCTGCCTTAGCCCCCGTTGTGGATTGTGTGTTGATCAATGCCAACCGGAACATTGATCAATATCGGCAATTCGGATGGCCGGTGATTAGCGACCAAACCGATAGCTTCGACGGGCCTTTAGCCGGTGTATTAAGTGCGATGATTCATGCGGATGCTGATGTATTGTTAGTCATGCCTTGCGACTCGCCGTTAATTAAAACAGAACATCTGCAAAAGTTGTTATTGATCCGTGCGGAAAATAACGCCGATGTCGCAGTCGCCTTTGACGGTATAAGACTGCATCCGGTTTTTTTGGCGATAAAGACGACACTGAAAACCAGTTTGCAGGATTATTTAGCGAGTGACCAACGTAAAGTGGCGGCCTGGCTGGCGCAGCAGAACCTGGTTCAGGCGGATTTTAGTAATGAGCCGGAAATATTCAGCAACATTAATACGCTGGACGAGTTATCTGCACTGGAGGTGGCTAATGATTTAAGTTAGAATCGAACCCGGTTTTCCGCTTAAGCAGGCCATAAGAATATTGGTTCGCTGTTCAGAATTAAAATAATATCGGAATTATTGATCAGGAAGAAAGTGCCTCACTATTCATGTTCAACAATGGATTGGGCTCTGTCGCCATATCGTGAGTTAAAGGAATTAAAGAATAATGAATAAGCTGTTTTTCCCCGCCATTGCGCTGATGAAGCGGTTGAATTACACCAGGAAATTCATGGTGCTGGGGTTGATATACCTGGTCGCGATTACCGTGGTTGCATATGGTCTGTATGCCAGTCTTAATCAGGTAGTCCGCACTTCGCAGCGACAACTGGAAGGCATCGAATTGATCAAGCCCATTTCCAGAACCATTCAATTTCTGCAGCAGCATCGTGGCCTGTCGGCTGGGGTACTCAGCGGCAATGAGGCGATGCGCAGTCAAGCTGATGCTAAAGAAACTGAAGCTGATGCAGCCTTCAACGCGGCAGAACAAGGGCTGACTGCCGGTTTGGTTTTGAGCGAAGATTGGGCGCGACTTAAAACCGATTGGCATGGCTTACAAAAAAAGTGGTCTCACTGGACGGTGAACGAGAATTTCACTGCACATACCGATTTGATCGACCGGATGTTGGAATTTGAAGTGCGTACCGCTGATGATTATGCGCTGACTTTTGACTCGGATAGAGATGCGTTTTACCTGATTGATACGACTATCAACAAGCTGCCGCTGGCGCTTGAGCGGCTCGGGCAGATACGCGCCTTTGGCACTGGTATTTTAACCAACAGGCAAATCTCGGATTATCAAACAGCCGAGATGATTGCCCTGATAGCCGAACTCCGTCACGAGCTTAAGTTTCTTGCCATCAACCTTGATAAAACCGGTCAATTCAACCCTGAAATACAAAGTTCGTTGCAAGCCGCGAACAAAGATATATCCGATTCGGCGCATCGGATTGTCGATTTGGTGCAGGCGGATATTGTCACCGGCCATTTTATCACGACCCCTGAAGAATTCTTCAGGATGACCACGGCCGCTATCGACAAAGGTTACTTGCAGATGGAGCAGACCCTGCTGCCCAAGACGGAAGCGTTAATTACGGCGCGCATTCAACATACAAAAAGTGAGTTGCACATGAGTGTTGGCATCGCTTTTTTGTTATTGCTGGTCGTGCACTATTTCCTGGTCGGCATTTATTACGCGATGATCGGCAGCATTCAGTCGCTTGCCCGTTCAGCTCGCGTGTTTGCCGGCGGCGATATGAGTGAGCGTATTAATCTGGATGCCTGCGACGAGCTGCGCCAAGTCGGTCACAGCTTCAACGAAATGGCCGATGGTTTTAATGCTCTACTTGCTGCCCGTCTTGAAGGCAAAGCGAGTGAAACAAGGCTACGCTTAATCATCGACGCTTCCCCGGTGCCGATGGTGTTAAATGATGATCAACACAATATTACATTCCTGAATGTCGCGTTTATTCAAACTTTCGGTTATACGCTGGAGGATATTCCAACCTTGGCCGATTGGTGGGCAAAGGCCAGCCCTGATCCGGAATACCGGGAGTGGATGGCGGCTACCTGGCACACAACACTTGAGGCGGTATTGCATGAAGACAGTCAATTTAATCCGGTAGAGCTGAATATACGCTGTCATAGCGGATCGACCAAGACTGTGCTGGCTAATGCTTCAACCGTCCAGCAATCGTTGGGCGGAGTTCATCTGGTTGTGTTATATGACATCAATGAACGCAAGAAGGCCGAGCAGAAGTTGCTGGAGCGCGAGGCGCGTTACCGGGCGGTGACCTATTCCGCCAACGATGCCATTATTACGACCGATAATGCAGGAAATATTACCGGTTGGAACCGCGGTGCTGAAACCATCTTCGGTTATTCGGAGGTCGAAGTGAGTGGTCAGTCGTTGGCTCTGTTGATGCCGGAGAGATACCGCGAACAACATTTTATCGGTATGAAACGGGTGCTATCCGACGGCGTGTCGCACATTAACGATAAGACAGTTGAATTAGCAGGATTGCGCAAGGATGGGAGCGAGTTTCCGTTGGAGCTTTCGCTGGCAAAGTGGGAGGCAGCTGGAGGCTGGTTTGGCACCGGCATCATCCGCGACATAACCGAACGTAAACAGGCCGAAGCCGATCTTCGTATCGCCGCCATCGCCTTCGAGACTCAGGATGCGATGATCATCACGGATGCCAATCAGGTTATTCTTAAAGTCAATAAGTCCTTTACCCGAATCACCGGTTACAGCGCCGAAGAGGCTGTCGGCCAGACTCCTGCATTGCTCAAGTCCGGTCATCAGAATGCGCAGTTTTATCAAACTATGTGGGAAAACTTGGAGCGGGATGGATACTGGCAGGATGAAATCTGGAACCGGCGCAAGTGCGGCGATGTCTATCCCGAACGGATTACCATTACCGCTGTGACCAATGCTGAGGGCAATGTGGTCAATTACGTTGCGACTTTTGACGACATTTCCCAGCACAAAAAGGCGGAGGAAACCATTCATGATCTGGTTTTTTATGACCCGCTGACCAAGTTGCCCAACCGTCGTCTGTTACTGGAGCGATTGAAACACAGTATTGAAGTGGAGCGGCGTGACAGCAAACAACTGGCGTTGATGATATTGGATTTGGATCATTTCAAGGTGATTAATAGCAGCCTGGGGTATTTGGCCGGTGATGAGTTGCTGCAACAGGTCGCCACCCGAATAGCGACCCGGTTGCGTAAAGTAGACATAGTTGCCAGGTTGCGTAAAGTGGACTTGCTTGCCCGTCTGGGTGGCGATGAGTTCATCATGTTGCTGGAAGATATTACGCACACGGAAGATGCCGCGCGGGTGGCTGAACAAGTTATCGCTATTTTAAGTAAACCTTTCTATTTAAGCCAAGGCGATGAGATACATATTACTGCCAGCATTGGCATAAGCCTATATCCTCAACACGGTGATAATCCTCAAACATTGATAAGTTATGCCGATGCGGCGTTACATAAAGCCAAAGCCGAAGGGCGGGGTTGTTTTGCCTATTATTCCGAAGACCTGACTTTGGCTGCGCGGGGGCGTATCGCGATGGAAGCTCGGTTGCGCAAAGCCATTGAGCAGCAGGAATTGCGGGTTTTCTACCAACCACAGGTAGATATTGTCAGCGGACAGATCATCGGCGCAGAAGCGTTAGTCCGCTGGCAAGACCCGATTGAAGGGCTGATTGCGCCCGCCCACTTTATTCCCCTTGCCGAGGAAACTGGCCTGATTTTGGAAATTGGCGCCTGGGTCTTGCGTGAAACTTGTCGTCAAGGCCGACAATGGCTGGATGCGGGCTTACAGCCGTTAATGTTGGCGGTCAATGTATCTGCTCATCAATTCCGCCGATCCGACGTGAGTGCGCTGGTGACCACGGTGCTGAGTGAAACCGGTTTTCCGGCAGAGCAACTGGAGTTGGAGATGACCGAAAGCGGGTTGATGGAGAATCAGGATAAGGTGATGGAGCTGCTGAATAATTTGCGTACGCTAGGGGTGCGTTTCGCCATTGACGATTTTGGCACCGGTTATTCGTCATTGGCCTATCTGAAGCATTTTCCTCTGGATTCATTGAAAATAGACAAGAGCTTTATCGATGATATTCCTCATCTTCAAGACGATATGGAAATTGCCGCTACGATTATTGCCATGGGACATATGCTGGGCTTTAAGGTTCTGGCGGAAGGTGTGGAGACGGCAGAGCAATTGGCGTTCTTGCGGGACAAAGGTTGCGATGCTTACCAAGGTTATATCAAGAGTAAAGCGGTGCCGGCTGATGAGTTTGTAGCGCTGTTGCGGGCGCAATAGCTGGATAGCCGGTTATTAAATAGAACACGGATGCCAAAAGTAGGCGCCTCTAGGCGACACTGATGAGACAGGTTTAAACGGATTTAAAAAAGTCCGTTATATGCCTTAATAACTGTTTTATCAGTGTATATCAGCCAAATCCGTGTCATCTGTGTTCCATTCTTATTTTTTTAAGTGCGATTGCCTGCTTAAAGCACGTACGTTACTGCCGACGCGTGTATTTTCCGGTATAATTTCCAATATTTTTAACTCAGGGTACAGGCGTTATGTCGGAAATCAATAAAGTTGTCTTGGCTTATTCTGGAGGTTTGGATACTTCCGTTATTCTTAAATGGTTACAGGATGTTTATGACTGTGAAGTGGTTACCTTCACGGCTGATTTGGGGCAGGGCGAAGAAGTCGAACCTGCGCGAGCCAAAGCCCAGGCGATGGGCATTAAGGATATTTATATCGAAGACTTGCGCGAAGATTTTGCGCGTGACTATGTCTTTCCGATGTTCCGCGCCAATACCGTTTACGAAGGTGAATATTTGCTGGGCACCTCGATTGCCCGTCCTTTAATCGCCAAGCGGCTGATCGACATCGCGAATGAAACCGGTGCGAACGCCATTTCTCACGGCGCGACAGGCAAGGGTAACGACCAGGTACGTTTTGAGCTGGGCGCTTACGCATTGCGCCCCAATATAAAGGTTATTGCGCCTTGGCGGGAATGGGATTTAACCTCCCGTCAGACTTTGTTGGATTACGCCGAAAAACATAAAATTCCGGTAGAAATGAAAAAAGGCAAAACCTCGCCTTATTCGATGGATGCCAATTTACTGCACATTTCTTATGAAGGCCGGGTTCTGGAAGATCCTTGGGCCGAGCCTGAGGAAGACATGTGGCGTTGGACGGTTTCTCCCGAGTCCGCACCCGATCAAGCGATTTACATTGAGCTGACTTACCGTCAGGGCGATATTGTCGCCATTGATGATGTGCCTTGTTCCCCTGCGGCAGTGATGGAGCAATTAAACAAGGTTGCCGGCGCAAACGGCATCGGCCGCTTGGACATCGTGGAAAACCGCTATGTCGGCATGAAGTCGCGCGGCTGTTACGAAACACCGGCCGGTACGGTGATGCTAAAAGCGCATCGGGCCATTGAATCGTTAACGCTGGATAGGGAAGTGGCACATTTAAAGGATGAGCTGATGCCGCGTTATGCATCTTTAATCTATAACGGTTACTGGTGGAGTCCCGAGCGGAAAATGATGCAAACCATGATCGATGCGTCTCAGGCGAATGTTAACGGCAAAGTCAGGCTGAAGCTTTATAAGGGCAATGTGATCGTTGTCGGGCGCGCTTCCGATACCGACAGCCTGTTTGATGAAAGCATCGCGACGTTTGAAGACGATGCCGGTGCGTATAATCAAAAGGATGCCGAGGGCTTTATCAAGTTGAATGCGCTGAGGTTGAGAATAGCCGCGGGCAAGCGATAAAGTTAATGCTGTCGCAGGATAGGGTTGGGGATTCTATCCTGCCAGTCTTTTCTAGACTATTCGCTGGATGTATTTAAATAAAAATGCAGGATTTGTGAGTTAAGCTTGTATAATCGCGAGTCCGGTAGCGGTACTACTGAAATAGTTTTAGACAAATAATAATTGTTCGGCCAGGGCGGCTGGTTGCCGTCGGTTCCTGGTTCGAGGGGAAGTAATTAATGAGCGATATAGAGAAGATCAATTCGGTAGTGGAGACGTTGCACGGCAGTGTTTCTACGTCTTTGCAAAGAATATCTTCGCATCATGCATTAATGAAAGTTAATAGGCTGCTGTTGGCAATGGTCTGTTTCTTGATGGCTGTCGTTTTGGTGGCGGGCTTTTTCTTGCTCCCATCCGATAGCTTTTTGAACCGCTATAAAAGCGTCACGGCCACCGAAGCCTATGCGGCAGAGATGAATCCGGTAATATCATCTGAAGTTAACGCGCTGAAAGGCCAGCTGGTCGGCCTGGTCAGCGGTTCAATTGAAAGCAAATTAAACGCGTTGGAAGAAAGTATCCGTGTGGGTACAGTGTCCAGTTCCATAGGTACGATAGAAGATTTGAAAAACGACCTTAAGGTTCTTCGCGCCTATTCAGAGCCTGCCAAGAAAGCCAATGCCGTTGTTTCCAATGAGCAATTAATGCAGGAAATGTCCCAATTAAAACGCCTGATCTATCTGAGTCTTGCTTCTTGCGGGCTGATGTTGGCTGCTGTTGCGGGCATCTGGATTAAAAATCGCTATCGCTTGCCTTATAAAGAAACCAAGGTAAGCTATTTGGGTAAGGATTAGTCTGCCACTACTCAGCTATCTAATAAAATGGAACGCGGATGACGCTGATAATTATGATTAAATAAGATTTTTACGAATTATCTGTGTTCATCATATCCATCTGCGTTATCCGCGTTCCATTCTAGTTTTTTTGGATATAAAAAAAGCCGCCCAAAGTCTACGACTTGGGCGGCTTTTTTGTTGCCGATCAGGGATTAATTGCCGCCCAGATATTTGTACAAAGCATCAACTGCTTGATCTTCGCCGTATCCAGCTTTAACAACGGCTGGGTTTTTCATGATTTCAGCGATAGCTTTTGGCATGCCGCCTTTACCTTCTTTCAGAACGGTTTCGAATTTCGCTCTGTCCAGTTGGCCGCCTTTAATCAAAGTAGCTAGCTGTGGGTTTGAAGCGATATCGTGGCAAGTGCCGCAACCGCGACCGAAAGCGCGTTCATAAATTTTCTTACCAACATCGCTGGCTTCGTCGGCGAATACTTGGCCGCTTAAAGTGATTAAAGCAATACCTGCTAATGTGCCTAATGTTTTTTTCATATTGTTCTCTCCTCGTGGTAGTAAAAAAAGAACTGTTGCTTCTTGTTGTAGAAAAAACAATTCAATTAAAAGTCAAACCGGTAAAGAATAGGGAATTTGACGCGAAAATTCAATTGTTTTATTTTTTATTTTCTCTGGGTAACATTATCAATCAACAGTGATGAACGTAGCTTGAATTGTTGAGTCGGCTTTCAAGTTGAGCGTTAATCGGATGGGCGAGTCTGAAACCAGCTCAGCTTGTCATGCAGCGTTACGACCGTGCCTATAATAATCAGCGTGGGCGGCTTGATGTCTTGCCCTGCAATCTTATTCGGCAATGTTTCCAAGGTGCCGGTAATTACCCGCTGGTTGGTCGTGGTGCCTTGTTGCACAAGGGCGATAGGTAAATCTTTGGGGCTGCCGTGTGCAATCAGGGATTGGCAGATTTTTTCCAGGCCGACCAATCCCATATAGATGACGATGGTTTGATTAGGCGCTGCAAGTTGCGTCCAGTTTAAGTTGATCGAATTATCCTTTAGATGCCCGGTGACAAAGGTGCAAGATTGCGCGTGATCCCGATGGGTCAGCGGTATGCCTGCGTAGGTTGCACAGCCGGAAGCCGCAGTAATGCCAGGAACCACCTGAAAATTAATGCCCTGCTGCATCAAAGTTTCGATTTCTTCGCCGCCGCGGCCGAAAATGAACGGATCGCCGCCTTTTAAACGCACCACTCGCTTTCCGGCTTTAGCCAGATCAGCTAATAAAGTGTTGATGGATTCCTGCGGCAGCGCATGATGTTGCCGTTGTTTGCCGACATAAATTTTTTCTGCATCCCGGCGCGCCAAATCGAGAATCTCAGGAGAAACCAGCCGGTCATAAACGACTACATCGGCCTGTTGCATCAAGCGCAGTGCGCGGAAAGTCAATAGGTCTGGCGCGCCGGGCCCTGCGCCGACCAGATAGACTTCGCCGAGATGAGTGCCTTGTTTTTGCTCTAGCAGGGTTTGCTCCAATTGCTGTTCGGCTTGCTGTTCTTTGCCGGAGAAGACCAATTCAGCGATAGAACCCTGCAAGACGTTTTCCCAGAAAATCCTGCGTTGTGCTGGCTGCTTGATATGCTGCTTGACCTTATCCCTGAACCTGTCGGCCAAGCCGGCAAGTCGGCCATAGGCGGGAGGAATCACACTTTCTATTTTAGCTCTGAGCAGGCGGGATAACACCGGTGCCGCACCGCCGGAGGATACCGCGGCAATAATCGGCGAGCGGTCGATAATCGCCGGGAAAATGAAGCTGCACAGTTCGGGGTTATCGACCACATTAACCGGGATGTTGTGCTCGTCCGCCGTAAGGGCAACCAAGCGATTGGTTTCTTCGTTATCAGTTGCCGACACGACTAACCTGAAATGGCCAATGTCGGCAGCAGCGAAGGGTTTTTGCAGCAGCGTGAGGTTATGAGATTCTTGCAGGCTTGATACGGATGGGCTTATCTCCTTGGCGATCACGGTGATGTTTGCACCGGCTCGCGCCAGCAATTCAATTTTCCGGGCGGCGATTTCGCCTGCACCGACAACCAGGCAAGCCTGGTCTTTAAGCTTTAAAAATATGGGGAAATAATCCATTGAGTTACGATGATTCTTGGATTTAAAAGAGGGTGGTATTATAAGCGCACCAAACTTAGTTGAGAAAACTTAAAAGCTCATGATTGAATTTAACCTGGAAGTCGATGCCAGCGGATTGAACTGTCCACTACCGCTGTTGCGCCTGAAAAAAGCCTTGATGGACATGGCCAGCGGCGATGTCGTCAAGGTGATCGCAACCGATCCTGCCGCACATCTGGATTTTGGTGTTTATTCCGACCAGACCGGACATCAAATCATTTACTTGATAAAAGAATCCAATAAGCAGATTTTTTATTTCAAAAAGAAATAATGTTGGTCGGGAACGCGGCCCGCCATGCCTGAAGCTTTTGTTCATAGGAAAGCGAGGCGTGCGCAGGGCTGGTTGATGGGAGTCGCATATAGCTGACCGGGACGGTGCTTATGGTAGGCAACACATAGCGCCGGAATGCTTCCTCCGCTTTTGCACCATTGAACAACACCGTACGGATCTTGTCATGGGTGCGAAAGAAGCCCTGAAAGTCATTGACAGTGATGGAGCCGGTGTCAATCCTTGCGTCCAAGCTACCGACCCGCGTACAGGACTGCAACACATCCCAGAGTGCGATGCGGGCCGTTTTCAGCTCATGCAGCCGCGTTTCATAGGGAGCGTCCGGGTCAAACCCGAGCAATTGCCCCATAATTTTCCAGAACGCATTGCGGCGATTGGCATAATACCGGCCTGCCGCCAAAGACTCCTGCCCCGGCATGCTGCCCAGGATCAATATTTCCGCATCCGAATCTGCGATGGGTTCAAAGCAGAATAAAAGTTGATTTGTCATGTATTGGATTCAAACAGTTTAATTAATCAGGCTACTTTTAAAGTTAGATTTATAATGCCGATAGAAGTCAGCGCAAGTCATCAAAACAAATTATCCAAACACAAACTCGAATTTAAACAAAATGGTTAAACGAAGTATTTTTAGAAAATTGCTCGTTACGATGGTGGGTTTAATTATCGCCTTGTTGACGATGTTGACCATTGTTCAGATTGAGTTCCAAAAAGATGTGTTTGAAAAGGAACTGGAAAAACGCATTGTGCTGATGAAAGGAAGATTAATCGATGGCGGGCATATTCTATCCGATAATTTATCAGCGCAGGTTAAGAATGGCATCGCTTCCGCCAACATTTCCCTGGTCGCCGACCAGTTAAATAAAGCGGTGCAGGAAAATAAGGAGCTTCACTACATTATATTAATGGAAGCTACAGGGAAGGCTTATATTCATACGCTAAAGCCGCAGTTAGAGATGGAAATTTTATCCGAAAAAGAGGATTTATTTGCGGCGGGTCAACAGACGGCAACGGTTAATGAGTATGTCAGCGACGGTAAACCTGTTATGGAATTTATCATGCCGATTCAAGTGAGTTCCAAGCCTTGGGGGATGCTGAGGCTGGGTTTTTCTTTGGATATGCTTAATCAGGAGATTGTAAATTCCCGGAAGGAGAGTACCCGTCAAATCCGCGCAATGATAAAGCAGTTATTAATAGTGACAGCCCTTTTTATCCTGATTGGCGCCTTTGTCGTATTGCTGGTGTCTGAGCGCCTGTCCAGGCCGCTGATGCGCTTGACACAATTGGCGGACGAGTTGGCTCAAGGCAATTTTACGGTCAGCGACAAGGTTAAAAAGATTCGCCCGGTTGGCGAAATTGGCGCGCTAACGGCAGCGTTTGTGCAAATGGCCGGGAAACTGAAGCTTTCTTACGATAAGCTTGAAGAACACAGCCGAACCTTGGAACAAAAAGTAATAAACCGCACCGCCGAATTGGCAAAAGCGCGAGATCAGGCTATTGCCGCCGATAAAAGCAAATCAGAGTTTCTTTCGATGATGAGCCACGAAATTCGGACGCCGATGAACGCCATTATCGGCATGACCCGGTTAGCTTTACAGACCGATCTAACTGCAAAACAGCAGGATTATTTGACTAAAGTTCAGATTTCTTCGCGCGCGTTGCTGGGGATCATTAACGATATTTTAGATTTTTCCAAAATTGAGGCCGGAAAACTGGAGCTGGAAACTATCCCGTTTAATCTGGATGACGTGCTGAACGATCTGGCCAGTTTGACGACCGACAAAGCCGAAGAAAAAGGCCTTCAAATACATTTTAGCAGCGAAGGCGATGTGCCTTTGGAGTTGATGGGCGATCCGTTAAGACTGGGTCAGGTATTGCTTAATTTGGTGAGTAACGCGATAAAATTTACCCGGCACGGTGAAGTTTTTATCAAAGTTGCGTTAGCAGACGGCAGCGAACAAGCAAAAAGAGCGGATCAAATCAGGCTTGAATTTTCTGTTAAAGACACCGGCATAGGCCTGACTACAGAACAAATAGGCGGGTTATTTCAGTCCTTTAGCCAAGCCGATAAATCCACCACACGCGAATACGGAGGAACAGGCTTAGGGTTGGCAATTTGCAAGCGGATGGTGGCTATGATGAATGGCGACATTCATGTAAACAGTGAAATAGGGCAGGGCAGTACGTTTATCTTTACCGCCGTCTTTGGACGACTCCAAGGGGTAGCGCAAAAACGAGCGGCATCGCGTGATGCTTTTCGCGGCGTAAAGGCATTAGTGGTGGATGCTGACGCGGCGTCGAGGGATGCTTTAAGCTTGTATTTGGAAACCTTTTTTTTGCAGGTGACCCAAGCCGGCACCGGTGAGCAAGCCATTCAACTGTTGGAAAACGCTCCTATTGAAAATCCTTATCAGCTAGTCCTGATGGACTGGAATTTGCCCAAAATGGACGGCATGACGGCTGCTCGGCAGATCAAAAATAGCCTTAAGATTGCCCGTGTTCCGCAGATTATCATGATAACCGCTCATAGCAGGGAAGATATTGCACCGCGAGTAACTGATTTCAATCTTGATGGTTTTTTAGCTAAACCGGTGCATCCGTCGGCGCTGTTCAACGCAGTTGTTGATGCGTTTGGTCATGATGATTCTCCTTTCGTACAAGCTCGCAGCCTTGGTTTAGCAAATGAAGAACTGCATAAAATTAAAGGCGCAAAATTGCTGTTGGTGGAAGACAATCAGATTAATCAGCAGGTTGCGAAAGAAACGCTGGAGCAGGAAGGTTTTGAGGTCACCCTTGCTGGCGATGGACAGGATGCCATACAAAAAATACGGGCAGGCTATTTTGATGCGGTATTAATGGACTTGCAAATGCCGATTATGGATGGTTATCAGGCCACCCGAATCATACGCTCCGAAGCAAAATTTGATGACTTGCCGATTATTGCGATGACGGCTCATGCCCTGAGCGATGTCCGGGAAAGATGTCTGCATATAGGCATGAACGGCTATGTGACCAAGCCTTTAGACGTTGATGAATTATTGGCAAGCCTGACTGATTTTATTAAACCTAAAGCGCAAACAGCACAGGATTCTTGTTCGGCGAAGGCAACCCGGAAAATAGGCGTATTACTGCCGGAATTTTTGCCCGGTATCGATATGCAGCAGGCTTTAAAAAATGTGGTGGGAAATGTGCAGTTGTTTTTTAACTTGTTGTTGAAATTTCAACAGAGTTATAAAGATGCCCTGGCCTGTTTGGATGCTTTTTTGCAGGCGGGCGATGTTGATTCGGCTTTGAAATTGCTTCATGCCATGAAAGGCGTGGCGGCCAATCTCGCCATGCCGGAATTGAGGTCAGGCATAGTTGCGCTGGAACAGACCCTTAAGGCAGGATCGGAATATGAGCCTGAACTGTTAACTGACTTTGCGAATACGCTCAACAGGGTGCTTGAGTCGGTGGAGCAGTTGCGTAAGGTTAACGGTCAAGAGTAAACAGCAGGAAAAACTGTATCGTTTTTTATCAGTGAATGAAATTAAAGCGAGTGGTATGCGGACGAGTAAAAGCCATAATGAATATTTCTTGAGTCAAAATGGTGCGCAAATAATATATTGGTGCGCTTAAATGAGCCATAATAGTGCATTGCAACAAGCGAAAGCCCGCCAACACTGGATCTAACTGTCGGCCTGGAAATTGCTGTATATAACGGTAACGCTCTTACTTGAAACAACTAAAGCAAGCCATGCATAAACGTATACTCGATCATCTTAACGCCGCAATCTTGTTATTCGATCGCGACCTGACCCTCACTTACCTTAATTCTGCCGGTGAAATCCTGCTTGCCGACAGCTCGCGTCATTTGGTGGGCCTCGCCGCCGGTGAGCTATTCAAGTCTTCCGATCCGGCATTGCTGATGAACTTGCAGCAATGCCTAACCATGGCGGAACCGCTGGTAGACCGCGAGCTTATTCTGGATCGCATGACCCACAGCCTGACCATCAACTTTAGCGCAACGCCGTTATTAAAGGATGAGCGGGTTAATGAGATTCTGGTTGAATTGCAGCAAGTGGATAATCACCTGCGCATCTCCAAGGAAGAGCGGCTGTTAACCCAGCAGAATACTGCCAGGCTGCTGGTCAGGGGCTTGGCGCATGAAATCAAAAACCCGTTGGGCGGCTTGCGCGGCGCGGCGCAGTTGCTGGATCTGGAATTGCACGATCCGGAACTCAAGGAATACACTCGCATCATTATTGCCGAGTCCGATCGCCTGCAAGGCTTGATGGATAAGATGCTCGGTCCCAACAAACTGCCCGATAAGAAGGCCATCAATATCCACGAAGTGCTGGAGCGGGTCAGGCAGCTGGTTCAGGCCGAATCCAGCGGCAGCCTCGCCGTTAAAACCGACTACGATCCCAGCATTCCCGACATACTGGCCGATAAAGACCAACTGATCCAGGCGATTTTAAATATCGCCAAAAATGCCGTGCAGGCGTTGAATGGTGACGGCGAAATTATCATCAAAACCCGAATCCACCGGCAAGTGACCATCGGCCGAAAGCGCTATAAACTGGCGGTCAAGTGCGACATTATCGATAACGGGCCGGGCATCGACGCCGACATGATGAACCGGATTTTTTATCCGATGATTACCGGGCGCGCAAACGGCACGGGGCTGGGATTGTCGATAGCCCAGGCGCTGATCAACCAGCACAACGGCTTGATTGAATGCAGCAGCGAACCCGGAAACACCGTGTTTTCAATCTTCTTACCGATTATTACGCAAGAGGAGACCGGCAATGACTAAGCCTGAAACTGTCTGGATTATTGATGACGACCAATCGATACGCTGGGTCGTGGAAAAAGCCCTGCAAAAAGCGGATATGATTACTCGTAGTTTTTCCGGTGCGGCCGAGTTGCTGAGCGCATTGGAGGGCGATCTGCCTGATGCGCTGATTACCGACATTCGTATGCCGGGCATGGACGGGCTGGAACTTTTGGACAAGATTCAATTGAATCATCCGAATTTGCCGGTGATTGTGATGACAGCGCATTCTGATCTGGAAAGCGCGGTTTCGGCATTCCACGGCGGCGCGTTTGAATATCTGCCTAAGCCCTTCGATATTAAGGAGGTCGTTGATCTTGCTCATCGGGCTTGCATCCATAGTCGTCAGCAGCAAAGTGAGGGAACGATTTCAAATGCAGCCGAGGAATACACGCCGGAAATTATCGGCGAAGCTCCATCAATGCAGGAGGTGTTCCGCGCGATAGGAAGACTGGCCCGCTCCAACATCACCGTCCTGATTAACGGCGAATCGGGGACCGGCAAGGAATTGGTCGCCAAAGCCCTGCACCGCCACAGTCCCAGAGCGGGTAACCCGTTCATCGCGCTGAATATGGCCGCCATCCCCAAAGACCTGATGGAATCGGAACTGTTCGGCCATGAAAAAGGCGCTTTCACCGGCGCTCAATCACGCCGCGCCGGACGCTTTGAGCAAGCCGACGGCGGCACCTTGTTTCTTGATGAAATCGGCGACATGCCTGCCGAACTGCAAACCCGTTTATTGCGGGTACTGGCCGATGGCGAGTTCTACCCGGTCGGATCTCACGCATCCGTTAAAGTCGATGTGCGCATTATTGCCGCCACCCACCAGAACCTTGAAATCCTGGTGGAGCAAGGTCGCTTTCGGGAAGATTTATTCCACCGCTTAAACGTGATCCGCATTCATATTCCGCCCCTGCGTGAGCGTAAAGAGGATATCCCCTTGCTGATGCGCCATTTTTTAAACCAAGCGGCGGTTGAATTGAATGCCGAAATTAAAGTATTAAAACCCGAAGCGGAGGCATTTTTAAGTACACTGGACTGGCCGGGCAATGTCAGGCAATTGGAGAACAGCTGCCGTTGGCTGACCGTGATGGCGTCGGGCCGGGAAATTCATCTGCACGACCTGCCGCCTGAGTTGCTGGGCACCCCATCAGAAAAAAACTCGGATGAAACCGGCTGGGAAGCATTGCTGAGGAACTGGATAGATCAGCAGCTGCTACGTGGGGACGAGGCCGAAATCGCTAAACAAGTCATTCCTGCCGTTGAAACCATTTTGATTAAAGCCGCGTTAAACTTTACTCATGGCAAACGGCACGAGGCGGCTATTTTATTGGGCTACGGCCGAAACACCTTGACCCGCAAAATTCAGGAGTTGGGGATATGATGGGTTGTTACGCCGTGCGTTGAGGTAGTACCTAATAGGAGGGGAATAATCGGCAATAATAACCTACTGAAATACTGCGACAATATGCCACATTCCATTACCTACGTATTTTTACTAATATATACGCAACTCTTGAGATGCAAACTTCCTCCTCGGAATTCAGAGTTTTATATCCTTCTCTAATGCGGCCTACCTAATAGGCCGCATTTTTTTTGCCTACAGGGATGTAGGCAAGGGGCGTGAGCAGGAGCGGAAGCTTTGCCTGCATGGACGCCGGAGGTAGAGCACCAACAGTAGGCGCTTTAAGCGATGCAGGAGCAATTGCCGAGGAGCGGAAGCTTTGCTGACGCGCCTTTCGATAATGCACGTTTGGGTGCAATTCAGGCATCTGCCGAATATTCAAAAACCAATGAAAAT
>JAUXTH010000214.1 GCA_030679035.1 Methylobacter sp. | reverse complement strand
GCTACACCGGCGTGCAGACTCTCACCTCCATCAACGGCGCGGACGCGGGCAACTACAGCTATGCCGCCGTGGCGGGCGACTACACGGTGAGCAAGCTGGCTTTGGCGGGCTCGATTAGCACCGGTAATTCGACCTATGGTTCCGCTTTCACCACCGGCACCACCCGCTTCGGCAACGCGGTGAGCGGCGATGAGGTCGCCGCTGGCGGCACGGTTGCGGTCAACACCAGCGGCAGTACCAGCACCAGCGGCCAGCTCAAGGCCGGTAGCTACACCGGTATCCAGTCTGTGGATGGCAGCTTGTCCGGCACCGACGCGGGTAACTACAGCTTTGCCGGTGCCGTGGGCGACTACAGAGTCAATGCTCTGAGCCTCAGCGTCACTGGCATCACCGCCAGAAACAAGGTGTATGACACCAATACCAGTGCGACTCTTGGAGGCAACGCAGTGGTTGCCGCACTGGGCAGCGACAGCATTACCTTGAGCGGCACCGCCAGCGGCGTGTTCGACACCAAGAACGTTGGCACGGTCAAGACGGTGACCGTTAGCGGGCTCACCCTCAGCGGCACCGATGTCGGCAACTACAACCTGCTGCAACAAACCGGCTTGACGGCCAATATAACTAAAGCCAACCTCGCCGTGACCGGTGTGGCTGCAAACAACAAAGTTTTTGACGCTACCAGGGCGGCTACTTTGGGCGGTACGGCGGCAGTCGTAGCATTGGGCAATGATGTCGTCATCGCGGGCGGCGGCAGCGGCTTGTTTGACGATGCCCATGTCGGTACCGGCAAGGCGGTAGCGGTCAGCGGATTCACTCTGAGCGGCACGGATGCAGGCAACTACAGTGTGCTGCAACCGACAGGGTTGATGGCTGATATTACCGCAGCGCCGTCAACTCCCGTACCGGAACCCACGCCAGTGACGGCTCCCCTGTCGTCGCAAGAATCTCGCAGGCCGCCGGAGCCGGTGCGTAATGTAACCTCGCAGCTGACAGCGAATCTTACTTCGCCTTTGGGGAATAACCAGCCCGGAACGCCCGGCCAGTCGTCTTTTACTAAAAATACGCAAGAGTCGGGGCAGGATTCAGGGGATAAACCATCATCGCCTAACCCCAGCAAAGAATTAGCTGTGAATACCACGATGAAAATCGGCGACAACGGCCCGACCGTAAAAATCGTGGACGGCGGCGTAAAGTTTCCGGGCAATAATCAAGCTAACGAAAAAGACTCCGATGAAATTTAATACCAGCTTGTAGGATGGTTTTCGCGTTGCTCTACCCATCCTACGCCCTTGTGGTTAAACAAGGCAATCATCCTGAATACGGCGCATCATTCTTATTTCTACTACGGGTCATTGCGACTCATTGCACTGCTTTATTTCGTTCCTGCGCGCATGGCACATCGTTATATACAAAAGCCCATCATTCTGCCATGAAAGCCAGAATGATGGGCTTTTGTTATTCCACTTCCGGATAGACTATCTCTTGCCTGGATAATATTGCTGGTAAAACCAGGAACAGGCTGTTTCTATCTGGGCCTGAATCCGGGGAGGGATGTCATGTCGCTTGGGTTTGACAATCCGCTCCGACTGTTTGTGGGTGTATTTCATGTGGTAATGGCTGTCGCTTTCCTGTATTCCTTTTTCAAGCTTCTCAGGATTGATCTCGAACGGGGGTAGTCCCAGCCATGCATAGATGTGCGACATGCAGGCCGCCGGTTGTTCGATCATGTCCTCGAAGCGGACGAAATACAACCGTTCCTGCACTTCCTTAGGCAAGTCCGGCACCGCATGTAGCGAGATCAACGGCGCGCCGATGGCCTTGTCCTTGGCGAACAGGATGTCGGCGCGTCCGAAGCGGTCGAAATCGGCCAGATGATCGATGAAGTCGACCAGGATGGTGCGCTGATGCTGGGCTTCGATGGAGCCGTATATCTGCCCCAGTTCGCGTATGCAAACGACCAGTTTAGCCTCAGGCTCGATATGCAACAGCAGCTCTATCGCATGGAGCCATGCGCGGTTCTTGTCTACCACGGCTTTTTTCTGGCAGTCATGATTCCAGCCCCGCAAAAAGCCCTGCATCGCAGAAGCCAGATGCGCATAGCTGGTGTCGAACGAGTTGTCGAGCTGGGACAGGTAGAATTGGTCATCGCTGATCATCCGGCGTATGCCCAGCAAGGTATTACACAACGGCGAGCTGTGTCCTTCGCAGTGGATTTCGGGATGCTGGGCGAGCAGTTGGCAGAGCAATGTCGAACCTGCTCTGGGCAGTCCGGTCACGCCGATAAAATTTGGCTTCATTTGAGTTTTTTATTTTGCTTGAAATCTAAAAAAAACAGGGGTTTGAACCACGCTATTTAACCCTTTTGTGGCTGATATTCTATAACGAATAGCGATGATTTTTACCTGGGAATTAATGCTGCAATCTTCCTTGCATGGGGTCAGTGACTGTATGTATCCCTCGTTGTTTTCTGTCTGTTGGTCAGGCATAGGGTGAGTTACGACTCAGGCCTGACCCGACGAGCTTTAGAAAAAGTGGGAAGTAGGAAGTGGTGGCACTCACCACTCTCCATTACGTCTTTTTCAAAGTTTGCTGCATCTCCGACATAGGCATGCCGATGTGATAACCTTGGGCGTAATTAATGCCCATATCCTTGAGCGCTTCCCAAATTTCCTGGTTCTCGACAAACTCGGCGACGGTAAGAATGCCGATGTCCTGGCACAGTCGGGACAAGTTATGCACCAAGGCATAATCGACTTTAGAGTTCAAAATGTTGCGCACAAACGCGCCGTCAATTTTGACGTATTCAAAATGCAATTCGCGCAAATAATGGAACGAGTTATAACCGGTGCCAAAATCGTCCAGCGCAAAGGCAAATCCTTTACGACGCAGATTGGTCAGAAACCGGCGCATGTTGGTCATATCGCCAATCGCCTCGCGTTCCAGCAATTCAAATACGATACTTTCGGGGGGAAGTTGCAGTTGTTGGCAGAGTTCTTCGGCGTAACCTAAAATGCCGCGGCCTTGGATCTCCTGCACCGATAAGTTGATAAAGATCTTCGCATTCGCTTCCGGGCGGTTGGCGTCCATGCAGGCGCGCTTGGCGGCAAAGGAGTTGTTGATCATCGCGAGATCGAGCTCGCGCGCCAAGCCGTATTTATCAATGGTTTCGATAAATGTCGCAGCCGAAGTCGTCTCGCCGGTTGTGGCTTTGAGCCGAGCCAGCGTTTCAAAGGCATAGAGCTCGCCGGTCTGGCAGTTAACGATCGATTGGTAATAGGGAATAATGCGGCCTTCTTTCAATGCCTCGCGCAAGTTTTCCGCATTATCGCGCGTCTCGCGAACACTGACCCGCGCTTCCGTGGAATCAAAGGCGCAGACGCTGTCTTTACCCATATCCTTGGCTTTATACATCGCCGCATCGACACCCTCCAGCAGAGTATCTATGGTTAGGCCATCGACGGGGTAGCTGCTCACGCCGATGGAAACGGTTAAATGAAAGCGATTGCCTTGTGCCGAGGTGATGGCTAATTCCCGTAGTGCGCGGCCTACATTGTCAGCGACTACCTTCGCGCCTTTGGGGCCGGTTTCAGTCAGGATAATGGCAAACTCATCTCCGCCGATGCGGGCGCACAAATCCCCGTTGCGGGTATGTTCGAGCAGCACATTGGCGATTGCGCACAGCGCGGTATCGCCGGTGGGATGACCGTAGGAATCGTTGATGTCTTTAAAGTCGTCCAGATCAAGCATCAGTACGCTGAATTCATGCTTGTGGCGCTCGGAACGACCGATTTCATAGCGTAAAATGTCGTTAAACTGGCGGCGGTTATGCAGCCCGGTAAGGGGATCATGCACGGCGTAGTATTCGAGTTCCAGCAGCGTACGCGATAACACCTTGCTGGAGCCCACCACCATGACCATGACCGCGAGTATTGCTCGGATCACGCTGGCTTCCTGCGCTGACAGATTGTTTTCAGCGGCGTAAGCGACTCCTAATAGACCGGCCAAATTGGTCGAATGATCGGGTACCGGCACACTGATCATGCTAATATCCAGATCCGGTTTGATGTCGGCCCCGCAATTAATATGAAATTCTTCGATATCCAGCGGCGCGTCGGAGGGGAGTCCGATACTTTGCAGCATTTGTTGGCTCAGCAAGCCGCGCGCTTGCTCGCGCACCTCATCCGAGCACTGGCCCAGATAATACAAATACAGCGATAAGCCATGTTCTTCGGCAAAGGCGATATAAAAAAAGTTAAACGGGAAAATGGCGTAAAAATCCGCCAGAATTTCCTGGACAAACTCTTTCCATTGCGAGATGTGTTCATGCGAAAGGATAATGCGTTCCAACACCTGGCTTTGCCGCTCCAACAAGTCTTTTTCAATCAAAACCGAAGACAGTACATGCAAGGTTTGATTAAATTCAAGCAGCAGATTTTTGATATGCTGATCATTAGCTGTCCACTGCTCACTGCGTTGATGGAAGAGCAAGTCAAGGCTGCGATCCAGCCGGGTGCAGGTATTAATGATGTGCGAAATCGTAGGGATCATGGCAATCATGGTGCCGGAGTCACCGGAAGCCATAGTGGACATAGCCGCCATCAAATTACTGATAATCTCTTGATGCACATTATGATTGAGTTCGGATATGCCTGCTGCAGAGCGCTGAGTACGTGTCTGGTTTTCCAGGATTGCGGCAATCTGGCTGATAATATTGAGGCGTAATTCCTCCAGATGATTGGACGGCGGTAAGTTACTCATGCTCAGTCGTCCTTCGGAAAGCGTCCGCCCGGCTGCATCAAATCAATGCCGCATTGCAGGTCTTTAAGCCAGTTTAGGAAATCCTGTACCGCCGCGCCGCGGTAAATCGGCCCGTGTTGCGGGGCAATCATGTCAATGTCCAGATCGGCGATCGTTTCTAGCCAGCAGCGTATTGCCTTGTTGGAGCACATGTAGCGGCGGTGAAATCCCTTGATATAGGGAATGTGAGCGGAAAAATCGTCTACAAACGCATCATTTTTATCATTGGGCAGCATGGCCGCGCCGATGTCGCCGGTGAACAGGATTTTGGAAATCGGGTCGTAGACATTGATCTGGCCTTCGGAATGCAAAAAATGTGCAGGTACGATTTTCAGTTTAAAACCGGGTGTCGGCTCGCAGTCCATGCCTTCGTTGGGTACCCCGACAAACCGGCCCATGTCTTTTAAGCCGTAATGGGGTAAAAAGCGTATCCAGATGCTGGAAACATACACGGGCGATTTGCACAGTTCCAGCCAGGTTGACAGGCCGCCGACGATGTCAGGGTCTTGATGCGACAGGAAAATAGCCTTGATTTGCTCAGGGCCCAAGTAACGCAACATTTCCGCCAGTACCCTGGGCATCACCCCAAAGCCGCCCGGATCAAGCAGCACCCCGTCATTATGATGGGTGATCAGGTATTGGTTGGAACGCACCCCGTCTTCTTCACCCGGCTCACTCTCGTTGAGCAGAATAAAACGGTGGTCAACGGATTCAAATAATTTAATGTTGCGCATATTTTCCCTAACTTTCTGCCGAGTTATAATTTTATGTTTCCCGTAGTTTATATCAGGTTATTTTGAAATGTATAGACTCTGCCTCTTTTTTAAACATGTGGGCAAGCGCCTTTTTGCTTGCCTTTATGCCCTCGGGTGCACCGATTAAACGATGTAGCCGTTTACTCACCCACTACTACGATAACTCCAAGCGCTTTTCAATGCGTTGTAAGCGTTCTTGAATGGCGTCAATCACTGTTTGCTGACGATAGACATCTTCTTGAGTACCTACGTTATCGCGTCTAAGTCCAGCAATACCTGATTCAACGCCTGTCAAACGCTGCTTAACTTCTTTTAAACCTGTTTCAATACGATCTTGCCCGGCGCGTAAAGCACGCAAATGTTCAAGGACTATGTTGTCTACGTTATCACTCATATTCAGACCTCTTAGTATAATTTAAGTGTTATCAAATAATATCACACAGCTTATCTGAGCTCCGCTAAAATCAACCCAGTCCAATCTACAATATTTATTTTGTGGGAGCGGCTTTAGCCGCGAACGGCACGTTTGCCGGTTTTATTGCCGCTAACCAGAAGCGGTAATGCGAGAATGGCCAGGCACATCAGCCATACCACCAGTTGACAGTTGGTTACGGAAAACATAAAAGCTACGCCGATTCTTTTGGCGACATTCGGATAAGCAAGGATAAAGTCGCGGCTTACCATGAAGGCTTTGGTTTCCCAGATAACAAGCATCAAGCCCATGATCGGCAGCGCGTAGCCTATGATCCTGTCTTGATCGGCTTTGGCCTTCAGGTGTCCTGCCAAGCGGTTAATTTCAACAGCCTTTAACGACCACGGACGTTCGCTTATATAGCTGATGATCATTAAGCCGAGCATGCCGGCAACTGGGATGTAAACGGCTACCGTGGGAAAGCTGATATAACGTCCACTGATCGTCAGACCGAAGGTTTTATAAGCGGCATATCCGGCAAACAGGATGCAGATTGTGTATATCCAGGCGCCGAATTTTGGATTGGCGGGCCGGTTGGCTAGCAGGCCGTAGCCTCGCTGCAATATCAAGCCGGCCAGGATGGCGTTTAAGCCCACGGTTAATACGGTTTGAAAGCGCTGCCAGTCGCTATAGCTGGTGTACCACAGGTTTTCGACCATGTTTGCCAGCAAAAAGGTCAGCAGTTGCGAGAAGACTAAAAAGAACGCCAGACGCATTGTGGATAGCGATCGTAACGGCTTCCAGCAGCAGGCGACGATGATCAGAAACAGTATCGTTGACGCTATCACGCCGTTAAGCCAAGCGGGGTTTTCGTAGACCTTGCCGGTTAACGGGAAAACCTCTTTGCGGTCAACCGAAAAAAGTCCCCAGTTTGCGCCGACCACGCCTTCAAGCTCGCTTTTCCATGACTGGTTGAAGGCTTCGACAATGTTGTAATCGAAGCCGTTTTTATTGGCGACTTTAATTAATGCGCGGATGAATTTTGCTTCGTTGACCACGCTAGGCACTGACCAGCCGCGTTGACGGCCTTCGCCCGGCCAGCCCGATTCGCCGATCAGTATGGGTTTGCCGGGGGCAATGGCTTCGGCCTCCTGCTGAACCTGCTTGACAATGCGTTCAATATGCCCCGGTGCCTGGTCTACGGTGATAGGCTCGTCCTCCCAGTAGGGCAGAATGTGGATGGTGATAAAGTCCACTTCTTTGATTAGCTCCGGGTATTTCATGTACATCGACCACACATCGGCATAGGAGACCGGCTGTTTAACCGAGCGTTTTACTTCCCGTATGTATTCGATCAGCTGTTCAGGCTTCAGATCGCCTCGTAACAATACTTCGTTGCCGACTATAACTCGTTTGACCACATCGGGGTTTGCGTTGGCGGAGCGGATGACTGCGGCGACTTCCTCTTTATTGTCGATTTTGTTGCCACCCAGCCAGGCTCCTTGAATCATCTTCAGGCCATGTTTTTGCGCCAAAACGGGGATGGTCTGCATGCTGCCTTCCGCGCTGGCATAGGTGCGGATAGAGTGGGTTGTTTCAGCCATCAAACTCAAGTCGGCGTCGATTTGTTCGGGGGTCGGGAATTTTTCATCCAAAGGTCCCTGGCCTTCCCTGAACGGGGCGAATGAGAGACTGTTGAGTTTTCCTGACGGAACGTCCGGGCCTACATCTTGGGGTAGGTTGGTTGACCAGCCCAGCACAGCGTTAAGCAAAACAACCAGTACGGCGAATGAAGCAATTTTCATAAATAAAAAGTAAGTAGGGGGTTGCGAGTAGTGAGTGGTGGTCGTGTGATTTTCACTCGCCACTTTCCATAGCGGCATCATCTCATAATTGCTAACCTTTGAATACGGTAGCCTTTTTGTGAAGAATAGCAGAAAACCGGTTTTTTACGGCTTATGCTACGCAAACCTTAAGCGTTCGGCTAAAATGCGTTCCTTTTTGCTTTTGTAACATGATGGCTAAAGATATTCGTATTGAAAGATGTAGCGGCCCGGCTCTGGAACAATATATTTCCGAACTTGCCCGGCTTAGGATAGAAGTGTTTCGCGACTTCCCTTATTTGTACGACGGGGATGTCGACTATGAGAAAAAATACTTGCAGACTTATATCGATTGCCCGGCAAGCGTTATTGTGATCGCGTTTGATGGCGACACGGTGGTCGGGGCATCGACCGCAATCCCGATGAAATATGAAACCGATGAGCTGAAAAAGCCGTTTATTGAACAGGGTTACAACCTTGATGAGGTTTTTTATTGCAGCGAATCGGTGCTGGATAAGAATTATCGCGGCCTGGGTATCGGCGTCCGCTTTTTTGAGGAGCGGGAAGCTCACGCGAAAGACTTGGGCGGCTTCAAGCATATTTGTTTTTGTTGTGTGGAACGGCCCGTCGATCATCCCAGACGCCCGGCCGGTTATGTGCCGTTGGATCGATTCTGGATCAAACGCGGCTACGTCAAGCATCCCGAGCTGCACACAACTTATATCTGGAAAGACCTGGATGACGAAAATGAAACGCCTAAACCGATGACTTTCTGGCTGAAACATGAACTTTAAAATAGCGACTGCCCAGTACGACATCAGTTTCCTGGAAAACTGGCCGCAGTATCAAGACAAGGCTGAACGCTGGGTTGCTGAAGCCGCCCAGCAGGATGCGAAGATTTTGCTTTTTCCCGAGTATGCCAGTATGGAGCTGGCTTCGTTATACGGCGAGGCGGTTTATTCATCATTAAGCAAACAGCTGGCAGCCATGCAGTCATTGCTGGGCGATTATCTGGATTTGTATCGAACCTTGGCGAAAAAATACCAGTGCATCATTCAGCCGGGCACGTTTCCGGTAAAAACGGATGTCGGCGCTTATCGAAACCGGGCTTATTTGTTTATGCCGGACGGGCCGATTGATTATCAGGACAAGCTGATGATGACCCGGTTTGAAAACGAGCAATGGCTGATTCAGAAAGGCGAGGAGCTAAAGTGTTTTGATACCGATTACGGAAGAATCGCGATCAATATTTGCTATGACAGCGAGTTTCCGTTGCTGGCAAGAAAGCAGGTTGAAGCTGGAGCGAATCTGATTTTAGTGCCCAGTTGCACCGACACTCTGGCCGGATACCATCGCGTTAAAATAGGCTGTCAGGCAAGAGCCTTGGAAAACCAGTGTTACGTCGTTCAATCGACGCTGGTAGGCGAAGCACCGTGGTCTGAAGCCGTGGATGTCAATATCGGGGCGGCGGCTGTTTATACGCCGGTGGATCGCGGGTTTCCCGATAACGGCATTCTGGCCGCAGGTAAGCTTAATGAGGTGCAATGGGTGATTGCCGAAATATCGCTCAGTGCTTGCGGTACAGTCCGGGAGCAAGGCCAAGTCTTTAATTACCGGGACTGGCCGCTGCAAAATACATTTGTTGCGTAGCCCTGTAGGGGCAATCCCTTGTGGTTGCCCCCTGACAGCATGGTCTATCAGGGCAGGCACAAGGCCAGCCCCTACGTTTAATTAAAAATCGCTTCAAAGGAATAGCCGTTACCTTCCAGGATTTCCTTCATCCTTTTTAGTCCATCCATCTGGATTTGTCTGACGCGCTCACGGGTTACACCCAGCTCTTGGGCAACCTGCTCAAGGGTTGAGCCTTCATAGCCGCAAAGCCCATAGCGGCGGCAAATAACTTCGCGTTGTTTTTCAGAAAGCTGAAACACCCATTTTGCAATGTTGTGCCTGATGCCGTCTTCTTGGATTTTTTCAGCGGCTGACAAGCTTTCGCCATCGGAAATCGACTCGACTAATGGCTTGTCAAAATCCTTGCCGCCGGGCATATCGATTGAGGTAACGCGCTCGTTAAGCTTGAGCATTTTTTCAACTTTGTTGACCGGTATAGACAGATGCCCCGCTATATCTTCGGCATTGGGTTCATGGTCGAGCAATTGAGCCAAATGGCGTTGGGCCTTAAGATAAGTATTCATTTCTTTAACGATATGAATCGGCAAACGAATGGTTCGCGTCTGATTCATGATGGCTCGCTCAATGGTTTGCCTGATCCACCAGGTGGCATAGGTTGAAAATCTGAAACCTCTTTCAGGATCGAATTTCTCAACTGCGCGCATCAAGCCCAGATTGCCTTCTTCAATCAAATCCAGCAACGGCAAGCCCCGGTTCAGGTAACGGCGGGAAATTTTAACGACCAGACGCAAATTGCTTTCGATCATGATTTTGCGGGCCGCTTGATCGCCCAGCAAAGCCCTGGAGCCGTAGATTTTTTCCTGATCGGCGGTCAACAATTGCGAACGGGACAGTTCATTCAAATAAACCCGCGTCGCATCCATGCTCTTGTCGTGCTGCGATTCAATGGTGACTATCTCGTCAATATCCAATGAGGTCTCACCGATAACGGAATCTGTTTGAGGTTCATCGTCAAAAGACAAATCATCGTCAAATAATACACAAACATCATCGTCCAATAACTCAACTAATTCTGTCTTCATGATAACCTCTACATTGTTCGACCTAAGCCGAAATGGTTTTATTATTTGTCCGGTAAAAAATTAAGTGGATTTACCGGTTTTCCGTTTTTTCTTATTTCAAAATGCAATGATGTTTTGTTTGATCCTGCTTGACCCACTTTCGCAATAGCCTCGCCTTTTCCCACTGTGTCCCCCTCAGCAACGAGCAGTCGGCTGTTATTGGCATAAGCGCTTAAATACAAATCGTTGTGTTTGATGATAAGCAAATTACCGTAGCCGATTAGGCCTTGTCCGCTATAGACAACCTTGCCTGCTTCAGCCGCATTTACGTTCTGTCCAGTTTTTCCGGCAATGTCTATGCCTTTGTTATCGGCTTGAGCAAAGGCTTTTAAGACTTTTCCTTTTATCGGCCATTGAAAGCTTAACTTTAACATGTTTATGTTGTCAATTGAAATAGTTGGCTTTTTTTGTGGGCCACTTCCGCTTTTCTCGGTGGTATTTTTAAGAATGTCAGTTTTGTCTGATAGCCTGTAAGCCAAAGTGGGCTTATTATTTAATGAAAGGGGGGGGCTTTTCTGTGAGCCAATTCTATTTGTTGGCGATGCAGTGATATTTTTTTGTTTTGTCTCTTCTATTTTTGGGGGCGGCAACTGCTCCATGCTGTCGAGGGCGGACTTGTTTTCCAAATCCGGGCCGGAGAGTTTTATGTGTTGACCTATTTCTATCGTATAAGGCGGCGCTATCTTGTTCCATTGCGCTAATTGCCGATAATCCAGGTCATAAATTAGGCTTATGGCATACAAGGTGTCGCCTCTTTTAACCTGGTGATATTTAGTTTCGTCTTTAACAACATCGGAGTGATTTGTTGTGACGGGGGCATAGTTTGGCGGCAGGTTGGCGCAGCCGTTTAATAAAGCCGACAGCAGTGCAATAAAAATAAGCTTGGAATTGGACGATGTCATAGAGGATTATTTTTTTAACAGAACCTTTTTAGCCAGGTTTATTTTCGCTGCCAAATAATTCGATCCGCCATGATCCGGGTGTATTTTTTGCATTAATTTGCGATGAGCGGCAACAATTTCAGCCTCCGAGGCACCCATTTTCAACCCCAACACTTCATAAGCTTCTTCGGCCGACATATGGCTTTTAGTATCAGTTTTGTTTTGCCTTTGCGAGGTGTTCTGCTTGGCGGCATTGAACTCCGACCATAGCCGGTGCAAATAGGGGGAATAGCGTAATAATGTCGGCATCAGGCGGAGTATAAAGGCGACAGCCACGCCTGCGAGCGCAAAAAGCCAGTTCAAGCGTCCGGTTGCGGTCAAATAAACCACGATAAGCCCGGCAACGATTAGCAATAACCGCTTGATGTAATAGGCGAGTACGGCGGGCGAGGTTTTTAAAAACGCACGTACCCCAAAAAATGCAATGATGATAACTAACAAAACCAGGTAAATTCGAATCAAGGTTTACTCCCGGATCAATGATCTGTCTAATATCGTTCTCAAGGCTCTTGCATCCCTATGGATAGTGTTTGGATAAATAATACCTTAAAATATGACATCTTATGATAACAATTTAATGTTGATTGATATGCTGAATGGCCAAGTTCCAGTTTTAGGTTTCGTTGCCGCAAGCGGAACCGGAAAAACCACGTTATTGACCCAATTGATTCCGATCTTAAAGCAAAACGGTCTGCGCATCGGCTTGATCAAGCACAGCCATCATGATTTTGAAATCGACCGGCCGGGAAAAGACAGTTTCCGCCTGCGGAAAGCCGGCGCCTCGCCGGTGATGCTGGTGTCCCGGCATCGACGGGCGATGATTACCGAACTTGACCCGGAACAAGAACCCCGGTTGGAAGATCAATTGAAGCAATTCGATCAAATGGAATTGGACTTGATTCTGGTTGAAGGCTTTCGGGCGGAAAAGTTTACCAAAATTGAACTGCACCGGCCTTCGCTTGCACAGCCCTTGCTTTACCCAAACGACCCGGACATTATCGCGATAGCGACCGATGCTGCATTACAAACAACGCCTCATATAATGCAGCTCGATCTAAATCGGCCCGAAATGATCGCCGAATTTATCCAAACCCATGTGATGAAAAACCATGATTGACGCATGCAGCCAAGAATCCAAGCCGTTATTGTCGATTGACGACGCGCTGGACCGCATTAAAATCGCCATACACCCGGTCAGCGGTACAGAAAAGCTGGTGCTAAAGGATGCTTTGGGACGAGTGCTGGCAGAGCCGGTTTATTCGCCGATTAATATCCCGCATGACCGGAACTCGGCTATGGACGGCTATGCGTTTGCCAGCCGGGATGTCGCTGACGGGCAAGCATTTACGCTTAGTTTGGCGGGAACTTCCTGGGCTGGGCGGCCATTTGAGGGGACGCTGCAACCAGGCCAGTGCGTCAGGATTTTTACCGGCGCGGTCGTGCCGGAACACGCCGATTCGGTCATCATGCAGGAGCAGGTTCAGGTTCTTGAGCAAACCATCAATTTTCCGGCTGACACGCGAGCATTGCAAAATATCAGGGAAATCGGCGAAGACGTCAAACAAGGCGCTTGCATAATCGCCCAGCCAAAAAAGCTGACGGCGGTTGATTTAGGCTTGCTGGCCTCTGCCGGTGTTGGCGAGGTGACCGTTAAACGCCGGTTGAAAATCGCCTATTTTTCCACCGGCGATGAACTGACCGCTTTAGGCGGACCCTTGGAGCCTGGGAAAATATACGACAGCAACCGGGCCATGCTGGGCGGATTGCTGGCAGACCCCGGCTACAGCGTTGTCGATCTGGGCGTTATTCCCGACAACAAACAGTTGCTTCAACACAGTTTTATTGAGGCCTCCCTTAACCATGATGTGATCATAACCACCGGCGGCGCCTCAGTCGGCGAGGCCGATTATGTCAAAGAAATCCTGCAAAGCTGCGGGGAAGTCAATTTCTGGAAAATTGCGATAAAGCCCGGAAAACCGCTGGCTTTTGGCAAAATAGGTGGGTGTCATTTTTTCGGTTTGCCCGGCAATCCAGTGGCCGTTGTCGTCACCTTCCAGCAGATCGTAGCCCCCGCGCTCAGACAGCTTTCCGGCGCGCCGCCTGCCAAACCGCTAAGGTTTACCGCGACCTGCACTACCGCGTTGAAAAAAGCTCCCGGACGGAAGGAATATCAGCGCGGCATCCTAAGTAAAGACGAGCATGGCGAGTTTTTTGTCGCCTCTGCGGGTCGTCAAGGTTCGAATATTCTCAGTTCCATGAGTCAAAGCGGTTGCTATATCGTCTTGCCGGAACAGTGTAATGGCGTGCAGCCGGGCGACAAAGTAACCGTTGAACCGTTTAGTCTGTTGATATAGCGGGAGTGCAAGCTTTGATATTAGACCTTCTTAACAAACTCTGATTTAAGTTTCATTGCACCAATACCGTCGATTTTGCAGTCAATATCATGATCGCCGTCGACCAGACGGATGATTTTGACTTTAGTGCCGACTTTGACAACCGATGATGACCCTTTAACTTTGAGATCCTTGATTACGGTGACGTTATCTCCGTCTTGTAACACGTTGCCATTTGCGTCCTTAACGATACGGACATCGGCGCTATCTTCGGCGGCCCCATCTTTTGGCCATTCGTGTGCGCATTCAGGGCAGACGTACATACTATTGTCTTCGTAGGTGAATTCTGAGCCGCATGCAGGGCATTTTGGAAGATTGTTCATTGCTTTCCTTAATGTAGAGTTGTTTCAACCTTGTGGAATACAAGGTGTATTGAGGCGATATGATGCCAGATTTAGGCATTTATTTCCATTTCGCGAAGGGCTATGTCCATTCGGAACGTGAAATTATTGGTGAAAGCCGTTGTGTATGGGGAGGGTGTCCACGCCCTTGATGGTGATTTTAGGTAACACTCCATTTATACCGTATTCGGGGTTGCTGGAAGAAAAGTGAAGTACTAGGCTCGTACTTTGCCCGCGAACTGGAGTAGGCGCTTAAAGAGATTCGGAAATGGATTTGGATCAAAATATACGTTAACTTTTTTCTATGAGTCTGTCACAATTAGCGATTCGATACTAAAATGATTCTGCTGATCACCGGGAAAGGATCATTGAATCGCTTAAAATCAATATTTCTTGAGTAATGCGTTCGCAAATATCCGCCAGCATGATCGAAACAATGTTCTATCCGACGAACTCTTAGGAATATTAATATCCATTTTTGAATTTTATGTTGTGTAATAGCTCCAAATAAATGTTCATCGGTTTTAGCCGGGTTCAACTTTTACACTTAAATTTAAGGAATTTCAAATCATGCTAGTCACCGAAAACTTGATGAAAGAGCATCAGTTGATTTTAAAATACGTCGATTTAATGGAGCGCTATGCCGCGTTCACTCTAAAGCCCCCAGAGATGCCCGTATTGCTGGAGAAAGCGGTTTGTTTTATAGAATTTATTCATGAGTTTGCCGATCATTTTCATCACGCAAAAGAGGAAGATATTTTGTTCCGCTATCTTGGGGTTCCCTGTGTATTGACGCATTGCAACCCGGTTCCGCAAATGCTGATGGAGCACGATAAAGCCAGGGGCTATGTTCAAAACATGGAGCGGGCCGTGCAGGAAAAAGCCTTAACTGCACTAGCGGACAATGCCGGCCAGTATGCGCGGCTATTAACAGAACATATTTATAAGGAAGACAACATCCTATATCCGATGGGGGAGGCCGGCCTGTCGGATGGGGCAAAAACGGCGTTGTTGAAAGAATACGCCCAGACAGATGAACGCCTTGATAGCCGGGCCATTTGGGCTAAATACGAAGCTCTTTGTGCGGAACTTGAACTGGGGTTGGACGCACTGGTGGGCTAATCCGCCCTGTCAACTTTAACCAAAATATGCATTTGGTTTTTGTCGATTTGGCGCGTGATAACAAGTGCGCCGTTTGAACTGCTGCGACTGTTTCCGCTAACGCCGCCGAGTTCCACCCATTCGCCAAGATTAACCCGAATGGTCGATTGCGCATTTTGGGTTTCAATCTGTCCGCGGCCATTCATTTTGTCCGACCAGGGCGATACGCTAAGAATCACTTGTTGCCCGGCCAGTCGGGGTACTACCGCAAAACCTGTGGTCGCTTCGATATGTTCGGTTGCCGTGGCGTAACCGTAGGTTGAATAATATTGTCTTGGATAAATATTGCCCGCCTTGATGTGAGCAGGGACGCCTTCCATCGTGCGGATGGTCTGGGTGCTTTCATCGGCGTCCTTGGCTTGGGTCTGGTACAAATGACCGATCATCCTGCCGCCGATTCTTGGTGCATCATCGACTGACACATTCAGTTGAGCTCTGGCCGCCGCGTTAAGTTCATCGGCGTTAGTCTGCCTGCTTTGCATGACGGTGATGACCAGATTGCTCTGGCGTACATCCAGTTGCTTGACGATGGACTTGATTTCGTCCAGCCGGTCGGGCGTGGTCTTGACCAGCAGATTGGAGCCGTTGTCAATCAGTTGGGCGGTATTGCCCAGCAACGGAGCCAGCAGGGGCAGTATCTCGAATGCAGGTCGATTGGTTAAGGGGATCACTTCAATAACGGTGTCATCGGCAAAGGCGCTGCTGCTCAGCAGGCTTATGAAAATCAATACTAAAATTTTGTTCAAAGTGAATCTCCGGTACAGGGAACCATTAATCGTCAGTGTATAACGTTATGTGTGCCGTTAGGAATTTTTTGCCACACAGACCGGGATGATTTGATGGCTGATTCTGACAGACAGGCACACTGATTATAGTTAACCGGAACTATTTTGTCCCTGTTACAATCAGGAAAAACAGGACAGGACTTTTTGGGACAGCTAACTATGATTTCACCGGGCAAAAAACCGCTCATTATCATCGCCGGCCTTGCGCTGATGATTGCCGTTTATTTTTTCACTAAACAGCCGAAATTTGTTGATGTTGAAATAGTCACGCTTGAACAAGGCGAGGTGAGGGCGACGGTGTCCAATACCCGCGTCGGTACGGTTAAAGCCTGTCGACGCGCCTACCTTGCGCCGGCGACAGGCGGGCAGGTTGCCGAGTTGCATGTCAAAGAAGGCGACAGCGTCAAACAAAATCAGTTGCTGATGGAGATATGGAATAAAGACCTGAAAGCGCAGGTCAAATTGCAGGAAGCTCAAATCAGGGCTAACCGGGCATCGGCCGAGCAAGCCTGCCAGCTAGGCGCAGGCGCCCAGCGCGAAGCCGATCGCTTGGCGCGTTTACAAAAATTCGACCATATCGTTTCCGAAGAACAGGTCGATATTAAAGCGACCGGCGCGCGCGCCAAACGCGCATCCTGCAACGCCGCTATTGAGTCCATCGCCGTCAGCCAGGCAAACCGCGATGCGGTTCAGGCCGCCGTTGAACGTACCTTGGTTCTCGCGCCGTTCGACGGCACCGTGGCTGAAATCAATGCCGAGCTCGGGGAATTTATCACGCCATCGCCGCCCGGCATTCCAACCTTGCCTGCCATCGACTTACTGGATGTCAGTTGCTTATATGTGTCCGCGCCTATTGACGAAGTGGATGCGCCGCAGATCAAAACCGGCATGAGTGCCTGCGTGTCGCTGGATGCCTTCACCGATAAGCGTTGCTCCGGCACGGTAAGCCGTATCGCCCCCTATGTGCTGGAAAAGGAAAAGCAGGCGCGCACCGTCGAGGTCGAAGTTAAGTTAACCGATCCGAAAGATCTTAAAGATTTGCTGCCCGGCTACAGTGCCGATATTGAAGTCTTGCTGTCCAGTAAACCTCAAGCACTCAGGGTGCCGGCAGAGGCGGTATTGGAAAATAACAAGGTCTTGGTGATGCGGGCGGACGGCTTGCTGGAAGAGCGCAGCTTTAAGCCGGGTTTGGTCAACTGGAATACCGTGGAAGTGTTGTCGGGCCTGAATGTCGGCGACAAAGTCGTGTTGTCGGTAGGTCGGGAAGGCGTGATTGCAGGCGCTTATGCCCGCGTACAAAAATGATACGGCTGGAACATATCCACCGCTATTTCCAGGTAGGTGAGCAGACCGTTCACGCCTTGAATGACATCAACGTCACCATCGAAAAAGGCGAATATGTGTCGGTAATGGGGCCGTCAGGTTCCGGCAAATCGACGTTATTAAACGTCATCGCTTTGCTTGACCAGCCCAGCTCAGGCAGATACCTGCTAAACAACCAGCCGGTTACGCAGCTTGACGATGATGAATTGGCTAAGATTCGCCGCGAAAACATCGGCTTTGTGTTCCAATTTTTTCATTTGATTCCGCGTTTGTCGGCGGCCGAAAACATTGAAATGCCGATGATACTGGCGGGCGTATCGGCCAAGGAGCGCAAGCAACGGGTGCAGGAGGCGTTGGCATTGGTCAGTCTGCAAGACAGGGCCGACCATAGACCGGATCAGCTTTCCGGCGGACAGCTACAGCGTGTCGCTATTGCCAGGGCCATGATCATGCGCCCGGAAATTTTATTGGCGGACGAGCCGACCGGTAACCTCGACAGCAAATCCGGCAAGGAAATTATCGAGTTGCTGGAAGGGCTAAATCAGCAGGGCGTAACGCTGATGATTATTACCCATGACCAGAATGTGGGCGACCGGGCGCGGCGGAAAATTCGTATTGTCGATGGGCAGATAGGGTGAGCCGTATCGGATCAGTGGTTAGAAGAATGGAACGCGGATGACACAGATTTGGCTGATTAACGCGGATAAAATAGAACTGAAAAAGGACTCGCAGAGCGAACGGTTATAGCGCGTTCACCGTATCAACTGGATTTAACAATGACATAGCCTAAAGAAATCCGTTTAAATCCGTCTCATCCGCGTCATCCGTGTTCCATTATAAAATCAGCATTTGCTGAGTAATTATGCCAAGCCAGGAAACCATGCTCATTAAAGACACATTAACCCAATCCTTAGCCGCAATCAGCACTCAGCGTTTACGCGCGGCGCTAATTATCCTGGCTATGAGCATCGGTATCGCTTCGGTTTCGGTGTTGACGGCTTTGGGCGAAAGCGCCCGCCGTTATGTGGTGAACGAGTTTGAAGCCTTGGGCACAAACCTGGTTATCGTGTTGCCGGGGCGAACCGAAACCACCGGCGGGCAGCCGCCGCTATTTGGCGAAACGCCCAGGGATTTAACGCTGGATGATGCCGAGGCCTTATTCCGCAGTCATCATATTGCCGCCATCGCGCCGCTGACCATTGGCTCCGCGCCGGTTTCATCGCTGGGTCTGGAGCGGGAAACCAATGTCCTGGGTTCGACCCACGCATTAAGACAGGTGCGTCGATTGACCGTGGCGCAGGGCAGTTTCCTGCCCCAAACCGAGATCGATAAAGCCGAGTCGGTTTGCGTGATCGGCCAAACCATACGCAATGAACTGTTCGCCAATCAACCGGCATTGGGGCAATGGCTGCGCATCAATGACCGGCGCTTTAGGGTGATCGGCGTGCTGGCGTCGGAAGGGCAATCGGTCGGCATCGATTTTGATGAGATCGTGATCATCCCGGTGGCTTCCGCACAGGCTTTGTTCGATACCCACTCATTGTTCAGGGTGCTGGTTGAAACCAAATCCAAGCCGGACATGTACAAGGCGGTTGATGAAATCAAGGACATCATCAAGGCCCGCCATGAAGGCGAAGATGACGTGACGCTGATTACCCAGGACAGCGTGGTCAGCACCTTTGACAAGATATTGACCGCATTGACCCTGACTGTAGCCGGCATCGCCGGAATCAGTCTGGCGGTGGCCGGTGTGCTGGTGATGAATGTGATGCTGGTTAGCGTCACGCAACGCACCGCCGAGATCGGTTTGCTGAAAGCATTAGGCGCGACCAAGAGGCAGCTGCTGTGGCTGTTTTTGTCCGAAGCGGCCATGTTGTCATTGGCTGGCGCGGTGTTGGGCGTGATGCTGGGATACCTAACCATTGGTGTTTTACAGGCTTTCTACCCGGATTTTCCGATGGAACTGCCGGGCTGGGCATTGCTGGCCGCATTGGCGGTGTCGTTGTTTACCGGTTTGCTGTTCGGCGTACTACCGGCCAGAAAAGCGGCCAATCTCGATCCCATTGCCGCATTGGCGAAGCGGTAAAAGATGCGCTACCCAGATCTCATCTCATTATCATACCGGACGGTTATCAGCCACAAACTGCGCTCGGCGCTGACCGCGTTGGGGTTGATTATCGGCATCGCGGCGGTGGTCGTGTTAACCTCGATAGGTCGCGGCATTCATACCTTTGTGCTGTCCGAATTCACCCAGTTCGGCACCAACCTGATCGGGGTGCATCCCGGAAAAACCACCACCTTCGGCGTGTCGGGCGCATCAATCAGCACGGTTAGACCGTTGGTCATAGCCGATGTCGTCAGCCTAAGCAAAGTGGAAAACATCATTGCCGCATCCCCGATGGTGCAAGGCAATGCGCGTATTGAAGCCGGGGAAAAACAGCGGCGCACCAACGTGCTGGGGGTCGGTTCAGCCGTGCCGGAGATCTGGAAAATCAAGGTTGTCAACGGGCGTTTTTTGCCTGAAGAAGAGAGCAATCCGCGCGCCTTTGCGGTGCTGGGCAATAAATTGGCGAGCGAGCTGTTTGGCACGGCCAGCCCCCTAGGCCAGCGTATCAGGATCGGCAGCGACCGTTTCCGGGTCATCGGCGTGATGGAAAAAAAAGGCCAGATGGTCGGCTTCGACATGGACGATACCATCTACATCCCTGCCGCCAAGGCGCTGGAACTGTTCGACAGGGAAAGCTTGATGGAAATTCACCTGCTCTATAAAAGCAATACCGCCGTTGAGCGCGTAGAGAAAGCCATCAAACGAAACCTGATTGCCCGGCACGGCAGCGAAGACTTCACCATCGTCACCCAGAACCAGATGATCAAAAGCATGGATTCCATCCTGAATATCCTGACCTTGGCGGTAGCTGCGTTGGGCAGTATTTCCTTGCTGGTAGGCTCGGTCGGTATATTAACCATCATGACCATTGCTGTGTCCGAGCGCATTTCAGAAATTGGCTTGCTGCGGGCGGTAGGCGCAGAACGCAGAACCATCTTCCAGTTGTTCTTGTGCGAAGCCCTGGCGCTAAGCGCCGCAGGCGGAGTTTGCGGCGTGTTGTTGGGCATAATCATAGTCAAGATACTTGATGCCGCGCTGCCCGCCTTGCCGGTGGAGCTGGCCTGGGCCTATATCGTTGCGGCCTTTATAGTCTCATTGCTGATCGGCATAGCCGCCGGAGTGGCCCCGGCCATGAAAGCCGCCCGACTGGAGCCGTTGGAAGCTTTGCGGGCTGAGTGATTTGTATTTTTCATATCCGTTACTAAAATTAAAATAAAAGGCCATAGTAAGAATGCGTTAAAATCAACTCAGCATAGCGAATAGGGCCGAGGCACGAAGCCCATCACTCGTATCCGGTGATCAGAGAGACTTTAATATATCCATTGGAATCCGGTTAAACATGGCTGGGTAAAACAGGTAGCAGATTGGCCGCATTCGATTATGTGAGGCTTGGGCTTTATCCATTGGCTTGGGGGCATACGGGAGAGTTTGATCTTGATGCTGGCGAATAGTAAAGATGGGCTTCGTGCCTCACCCAGCCTATGCACTATCCCTTGTAACTTGAAGCGTGAAATGCCTTGATACCTGTTCTGGATTTTTTTTCGAAAAGTAATGTGATAACTAGCTATAAAAATCCATACACCGCTACCTACAGAGATTTAATTTATGAGCAAAAATAGCATACTGTTGTTAACCGTAGTCGTCTTAAGCTCCCTCAGCATCAATGCTTCTGGCGAAATGGTTTATAAATGCAGAAATCAACAAGGCGAGATGAAGTACCAAAAATCAGCTTGTGCAGAAAATGCACAAGCGACTTCCTCATTGGTAGAAATCAAAACGACAAAGGCAGCTATCAAGGCAAAAAAAACTCTGGTGATTGATCAAAACTCAAATGGGCATTATTTTTTAGAGGGCGAGGTAAACAGCACCGCACTGACTTTTGTTATCGACACGGGCGCGTCGGTTGTTTCATTGCCTAGTTCAGTCGCGCGTAACGCTGAAATTGATTGTAAAAAGCAAGTGATGATGAGCACTGCCAATGGCTTAGTTAACGGGTGTGCGGTTACTATTCCAAAACTGAAGATTGGTTCGTTTCTAATTGAAGACGTTGCAGCCGTGATTATGCCAAATCTAAGCGAGCCATTATTAGGGATGAATGTGTTGCAACAATTCAATATAGTGCAAGATCATGGTCAAATGCGTATTTCTGAGCGTTGATGTAGGTTGGAGGTGAAGTTTGAGTCTTCAACAAGAACAATGCAGTTTCACTGGATCCCAATCTTGAACTTAGGAACTAGCGAAAACATTTAAATGATTTATCGACTCTTAGCGGACTCCGTTCTTGTCCTCCACCTCCTTTTTATCGGCTTCGTCATATTCGGTGGTCTGCTCGCGCGACGCTTATCCTGGATTGCGCTGGCCCACCTACCGGCCGCCTGCTGGGGCGCATTCATTGAATTGACCGGCGGACTGTGTCCGCTTACGTTGATGGAAGTTGAGTTTCGCCAAACCGCCGGCGATGCCGGTTATTCGGGCAGCTTTATCGAGCATTATCTTCTTCCGGTGATTTATCCCGCCGGACTCACGAGGGACATTCAGTTTGGGTTGGCGGGTTTTGTGATACTGATTAATGTTGCGATATATGGGGTGCTTGTTTATCGATGGTGGGTCTCCCGAGCAAAATAGTCGGGGAGATAAGGGGGAAAATGGCTGGCGTCATGCTGCCGGCAAAAGCAAATCGAAAATCCTTTGTGTTGTAGCCGAATGTTCTATGCGGGCGGTTGGCTTTTATGCTACTTTGAGGTGTACTTACCCTAACTTAAGCGGAGGATACGACGATGTCTATTGGTGAATTTTGCAATCGCGAAGTGGTGTTTGCGACCAGAGAAATGAGTCTGCCGGAAGCGGCGCAATTGATGCGCAAGCACCATGTCGGCGATCTGGTGGTGGTCGATGATGTTGACGGAAAGCGGGTGCCGGTCGGCATAGTTACAGACCGCGATATGGTCATTGAGGTTATCGCTCAATCCCTGAATGTCGATGGGTTTAGCGTGGGCGACATCATGAGCCCGCAACTGATCAGCGTGCAGGAAAAAGAAGGTGTGTTTGAAACGATACGGTTGATGCGGGCCAAGGGAGTTCGCCGCATCCCAGTGGTTAACCAGGAAGGTGGCCTTGCAGGCATCGTGTCGGCAGACGATATACTGGATCTGCTGGCCGAGGAGATGGCAGAGCTGGCCAAGGTCGCTCCGCGAGAACAGGAACGTGAGGCTAAGGCGAGAGCTTAAGCAACGTTGCAAAGAAGATGAATAAAAAAAACCTTCATCGCTGGCAAACGATGAAGGTCAACCCCTATGCTAGGGCAATCGCGCTTAAATAAGCTTGGATTTTATAATCACTGGCTGATCAATTGCGTATAAATGTGGTTATTTTAAATTTCAGGTTATTGGAGCCGCGACTTTAGTCGCGCCAGTAGTTATATTTCCTTCACAACTGGCGTTATGACTCG
>JAUXTH010000213.1 GCA_030679035.1 Methylobacter sp. | reverse complement strand
TTGGTCATTGCCACGACTGTAAACTTTTACCAATGCCTGCTCTTTGAAGCCTGCGGAATACCTTTTATATTTTTTCATTTCTAATCTCAAATTTTATTTTTTCTTAAAATTTGAGGCGACAACTATTCTGACGCAGGGGGGCACTGGGCTCGGACATTCAAGAAACAATAAATGTAATGTTGGGGTGGATACGTGATTGCAAGTCCCTACCCCAGCGTTTTTTGCAGTTCTATTTTGCAGGATTGAAAACTTCAATACTTTCATTTCCACAAATTTCTATCATCCGATTATCAGAGGTAATCAGGGTTATAGATTGTTGATTTCTTGCTGATAACTCAAGCACTAATGCTAAATGGATGGCATCAAGCGAGTCTATTGTTTGTTTTTGAATGCCGTATTTATAAGTCAGCTTTTGTGCAGTAACTAATATATGTGCCGTCAGCGGCGTTGTGTCTATGTGTAGTTCTGAATCTTTTACAGCTTTTCTGAGCTTCTTAAAGATCAACTCGATGCTACGTCTTTGATCGGCTGATGTTTTACCGAATATTTTGCAATCTTCAGTATGGCGGTATTTTTTCAACAAGGTGTGCCAGCATTCAAGCAATGCGAAATTGGAGCAATAAAAAATACCGGCTTGGCTTTTAATCAATGACCTTACTGTTTCTACCCCGTCCTCTTGTTGACTGTGTAGGTCTAAATATTCCTGAAAAAATGAATATTTAATGATGGCGTTCGCATCCAAATAGTAAAACTTTTGCATGTTTACTCCGTTGATTCAAATAGCGAGAAAAACTCATCTAATTTGGCCTCTGGAATAACTTCCGCTAATGCTTTTACGCGCAGATAAAGATCAGCCATGTCATAACTGCCTTTAGTAAACCAAGCATGGACAATACCGCCCATATTTAAGGCCGCAACAGCATCTTTTTCAGTGCCATGTCCGGTAATAATCGCAATATTGACCGGAATTAGTTCTTCATTGATTTTCTGGATTACCTCAAGACCGCTCATCTGCGGCATGCATAAATCAATCAAGGCCACATCAAACGGTTGTTTACGCAGTTTTTCCAAGCCCTCTTCGCCGCTTAATGCGGTTACCACGGTAAAGTCGTCGCGTTTTTCAAAATAGCTTTTGATTTCGTCTAAAATCGGTTGCTCGTCGTCAATGACTAATAAATTATATCGGTGAGCCATCTGGGTTCTCCTGTTGCACTGGTAAAGTGATTTTAAAACCTGCGCCGCCTAAAGGTGCAGGATAGTATTCAATAGAGCCGCCTAAATCCTTGGCAATTTCCCGGCAAAAATACAGGCCTAATCCCATGCCTTCATTTTTAGAACTTAAAAATGGGGTGAATAGTTTTGGTAAGTTTTCTTTCGTAATACCCTCGCCATTATCTTCCACAGCAAAGCCGACTTGACCCTCTTGTTGCCAAGTCCTTATGCAGACTTGTTTAACAGGCTTGTCTTTTACCGCTGCCCTAGCGTTGCTTAACAAACTAATTAGCATTTCTTGGATAGCCAATTCATTGGCGTGAGCGATTGGCGATGCAATCAAATCCTTTTGCAACCCGATTTTATCCAATTGATATTGGGCAGCAAACAGCAATTGGTAAATATCTTCAATAACGGCATTTAAATTGACCGCCGATAATACCGTTCGGTCGCCGCGAGCAAACAACCTAAAATTGTTCATAATCTGGCTTAAGCGTTCGGTTTGGTTATGGATTTTTTCTAACAGCGGTTTTAATTCAGTGGTGGGGTCAAATAGATTGTCGTTGACGTCACTTAAAGCCCCGGATGTTGCCATGCGAATAACAGCAATCGGCTGATTGATATTATGCGCCATCATGGTTGCCATTTGCCCTAAATAATCGAGTTTTTTACTTTGATATAGAGCAGCTTGAATTTCAAGCTTTTCAAGCTCTAGTCGATTGATTTCTTCTTGAGCATTATGATGATTTTTAGTGATTATTTTCGTGTCAAGATTATTAATTTCCAAAGGATAGTTTTCTATAGAATCTTTAGCCAGTTGAAAATACTTATATGCATCATCAAGCTCTCCTTTATCTGCATAAAGACTACCTAAATTATTTAAAGATTTAGCTATGTCAGGATGATTGTTCTCTAGTGTTTTTTTTCTAATAGTTAAAGCTCGATGATGATATTCCTCTGCTTTGTCAAAATCACCTTTATTGCAATAGACACAGCCAAGGTTGTCTATGGTCTTAGCCGTATCAGGATGTTCTTTGCCGAATATTTTTTCTCTAATCGTTAAGGCACGCTGCAAATAGTCTTCTGCCTGTATGTATTTTTGGGCACGACGAAAAGCATTCCCTGCATTATTAAAACAAGCCGCTACATGTTCTGGATATTTATCTTCTGGTAATAATTTAGCAGCTTCCAAGAATGCTAACGCCGCACCTTCAAAATAGCCTTTCTTTTTGCGCTCTTCTGCTTTTTTAAAGGCTTTTTCAGAAAGTCGTTCTTTTTTACGTAAGTTATCGGGTCTCATCAAACTTCATTCCTTCATAAATATCAACGCCGAAAGGTGCAATACGCCATCGCTATCCGCCCTGATAACAAATCACTCACACAGCTGGGAACCTTTAATAATTCAATTTTGCTGACTCCCACCCGAAGCCTGTGTGAAGCAGGAAAACAACGAACAAGACTCAACGCTATCTACCCGCCAAATCACCCTGCACATATTTATGCAAAATGGAGCTAATCAAGGTTTGATAAGGAATGCCCTCTTTGATTGCCTCGGTTTTAATCCGCTGCAAGTCATTTTCCAACAACCTTAGATTGATTGATTTCCTTTTGCTCAACTTGGTTTTAACCGAGGCTTTTAGTTGCTCCATTTCCTGTGCCAGGTTAGGCACGCTGACCAAGGGCTGATTTTCCATGGCTTCCAGCAATTCTAATTCCTCTTCGGTGTAATCATTAGTCTTCATGTTTTGTCCTGCGATTGAACTGAATGTGCATTGTGTTTACGGCTAGGAATAATGCTTTTTAAAAAATAGCAGTCTTCGTCTTCAACAAAAGGAACGTAGTGTATATAGCCATTGATTTCTACTAGCAATATTTTCTGGTTTGGATATTTTTCAGGATTGTGGTGCGGCACGATATTTAAAATTCTATCGTCATTAATGGCGTTTTCTACCGCTTCAAAACAAACATTGCGGCTTTGCTTGAGCGCGACATTTTTCTCCTTACTCCATTCGATTCTTTTTGTTTTCAAGGCACTAATCCCAAAAATCAAGATGGTTTAGTATAGGCGCTGTATAGACAAAATCAACTGGTAATATGAGCTTACATGATTGGGGCGAACGCTTTCTCTCGAACAGGCTTATTCCAAAAAACTTTCTCAAATTTGAATCAAGATTAACAGACCCATCACGCAAAAAAAAGGCCGGATATTCTCCAGCCTTTTTTGTTTAGTTGCTTAACGCTTAGTGCAACAACCCCTGCAATAACCCATTCAACTTATGGACAAAAGCCGCCGGATCATCCAGCTGTCCGCCTTCGCTGAGGATAGCTTGGTCGAACAGGATATGGGTCAGGTCGGCAAAGCGGGTATCGTCCTGCTCTTCTTTCATCCGAACCACCAAGGGATGGGTCGGGTTAAGCTCGAAGATAGGCTTTCTGCCCATTCCCATGCCTAAACCTTGTCCGGCATCCTTCATGATTCTTTCCATGTTCAGGCTCATGCCGTAAACATCGGCAACCAGACAGGCTGGCGATTCGGTTAAACGATGGCTCAAGCGCACTTCGCTGACTTTGTCGGCCAGCACGTCTTTAATCTGCTTGAGTACCGCTTCAAAATCCTTGTTCACTTCTTCCTGGGCGGCTTTGTCTTCTTCGGCATCCAAAACGCCTAAGTCCAGATCGCCTTTGGCGACAGACTGCAAATGCTTGCCGTCGAACTCGTCCAGGTTAGATACCAGCCATTCGTCGATACGATCCGACAGCAACAAGACCTCGATGCCTTTCTTGCGGAAAATCTCCAGGTGCGGGCTATTTTTTGCCGCCGAAAAAGTATCTGCGGTGACATAATAAATCTTGTCCTGCCCTTCTTTCATGCGGCCGACGTAAGCTTCCAGTGAAACTTCCTGTTTGTCGGTATCGGCATGGGTTGAAGCGAAACGCAGCAATTTGGCGACGCGCTCTTTGTTGGCATGGTCTTCGATCGGGCCTTCTTTGATCACCGCGCCGAATTGCGCCCAAAACGTCTCGTATTTTTCCGGCTCGGTTTTGGCCAAGTCTTCCAGCATGCCCAGCACTTTTTTAACCGCGCCGGATTTGATGTTGCTGATTTGCTTGCTTTGTTGCAGGATTTCCCGCGACACATTCAGCGGCAAAGAGTTGGCGTCGATAATCCCCCGGATAAAACGCAAATAACGCGGCATTAACTGCTCGGCATCGTCGGTAATAAACACTTTGCGTATGTACAGTTTTACGCCGTGTTTGGTGTCTCTGTCCCACATGTCGAACGGCGCGCGCGACGGCACATAAAGCAGCAAGGTGTATTCATTGGTGCCCTCAACTTTGCTGTGCACATGCGTTAACGGGTCTTGAAAGTCGTGCCCTACATGCTTGTAAAATTCGTTATAAGCTTCATCGGTAATGTCCTGACGGGCTTTGGTCCATAATGCTGAAGCCGAGTTAACGGTCTCTTCGACGATTTCCGCCGGTTTTTCTTCTTCGCCTTCTTCGCCCATAGACGGCGGGACTTCTTTATCCATCACGATAGGCAGGGAAATATGATCGGAGAATTTTCTGACGATAGAGCGGATGCGGTAGCCGTCAAGGAACTCGCTTTCAGCTTCTTTCATATGCAGGACGATTTCGGTGCCGCGCTGGGCTTTTTCTACCGATTCGAGTGTGTAATCGCCCTCGCCCGCCGACTCCCAGCGCACGCCGTCACTCTTGTCGGCGCCAGCCTTACGGGTGGTCAAGGTCACTTTGTCGGCAACGATGAACGCTGAATAAAAACCTACGCCGAACTGGCCAATCAATTCGCTGTCTTTGGCCTGGTCACCGGTTAATGCCTGGAAAAACTGTTTGGTACCTGATTTTGCAATGGTGCCGATATGCTCCTGAACTTCCGCACGAGTCATACCGATGCCATTATCAATAATGGTAATGGTGCGCTTGTCTTTGTCGTATTCCAGACGAATTTTCAGCTCGCTATCGCCTTCGTACAAACCGTCATTGGACAGCGCCTCAAAACGCAGCTTATCTGCCGCGTCCGATGCATTGGAAATCAATTCCCGTAAGAATATTTCCTTGTTACTATATAATGAGTGAATCATTAAATGTAACAGGTGCTTAACTTCAGTTTCAAAGCCTAAGGTTTCTTTTTTTGCTTCAACGGTCATTTTTATTAATCCTGATTAAGTATAAGATTAACGCCAATATTGGGACACATTGGTATTTTTCAAGCCCAGACCAGACAGATGAAATATAAGGCTAACTAATCTCTTATGGCATTGAATCTCGCTTCACAAAAAATATTGGTCGTCGAAGATCAGCCGATCATGCGTGAAACCATTAAACATATACTGAATTCATTCGGCGCACGACGTATTATTGAGGCAGAATCCGGCATCAATGCCATAACGGCGATGAGAATTGACAAGTTTGACCTGGTGCTCTGCGATTACAACCTGCTCAGAGGCAAAAACGGGCAACAGGTTCTGGAAGAGGCCAGGCATCTTAAGTTATTGCCGGTTAATGCCGTCTTTATCATGGTCACTTGTGAGCAGAGTCAGGATATGGTGCTTAGCGCCATCGACAACAAACCCGATGACTACCTGATTAAACCCTTTAATCGGCAACAACTATTAAGCCGCATTGAACGGTGCTATGCCCGCAAGAAATACCTGACCCGCATTGAACATGAAATAGACAGCGGCAATCTTTACCAGGCCATACGTCATTGCAAAAAGCTGCTCGAGCAGGATAATAAAAAAATGCACCTGCAATTGTTAAAGATATACGCCGACCTGACTATCAAAGTTGGCGACTTTAAGACAGCCGAGGCCATTTACCAGGAAATTCTGCACGAAAGAGAACTGCCCTGGGCCCGATTGGGCTTGGGCGTTGTTGCCTTTTTTCTGGGTTATTATGATCAAGCTATCAAGACTTTTCAGGAACTCATCGAGCAATATCCGATGATGCTGGAGGCTTATGACTGGCTGGTAAAAACGCATGAAATGATGGGTAACGATGAACATGCGGTATCTTCACTTAATTCAGCCGTCACGCTTTCGCCGATGTCCATCTTAAGGCAAAAAAAACTGGCTGTTCTGGCAGATAAAACCGAAAACCTACCTGTTGCCAAAAAAGCCTACACGGCCACCATCAAACTGGGCAAAAACTCCATACACGGATCACCCGGAGACTATTCAGGTCTAGCCAATGTTTACTTAAAAAGCAACGCCGCCAACGAAGCGCTAAAAATATTGTATGAGCTGAATCAGCAGTTTCACAATGACCCTGAAGCAAAGCTTAGGGCAGCCCTACTGGAAACAGGAATTCATCAGGCCAAAGGCAACAAGGAACTGGCCCAGCAAGCCTATGAAAAAGTGTTTAAATTAAACGAGCAGTTTAGCAAGCAGACATCCAGGGAACTGCGCCTGGAAATGGCAAAGACTTTTTATCTGAACGGAAACGGCGAAACTTGCGACGGGATTCTTAGGGATTTAATCAAAACCAATATTGATGACAAGCTTTTTATCCGGGACATCATCACCATGTGCGACGCCATTATCGGTGATAATCATGCGGAAACGCTGATTCAGCACATAAAAAAAGAGCTGGTCGACATCAACAATAAAGGCGTCAGCCTGTTCCAGGAAGGCAACATTAAGGGCGCTCTTTTGGTTTTTGAACAAGCCATTGCAAAAATGCCCGATAATCACACGATCATTTTGAATATGGTAAAAATCGTTATTCATGATATTAAAAGCACTAAACCCGATCCTGAAAAAATCATAACTGCCCAGTCCTATATCAACAAAGCGGTAAAAATAGGCATACCCCACAATCAAATCAGTGGACTACAAGCAGAGCTGGACGCTATTCAATACAAAACCAATCACTAACCCGCTAAAATGCCTAATACCCATATGCTTTCAATCAGTTTTCCCGCCATTTTGGCCTCTTCGGTGCATGACATCAAAAATTCATTGACGTCTCTGCGGGCACTGCTCGATCAACTCGAGCATCATTATAAGGATAAAAAGCCGGCTGAATTCAGACAACTGGAATTTGAAACCAATCGCATGAACAATTGCCTCATGCAGTTGCTGACGCTTTATAAAATCGACTTATCCCAGTTTAACCTGGCTATTGACGAGCATAGCGCCGCCGACATATTGGAGGATGTGGTCGCCCAGCAATCCACCCTATTATCCTTGGGCCACGTTCAACTCCTTACCGAATGCCATGGCGATCTGTTTTGTTATTGCGACAACGCGCTGATCAGCAACGCTCTTTGTACGCTGGTCAATAACGCACAGCGCTATTGTCTGAACAAAGTTCTGCTTTCTGCAACCCAAGAAGATGATTATATTGTTTTTTGCATTGAGGATGATGGCAAGGGTTACCCGGAAAGCCTTATATCATCCGATTACAAACAGCTCCCCCAGATTGACCTGGCTAACGGCAACACAGGATTGGGTTTGTTTTTTGCCGAGACTATTGCGCAATTACACGTCCAAGGTGACAAGCAGGGCTTTATTGAAACCGACAATAATAGCCAGTTTGGCGGGGCAAGATTTAAGCTGTATTTGCCATAGTTGCCGACAACTCGATATTTCTCCACGAAAAGCACAAAAGACACGAAAAATACTTTATAAATCAGCACTACCTACCGTTTACGACCTACCGCTAAACATCTTTTTGAAAATTTTTGTGCTTTTCGTGTATTTCGTGGACAAGATAATTTTTTTAAACTGATGCAAACATCAGACAAACGGCCAAAAGCGTTTCCCAAGGTTCTCCTTGCTGCTGGCCTTTAATCTGCCGATCCGCCTTCGCACTCAACGTCAGTATGTTGTTCAGATTGTTATCACTCAGCCGGTTCAACGCATCACTCACCAGTTGCTGGCGCTTGTCCCAGATTTGGTTGTTTTTAAACACCTGAGCTCTATTTTGCCCCTGAGCCAGCGCCTGTTTAATCCTGATCAATACCCGCGCTTCCCGCGTCAAAGCCCATAACACCACCGGAGCCGCAACGCCTTCCGCCTGCAAACCGGACAATATCTTGAGAATCCGGTCTACTCTGGCTGCCAGCACGCTATCCATCAGTTTAAACACATCGAACCTGGAGCTGTCGGCTACCACGTCAAGAATTTGCTGATTGCTGAGGCGTCCCTTCCCGTATAACACGTAAAGTTTTTCTATTTCCTGGGCCGCCGCCAACAGGTTGCCTTCAATTCTGGAAGCCAATATCTTGATACCTTCCGTTTCAGCCTGCAGCCCGCGCCGCTGCATTCTTTGCTGCAACCAACGCAGCAAGTCCTGCCCCTCTAACGGCCAAACCTGAATCACGCAGCCAGCCTTGTCCAACGCCTGAAACCACTGCGTTTTTAACGAGCTACTAGCCATCTTTGCGGCGGTAATCAGCAGCAGCGTATCTTCCGGCATGCGCTCGCAATAGGCGACTAAAGTCTTAGCGCCCTCCGTTCCCGGCGTACCCGAGGGTAATCTTAAATCGATGATTTTTTTATCGGCAAAAATGGATAAAGAATCTGCCGACTCGGTTAATTCATTCCATGAAAATCCGGCGTCCGCGACAAGCACCTCGCGCAAATCATAACCTGCACTTCGAGCCGCCGCCCTGATCGCATCCGCCGTCTCGCCGAGCTGCAACGGCTCGTCGCCGCTAATAAAATAAACCGGCGCCAAACCCTTTTGCAGCGCCACCGTTATTTGTTCGGGCTTGAGTCGCATGTTATTTCGCGCCGGTCTCTACTAATACGATCCTGGCACGGTTAAGAATGGTCTGCACCGCCTGTAGATACATTTCGTTACGTATCACGCTTTCTTCGTTTTCTTTGGCAATCACAAATTGTTGATCGTTGTAATACTCACGCCTGATTTCAACAGTCTGCTGCTCCATCAACAGGACATCATTGGCATTAGCAAATTCATAGTCCAGACGATAGGTCAGTTCAAATTCGTTGGACTTGCCTTGTGAACTCAGCGACAACACGCGGCGATTAAAATCCTCGTTAAATATCTTGATAACAATACCCGCCCCCTTTCGAGAGTCGGCGAGCTTCGCGGTAGACGATTTCACGACCTGTCTGAATTGATCAAGCAGAGGCACGGAACCGCCCTCTACATAGACATTTTTCATATTTTCCGGAAATTGAAAATAGCCCCGCAAATGATAACCGCAAGCGCTCAATAACAAAGCCATAACTAAAACGGCTGCTTTTTTTGTTAACACGGGCTCCCCTTTAATGAATAGAACACGGATGATAAGGCTAAAGGCTAAAGGCTAAAGGCTAAAGGCTAAAGGCTAAAGGCTAAAGGCTAAAGGCTAAAGGCTAAAGGCTAAAGGCTAAAGGCTAAAGGCTAAA
>JAUXTH010000212.1 GCA_030679035.1 Methylobacter sp. | reverse complement strand
GCAGACTGCTTGTAACTTTTTTTTGCCATTATCCACCACAAGATGCTGGAAATACGCCCTGACGTGAGGGTCATGGCGTTTGGCACTCAAGGCAGGCATATAAAGGGCTGAACGAATATGACGGTTGCCCGCTTTGGACATCCGCGTCTTTTTGTGGACGCTTTTACCCGAATCGAAAGCCTTGGGATCGAGTCCTGCAAACTTCACCCATTCCCGGTGGGTAAGGTCTGGCGGCAACAATAATAGTTCGCCCATGAGTGCAATGGCGCTGGTTTCGGCAATGCCTTTGATGCTGATCAGCAACTGTAGCGTTCGAGTGAGCTCGGGATATTTACCGATCAAGGCCAGCGCCTCTGCCGCTAAACGGTCGATACGTTTTTGTAATTGAGTGATCGCCAGCTTGGCATCGTTCAATACGGCTTTCGGTGTTTCCTGGCTGGCAGTTAGTGCATGCAGATGATTCTTGGCAGCCGCTCTTTGGTTGGTTAACGAGTTGATGCGGCGAGAGAAACAGCGAAGCGCTATTTTTTCATTGGATAGGCGAGTCCATGCGACAAAATCCATTCTCTCAGCGTATTCGGCCAAGATGTTGGCATCGACAGCATCTGTTTTGCTGATTTTCATCAACACTTTAGCAAAGTTATGAGAGGCTTTTGGATTAACTACCATTAGCGACACGCCTGCATCATGCAGAGCGATTGCCAAATCAAAGTGATAGATGCCCGTGGCCTCCAGACAGACGATAATGCCCGGCAATTTAGCCAACTTCTTAACCAAGCGAGCACGATCAGCTGGGGTGTTGGTGAATTTTTGCGGATCGAATGGCTTGCTGTTCTTGCGGATAACCAGAACCAGTTCTTCAGAACCGACATCAACGCCGGCTTGTAGCGATAGCTTTGATTCACGATTCGATTGAGTGGTAGTCATATGCGTTTGTCTGAATGGGTTACAGAAAGTAGACTGCTCATCGGTTCCCCGACCCTGCACATGCACCTACCATCCTTGCGTATACAGGCTCTAAGCCTCAGATACTCCACGGTATGGGTGAATAGGGCGGGGGCCAATCTACGGAGCAGGCTCTGGTTAACAAAAAAACCAGTCCTCAGGGCGTGACG
>JAUXTH010000210.1 GCA_030679035.1 Methylobacter sp. | reverse complement strand
TCATAACGCCAGTTGTGAAGGAAATATAACTACTGGCGCGACTAAAGTCGCGGCTCCAATAACCTGAAATTTAAAATAACCACATTTATAGGCAATTGATCAGCCAGTGATTATAAAATCCAAGCTTATTTAAGCGCGATTGCCCTGGTTCATCTATCTGTGAATCTTGACTTCCATGAGCTTATTATGGGCAATGGCCGACTTGGTTTTGTGCCATTTTATGAGTTCCAAAGTTCCATTAGAGTGCTCCACTATGGCGGTGCAACTTTCCACAAAATCCCCTGTATTGATATATAAAAATCCGTCTATCTCCTTCATTTCAGCATGGTGTATATGTCCGCAAATAACACCATCCAGGCCCTGATCTCTAAGCGTGTTGACGATGCTCTCTTCATAATCGGAAATAAACTGAACCACATTCTTGACTTTGAACTTGACGAAGGCCGCAAGGGAGAAGCTTGATTGTACGCCAAACCAAAGCCTGATCATTCGTAGCAAACGATTGATCTGAATTAGAAAGTCATATCCATCGCTGCCTAGCTTGGCAAGCCACTTGTGGCATTTGGCAATGGTGTCATATTCGTCGCCATGGACAACCAGAAATTGCTTCCCTGTCGATGTGGCATGCACGTCGGAATTTTTGACAACGATGTCGCCAAAGACATAATCGTCGTATTGCCGGATGTTTTCGTCATGGTTGCCGGGTATATAGATGACCTGGGTGCCATGTCTTGCCTTACGCAGGACTTTTTGAATCACTGTATTATGATCTCTGGGCCAATACATTTTCTTGGAAAGCGACCAAAAATCGATGACATCGCCCACCAAGTAAAGCTTTTCACTCTCGTTGTGCTTTAGGAAATCGAGCAAAACATCGGCTTGGCATTGGGTGGAACCCAGGTGCAAATCGGAAATCCAGATGGTTCGATAGACGTTATTATCCATAATCAAACTGTTAACATTGTATTGCAAGGACGAGGAGCTTTGTCGATGACCACTTAACTGCTTTTCTTGGATTCTAGTGGCTCGCCAAAGAAATTGAGTTGTTTTTGCATGTTCATGGGTAATCCGTCCTGAAGGCTGTGGGGGCTGGGAACAGCATTCGCTGCACAGGAAAAAGACTATCCAAGAAAGGTCTGCATTATTTCAATGGTAACAGAGGCAAATGAAAGTTATATTACAAAAGGACGAAATGGCTATTTTCAATATGGTCAGTAAATGAACACCGTTGCTGCTCTACTACACGCCAATCCGAGCGGTGTAGCGGTGTGTCGAATAAAGATACAGCAACGTGAAATTTAAACTTTTAATCATAGCCTTTCAATAATGAAAAATTTATTTGAATTTGCCGAGGCGTTTTTTCAGCTAACAAATGTCGATGAAAAATTGACGCTGACGCATCAGGCATGGCAAGCCTACATCGCAGGAGAATTAACTATTGCCTCCGAGCGGCTTGTATTACCGATAGAGCAGGTGACGTTCCCCGAAAGGCCTGAGTTATTGGCGCCGCGTCAGATGCCACGGCGAAAGCTGACTACGACGGCCGGTGTCGCAGCCTTTTTTCATGCTATCGCCCATGTTGAATTCGTCGCCATTTATTTGGCCTGGGATATTTTGTATCGTTTTCGCGGCATGCCCGAACAATTCTACCTGGATTGGCTGCGGGTTGCCGATGAGGAGGCGCAGCACTTTGCATTAATCAGGACGCATTTGCAGGCTATGCAGCTCGATTACGGCGATTTACCGGCGCACAGCGGTTTATGGGATCATGCCAAAGACACGGCCGATGATTTATTGGGCCGGTTGGCAATGGTTCCTCGCTGCATGGAAGCGCGGGGGCTGGATGTGACGCCCGCGCTCATTGAAAAATTCAGCATACTGGGTGATGATGCAAGTGTGGCAATTTTAACGCGCATTTTGACTGACGAAGTAGGCCATGTGGAGCTGGGTTCTTACTGGTTTAAGTACGTTTGTCAGCAACAGGGTTTTGAAGCTGAAACCAAATACAGGGAGTTAATCGAGCTATACTATGTGGGTGGTAAACCCAAAGGCCCGTTTAACAGGGAACTGCGCAAGACTGCCGGCTTTTCGGATGCCGAGATCGATTGGCTGGAATGTTAATAGCGCCAATTTTCTGGTTCGGACAATATAATTATTCCTATGAACGACACTGCAATTAATCAGGATATACCGCCTACACTGGCAGTCGTTGAACAGAATGATGGACAACAGTGCGTCAAATTATCAGGCAGTTGGAATCTCCGCAACCTGATCATAGCGCCCGAGCTGCGTCAAAAAATCAGTTCCCACGCAGCCAATAAAAACATGCAATGGGATCTGAACTCGATTAACGTGCTCGACAGCGCCAGCGCCTTGTTCCTCTGGAAAGCATGGGGGAGAAAGCTGCCGGTTGCGTTGCAACTACGACCTGAGCATCAGCGCTTGTTCGAGCGATGGCAAGCCCAGGCAATTCCTGAATCCGAACCGGCCAGATACAGTTCAAGCCTGCTCATTCAATACGTCTATCAAACGTTTGCCAACTTTTGGGGCCAGTTGTTGGAATTTGTGACTTTGTTGGGCCAACTGTTTTTGGATATCGGCTATCTGTTGCTGCATCCGGGCGAAATTCCCTGGTCGGAAATTTCCATCACGATTTATGAATCCGGGGTTCGGGCCTTGGGCATTACCGCGCTGGTGGGTTTTTTGATCGGCATCGTGCTCAGCTATTTGTCTGCGCTGCAATTGAAGATTTTCGGGGCGGAGATTTATATCATCGATATTCTGGGCTTGAGCGTCATTCGCGAGTTAGGGCCATTGCTGGCGGCTATTTTGGTTGCCGGTCGTTCCGGCTCGGCAATAACCGCGCAAATCGGCATCATGCGGGTCACCGAGGAACTCGATGCGCTGTCGGCGATGGGTATATCCCATTCCTTGCGCCTGATTCTGCCCAAGGTGACGGCATTGACCATCATCCTGCCGCTGATAGGCGTGTGGACCAGTTCGATGGCGTTGATAGGCGGGATGTTTTCGGCACAAACAACGTTGGACATCAGCTACCAGCAATTCTTCCTTAGATTGCCGGATGCGGTGCCGCTGGTTAACCTGTTTATCGGCTTGCTGAAAAGCGCGGTATTCGGCTTGATGATTGCGCTGATTGCCTGCCACTTCGGTTTTCGGATCAAGCCGAATACTGAAAGCCTGGGTAGTGAGACCACTAATTCCGTGGTGGCGGCTATTACCGTGGTGATTATGGTCGATGCGGTATTCGCCATCCTGTTTATGCATGTGGGGATGCCATGAGCGATTCCTACGCAATTCAGCTGGAGCATGTCTGGACCAGCTTTACCGATCCTCATACGGGTGCAGACAAGGTTGTTCATAAGGATATTAATCTTTGCCTGGAACAGGGCGAGATTTTGGGCTTGGTGGGCGCATCCGGTTGCGGCAAGACCACTTTACTGCGCGAACTCGTCGGTTTGCAAACCCCCACTCAGGGCGAGGTGTTCGTGATGGGGCAGTCTTTGAAAAATAGCGCGTCCAATCACGGTCAGCGGCTACGCTACAATTGCGGCGTGCTGTTTCAGAAAGGCGCGTTATTCAGCGTCTTGAACGTTTTTGAAAATATTGCCTTTCCACTGCGGGAGCTGGGTTTTAAGGATGAGGAATTGATTGCGCGCATCGTGTTTATGAAGCTGGCAATGGTCGGGTTGGCTGCCGGCGACGCCTGGTTAAAGCCTGCCGATTTATCGGGCGGCATGATCAAGCGGGCGGCGCTGGCACGCACCATGGTGCTGGAACCTGGGCTGTTGTTGCTTGATGAGCCGACCTCGGGGCTTGATCCTATTTCCAGCGAGGATTTTGTCAGTCTGTTATCCGAGCTGCATAAGGATCTGCATTTTACGGTCGTCATGGTGACCCATGATTTGGATATATTAAGGGATCTGTGTACCAAGGTTGCTGTGCTGGCGGATAATCAATTGGTTGCTTTCGGAACGCTGGCTGATGTTTTAAACTGCAAGCATCCTTTTGTAGAGAAATTCTTTCACAATAAACGCGCTGAACGGGTATTTCAGTATATCGCCAGGGATGGTGTGTATGCTGCAAGCCCGCCGGGAGCGGGCGCGGATCAGGAGACTGCTCATGGGTAGAGACAATCATGCACTGATTACCGGGCTGTTTTTGGTTGCTTTGGTGACGGCGTCGTCGGCGATTATTTTCTGGATCGGCAGTATGGATGAGGAACGCAATGCCTACGTTATTTCAACCAGGGAATCGGTGTCGGGACTAAATCCTGAATCTACTGTCTTTTACCGGGGCATAGCGGTGGGGAAAGTGGTTAATGTTCAGTTCGACCCCTTGGATTCCGGCACTATTCTTGTCCCGATAGAAGTCGATAAGAATATCGTGCTGAACAAAGGGGTTTACGCGACTTTACGCTTAAAAGGCGTGACCGGCTTAACCCAGATTCAGTTGCAAGATTCCGGTACTATTAGCGAGGCTTTGCCGCCGGGGGATGATCCCGTGTCCCGTATTCCTTTGGTGCCGTCGTTGACCGACAAACTGATGGATTCAGGGGAAGAGCTTTTGCATAAAGCCGATCATTTAATGCAGCGGCTCAGTTCATTATTAAACGATGAAAACGAAAAGAATATCGGCGGCATTCTAAGCAACATGAAAACATTGACCGACAAACTTTCCGAGTTACAAAAGAGCGTCGATAAGGCTCTAGCCGGTGTCCCGACACTGACTAAGGACGCACGAAAAACCTTGAATAACATTGATGCGTTGACTAATGACTTACAAGGCTTAACTAAAGCAGTGCAAAATCTTAGCGTGAAAGCGGGCGGCCTAGTTGATAGCGGAAAGAACAGCGGCGATGCGTTGGCGCAATCGACGTTGCCGAAACTTAACAAGTTGCTGACTGAGTTGCAGTCGACGACGCAACAGGTAAAAAGAGTCGCCACGATGTTGGAAAATAATCCGCAGGAATTGTTGCTGGGGCCTAGCCAACGAGATTCAGGGCCCGGTGAGCCGGACTATAAGGAGCAACAATGAGATACTTATTAATCGGATGGTTGACATTTATTAGTGCGGGTTGCAGCGTTCCGCTCAAACAACCCGCAGTGCATGATTTCGGCTTGCCTGCGTCAGCGGCGACTCAGGGCAGGGCATCGATTACCGTCAATGCACCGACTTGGCTTTGGGACAATCGTATTCGCTATCGCTTGCTTTTTGCCTCACCATCCCAAGTCAGGTTCTACGGCTTGGATCGCTGGATTGCATCTCCGCCTGAATTGCTTGAGCAGTTACTGGCTGCCGGCGGCAAGGCTATGGATTATGCACTGATTGTTCGGTTACAGGATTTTGAGCAACAGTTCGATGCGTCTGACCGGGCTCGTGTAATGCTGCGTTTTTCCGTGGAAGCGTATTCTGGCAATAAGAAGATCGATGCGCAGGAATTTAATCTGCAACAGACCACTAAAACGCCCGATGCCGCTGGCGCAATAAACGGCTTTACGGATTTAGCGCAGCAGGCGGCTGGGAAAATTCAGGATTGGCTGGCTGGATTGCCGGATCGCCGAGAATAACAGGCAAGGCTTTTTTTGCTATCCTTGTAGGCAAAAAAAACCTCCCAGTGCCGGAGGCAAAGGGAGGAAAGGTGTACAGATACTGGATAGTTCTGAACTTTCACACTACGAGGAGGTATATGAAACTTGTGGAGATCAGCTATTAAGTCGTGATCTCATGGCAGGCTTGCTAAAATAGCAACGCTTGCAAATAATGGTTGTAGAATAAGTCCCTATATTCCAATGATAAACGCCAGCTCGATCAGAATGCTCTATAAAATCAGTTATGGCGTGGATTTTGCTAGTTGATGGTAAGGATTATACGTATGTGGCTATATGCTTGCAATGCACGCGCAAAGCAATAGATTGTTTCTATTTTGTTGACAGTCACTAAAGAACGTACATGACACTAAAAGACTAACTGCCTGTAGGGCCGCGAACTTAATTTCTTCACCGTTCACTAATCGTTCACATCTGCATTGGATCTCCGATCCTTAGCAAAATGTTAGCGGAGGGATAGCGTGGGTTGGATAGGCAACTGCTTTTCGTTGCTAGGCATTTTGCATTCGGTGATTGAGCGGCTGTGGGAAACCTGAATTCACATCCATCTCATTGAAACATGGGGATGTCGGGCATGAATGGCATGCGCGACTTACAGGTTTTTTCTTGGCAATTGCTTCTACATTCCCCGCATGGGTGTGGGGAAAGCTTCCGCTCCTCGGCAACGGCTTCTGCGTTGCTCTACCTCCTGCATCCATGCAGTCGTGCTCAACGTCCCTTACCTACATCCGTGTAGGCAATGTAGGTATTGCATAGCGCCATAGATGGCGTGTACTAGAGTAATGTAGAAACACTTACCGAGGAGCAAATATCTGTCCATGAAGATTCGATCGTGACCTTCTGGCAAAAATTTGTCTACGCGCAGAATTTTTCAGCTTGAGCAAAAATCCCCTGTACATCCAGACTGCACAACGCCAGTAATTCCTCTCGGGTACCTTGTTCGACAAAACTGTCCGGCAGGCCGATATTCAGTACCGGCATCAGAATTTGTTGGGCTTGAAGGAAGTCATTGACTGCGCTGCCTGCGCCACCGGCGAGTACGTTTTCTTCGACGGTAATCAACACATCGTGGCTCTTGGCTAACTCAAGTATCAGTTCGGTATCGATAGGTTTGACAAAACGCATGTTGACGACGGTGGCTCCCAGTTGTTTGCCCGCTTCCAGTGTCGGGGTTACCATACTGCCCCAAGCCAGCATCGCAATGCGGTTGCCTTGATGACGAATTTCGGCTTTACCTATCGGCAATGCGGTCATGGTTTTGTTGACGGCAACGCCGGGGCCTTTGCCGCGCGGATAGCGAACGGACGCCGGGCCTTCATGCATAAATCCGGTATAGAGCATTTGCCGACATTCGTTTTCATCGGCAGGCGCCATTACCAGCATATTGGGAATGCAGCGCATGTAGCTGTAATCAAAACTACCGGCATGGGTCGGGCCGTCGGGGCCGACTAAACCGGCGCGATCCAGCGCAAACAATACATCCAGATTCTGAATCGCGACATCGTGAATCATCTGGTCGTAAGCTCGTTGCAGGAACGTCGAATAAATCGCCACCACGGGTTTGGCACCTTGGCAAGCCTGTCCTGCGGCCAGCGTTACTGCGTGTTGCTCGGCTATCGCGACATCGAAATAACGTTTCGGATAACACTCGGAAAATTTGACCAGCCCGGAACCTTCACGCATAGCCGGAGTAATGCCCAGTAATCGCTCGTCTTGTGCAGCCATATCGCAGAGCCATTCGCCAAACACTTCGGTGTAAGTCGGGTGCGGGGAGGGCGCGGATTTGGGCAGGCAATCTTTGCTGGGATCGAAAGCCGGTACGCCATGATAGGCCAACGGATCTTTCTCGGCAGGCGCGTATCCCTTGCCTTTTTGGGTGACGATATGTAAAAAGCGCGGCCCGGAAATGTCCTTCAGGTTTTCCAGCGTGGACACCAGCATGTCCACGTCATGTCCGTCAATCGGGCCGATATAATTAAAACCCAGCTCCTCAAACAAAGTGCCCGGCACTACCATGCCTTTCATATGTTCTTCAGTGCGCCGCGCCAGTTCCCATACGCTGGGCATACTGCTTAAGGCCTTTTTACTGCCTTCGCGCATTGAAGAATAAAATTTGCTGGACAAAATTTTGGTCAGGTAATTGTTCATCGCGCCGACCGGCGGCGAGATCGACATATCGTTATCGTTCAGGATCACCAGCAGATTGGCGTCCAGAGCGCCCGCATGATTCATCGCTTCAAACGCCATGCCGCCGGTGATGCTGCCGTCGCCGATAATTGCGACCATTTTCTTGTCTTCGCCTTTTAATTCCGAGGCAATCGCCATGCCTAAGGCCGCGCTGATCGAGGTGCTGGAATGGCCGACGCCGAACGCATCGTATTCGCTCTCCGCCCGATTGGGGAATGCCGATACGCCGTCTTTAGTGCGAATGGTGGTCATCCGGTCTCTGCGTCCGGTCAGGATCTTGTGCGGATAAGCCTGATGACCGACATCCCAAACCAGCTGATCGGATGGCGTGTCGAACACGTAATGCAGGGCCACCGTCAACTCAACCGTACCCAAGCCGGCAGAAAAGTGGCCACCGGAAATGCTCACGGTATGGGTTAAATACTCGCGAAGTTCTTTTGCCAATGGTTTAAGCTGGTTTCTCGACAGCTTGCGCAGATCGGCAGGGGTGTTGATGTCTTTGAGCAGTGGGTAGTTATCTAGTGTATTCATATTAGTAAAGAGGTTCGCGATAGAACATCAGGATGATGCCAATCTGAAACAGGGCGGCAACAGAAATAAAACCGGCAATCGCCGAGCCTGCTCCCGGCAGGCTTGCGGCATACACACCATCCTTGGCGATATCATTGCCGGGCCGGTCCAATTTTAATTCCAGCCAACGGCCAGTTGCCAGAATGAGAGAGAAAATTCCCATCATGGTGTGACCGACCTGGATAAGGAAAGCACTTTTGGGTTGGAAACCGACATGGGAATGAGTCAGCAGCATCAAACCACCAAAAGCTGCCAGCAACGGAAAAACAAAAGGTAGTTTGCTGTCCGGGTTTTTGGTTATCCGGGCGCTAAGCTCCATAATGCCGAGCACAAACACCAATAAGGTCGCAATCCGGTGCTGCAACACTTCACCGTTGTTAAATGTGCTGTCCCAGAAGCTTATCGGACCCAAAGGCCAGGATTCCGCATCACTGCGAAAAAACAGGAAGACGCCCAGTCCTACAAAGCCCAGCGGCCAGTATTTGAATTTCTCGAAGCTGGATTTTTGCACATAAGACAGCATCGCAAAGAAGCTCATCACGGTCAGGAAAATACCGGCAATGTTGTGGTTGTAGTTCGACCATTCGGTTGCCGCGAGCGATGGCACTTGGCCGACAATCGCAACGCGCCCCGCTTCACCTGCAATCAGGTCGGTATGTGTCGGTGAGCTGGTTGTTGGAATTTGCGGGCTAAAGGTGTTTAAAACTTCCTGCCAGCTTGCGGTCAGGGTTGGAATATCGATAGCCGGAGGCTGAGAAGCCAAGCTGGCGGCGGTAAACAGCAATGTGACCAGAACAAAGGTTTCCGCTTCAACGTAATAAGGAACGCGGTTATTTAAAGCATGATGATTACCGGAAAACCCGAATGCCAAAACGGCGGATCTATTTAACCAGGCAAACCCCAGGGCGATGGTCATTAAGGTAATTTTTACCATCAATAAATTGCCGTAGCCGGTACCGATCAGGCCGTTCCAGGTGTCGATGTATTGCAATGCTATAGGCAAACCCGAGATCAGGATCATCGCGACTGAGGCTATGCCGAACGTGGTGAAGCGCTTAAGCAATAAAGGCCATAATTCAGCAGGAACTTGTTTGTTGCTGCGTAACAGCCATAGATTAACCAACTGAAAAATACCGCCAATCCAGGCGGCTGCGGCCACTTGATGGATGACCGTCAGCGACATTAAGGTGATTGGGTTTTCAAAGCGTCCCGCGCCATGCACCAGCCAAGCACCTGAAATAATCATAGGCAGGGCGACAATGCCGGCGGTTATCCAGTGCTGCTTGGAAAAAGGGTTTTTACTGAGGTATTGATAGCAGTACCCGGCTAAAACCACAGCCAGTATCGTGCGTATTATGCCGCCGATGAATTGCGTTGTACCGGCGAATTCAGGAAACGGCCAGCGCTCAAGTACGGCAGTCATTAACCAAACTTTAAGTATGATTTTGAAAAGTTGAGCCGCAGCCAGCCAAAAACCGCCTTTGTACAGAAGGGTGATGGTTTTTTGCAGTAATACCGCAGAGTATCCGTCTTGATATTGCCTGGGATGGTGTGTATGCCGCGAGCCAGTCGGGAACTGGCGCGGCGAATGCCAGGGACGCAATACAAAAAGTCCCCAAAACAGGCTGCCGATTGCTAATGAATAACAAATCAGGTCAAACCCGCCAATAAGAGAATCGAGAAAATCAGCTATGCCTGCCATTGCCAACTCCTATTTGGAAACAGAAAAATGAATAACGTCTTCGGTTAAATGGCCGTCAGCAGCGAAGACTTTAAAGCGGAGGGCATAATCGCCTAATTCAAGTGGCGGAATTTGGATGATAATCCGTCCTTGTTTGTTGCCGTTGACGGCTTGCAATAGCTCGTGTTTATCGCCTTTGCTGACCAGGAAAATCTGCGACAAGCCCAGTTCTATCTGGGAATTAAACGACAGTTCGACTTTTGCCGGGCTGCCCGCATGGATGGGTGCTATTTTCAGCGAATAATCGGTTATCACCGCATGAGCGGCGGCCCAATGTGCTTGGCTCAAAGTTAAAAATAATAAAATAAATTGAAATGACTTTTTCATTACTTTTCCAGATTGTAACTATTTGTGATGCTAATTTTAATGATAGGCCACGGATGACACGGATGACACGGATTTAAACGGATTTTATTTTTTATCAGCGCTTATCCGCTAAATCCGTGTCATCTGTGGCCTATTTCTCTAACGTTTATTTATTTTTTGCCCTTCAAGGCATGTCCCGCCAGATTCTTGCCTAAGTCCCAGATGGAACCGGGAATTTGATGGGTATCGGCTATGGTTTTATCAAATGAATTGACTATGGTGTCACGGTCTTTTTGCGTTAAGTTTAACGGCGGCAACAGCTTGACCACGTTCATGCCGTGCCCTGCGACCTGCGTCAGGATATGGTGTTCCTTAAATAAAGGAATGGTGATCATTTGGCAGAATAAGCCTTTATTGGCCGCTTCCAGCATCGCCCAGGCCGCTTTGAGTTTCAGGCTCTTGGGCGACTGGAATTCAATTGCAATCATCATGCCTTTGCCGCGCACTTCTTTCAGGAATTCATATTTTCCGGCCATCGCGTTCAGGCTATCGATAATGTCGGTGCCGACTTTCATGCTGTTTTCGACCAGTTTTTCTTCTTCCATAACGTACAGCGTGGCAAGGCCTGCTGCCATCGCCATATTGTTCTTGGAGAAGGTGGAGCCATGCACGACAGCCCGATCCATACGGTTATAAACGGTATCCATGATTTTCTGGGTCATCGCGACCCCGCCGACCGGGACGAATCCGCCTGACAGGGCTTTGGCCATGCAAATCATATCCGGCTTGACGTTCCAGTGGTCGATAGCCCAGAATTTTCCGGTGCGCCCTAAGCCCGTTTGGACTTCATCGGCGACAAACAAGGTGCCGTATTTTTTGCACAAGCGTTCGACTTCCGGCAAATAATTATCATCCGGTACATTGACGCCTTTGCCTTGGATAGGTTCGACGACGAAAGCCGCAACATCTTTGTTGCTTAAGGCTTGTTCCAGTGCTGTAAGATCGTTGAAAGGAACGGAGCTGCAACCGGGCAGCAGCGGGCCGAAACCCTCGCGGAAGATGTCTTCGCCGTTTAATGACAGTGATCCCATGGTCAGCCCATGATAGCCGTGTTCGCAAAAGACGATTTTTTCGCGTTTGGTGGTATAGCGGGCGAATTTAATCGCCGCTTCCACGGACTCTGTTCCTGAATTGCAAAAGAACATCTTGTTTAGATTGTCCGGCGTGGTTTTCAGGATTTCCTGCGCCAGCAATCCGCTGAGCACCGACACATCCATTTGCACCAGGTTGGGCAATTCCAATGTTAAGGTTTCGGTTAATGCGCTGATCACGGTCGGGTGATTGCGACCGATCGCAAATACGCCGAAACCGCTGAGCAAGTCCAGGTATTCCGTGCCGTCCTGGTCGTAGAGATATTGTCCGACAGCTTTTTTGTAGTGGCGGTCATAGCCTATGGTCTTTAACACTCTGACCATTTGATTGTTTAAATGTTGTTCGTGCAGATCAAATTTATCAGTGCTGTGTTGAGAAAAAAGTTCGGCGATGCTGAATGACATTAGTTACCTCAAAAAATTAAATTCTTTTGCCGCTGAAAGCAGGCAGGACTATTAAAGAACACATCACTGTGAAAGTAAGGCCTATGGCCAATACTAAACCCATGCTTGCCATACCCTGATGGGCGGTGAAAGCAAGGCTGGAAAAGCTGCACAAGGTTGTTATGGAGCTGAAAATAATGCCTCGGGTGGTGCTGCTTTGCAGCAAATTTTCATCCTCACCAGAACTGGAATGGTGTCTGTGCATGATCAGTATGCTGCTGTCGATACCCATGCCCAGCAGCAAAGGCAGGGCGATGATATTGGCGAAATTGAAAGGGTTGTCCAGCAATACGTTGGTCGCGCCGGTGAGCAAAGCGGCAAGCAACAATGGCATGATAATCAACAGGGTTTTTCTGACGCTTCTGTACATTAGCAATAATAACACCACAATGGCAATAAAAGCACCGCTGAAGGCTTTAATAAATGCCTTGACAATAGCATCGCCACCAGCCTGATTGATAATCGGCAGGCCGGAAACCGTGTTGTCAACGGCTTGCACCTGAGTGACGAATTCTTTCAAATTATCAGGCTTGTTTTGGTCTTTTTCTGGCGTGATCAGGACTCTATAAAGACCACCCGCGCTGACCCAGTGCGATCTTATTTCTGACGGTAAATCGTCCAATCCAAACGGCGTTGCGGTCAGGCTGGTTCTAAGCCGCTCTATGGTAAACGGCAGCAGGCCTAGAATATTTTTTTCCAGCTGTATATAACCGGCTGCTGGAGTCGGGGCTGAGTCTGCCTGTTTGATGAACGCTTCGATGCGCTGTTGCAGCTGCTGCAAGGTTTGCTGCGGCACATTCGGGGATTTTTCAACAATCGCTTTTTTCAGCGCTTCGTTGAATTTAATCAATGCGGCCTGCTGATTGGCGGTATCGAGTGTGTTGTCGAAGTTTCTAAGTTGTCCGCCCAGCATTAAATTCAAGTCTTCAATGGTCGCCAGTTTTTCGTCCTGGTTTTTAGCGATAAAACTCGCCAAGCTGATGGTTTCATGCACAGACGGTTGCTGATTAAGTTGGGCGGTAATTTTACCGGCAGCTTCAAAATTGCTTACCAACGCGGTCAGCGCAAACGGGGATTCGGTCTTGGACTTTAACAGTTCTTTAATGGCTACCACGGATTCGCTGTTTGGGTCTCTCAAGTTGATTGGATTGTAATCGAAAGTAAGGTCGGTCAACACAAAGCAAGCGCCGATACCCAGTAATATGGACACGATTTTGATGCCGGTCGAAAAGCGAAACGGAAAAGTGATGATAAAGGCCGGGGTTAACGGCGAGCGTATCGGCTTTACATTATTGACTGGAAAAACGCAGAACAAGGCCGGCAATACGGTCAGTGAAATAATCAGGCCGATAAAGATACCGCCGCCTGAAATAACGCCCAATTCGGATACGCCCGCATAATCCGTCGGTATAAAGGCAAAAAAACCGATCGCGGTGGCCAATGCGCATAAAAACAACGAAGAGCCGACATCGCGGATGCTGATCAGGATGGCTTCGCTATTGGATAGGCCGTCGGCCTTGCCTTCGCGGTAATGCAAGCAGATGTGAATCGCATAATCGACTCCCAGTCCGATATATAAACTGGCAAAGGCAATGGAAATGACATTTAAATGCCCGACGGTGACGGCGGCGAATCCGGCTGTCAATATCAGGCCCATAACCAGCACGATATAGGTGGTAATCAGCAGTCTTACTGAGCGCAGGCCTATCCATTGAACTACGAATACCAAAACCAGCGACAATAAACCGGAGAACGTGGCGCCTTTGGTGACGCTTTCCAGTTCTTCGTGTTCCAGTGCGGTCTCGCCGGTCATGCGTATGCTCAGTGACGGATTTTCCGCCATGATCGCGTGACTGATTTCGCGCGCAGCCGACAGAGCAACATCGGCGGGCAGCATTTCATTGAAATGCATTTTAGGCTTGGCGATGACGATAGTCCTGTTAACGTTGGTTTCTGCTTCTGTATCCTTGATATTGTCAGTGTTCGGCTTGTTTTCGGACAGGATATTTTGCCAAGACAAATAACGTGGTTGACCGTTTAACTGATTATTCAGGACATTATCAATGGCTAAGAGTATCGGGTTCAAGTCCATCGGCAAAGCATGGTCATGCTGGTTAAGCGCTTGGCCGATAATGCCGAACAGGCCTTCAAGATGATAATTTTGGGCCAGATGGCCTATAAAAGGCTGGGCATCAGTAAGTTTTTTGGCGAAAATATCCAGGTCGTCTTGATCAAGATAAAGCAAGGCCTGTTGCCTGAAAAAAGCATTGTCTGTGGGGATGTAGGCAGAATCAAAGCGGTCTGTTGCTTTGTTTAGCTGATCGGCAAGTTTCCCGGCCGCCTGAGAGGATTCTTCCGGCGTTTGGGCCTCAACTGCAAAAATAATGGTGGTGGCATCTTCGGGAAATGCCTGGTTAAAATGTGCCTGGTTTTGCTGGAAAGGCAGATCGGGCGACAACATTTCAGCCGTGTTGGTGTTAATCTCCAGGTTTTGATAGGTGTAGTATAGGGTAACGCCGCAAAGCAACAGCGATAGCAATAACAGTGTCCATGGGCAGCGCATGATTTGGCGCTCGCACCAGCCGATAAGGGTGTTGAAAAAAGATGACATGCTGTTTATTGGTCTTGGCTGGGTAATGCGGTCAATTGATCGAGCTGTTTAGCGACCAATTTTAACGTTTTTTTTGCAGCATTGAAATGCAGGCCCAGTTTTATCAGTCCCGGTAGTTCGGACGGATGTAGCGCAATAAATAATAACAACTTACCTATAACAATGTCGCCTTCATCATTAAGGGCCTGATTGATGGCTTTAGGCAAGTCCATGTTAACCGGATCGGCAATGGCCCTGATGGCTAAAAATGGTAGTTTGTGTTGCCGGGCAACTTTGGCTATGGCTATCGTTTCCATGTCCAATGCGACTGCGCTGGTCTTGATGTGCAGGTGCTGTTTGTCCTGACCGGTAGCAACAATGCTTTTGCTTTCAGCTAAACTGCCGGTGTGAACTTTTAGAGCGGGTGAAAGCAGGTTTTTGGTGTAGCCATGCCAGTCAGGGCGGATGCTGATTTGAGCGCCTTCGGAGTCTATCAAGGTGTCTGCCAAGACCAGATCGCCAGATTTTAATGTTCCACTGAGGGCGGCGGCGCAACCCCAGCTGATCAGGCGAGTGGCGCCTTGAGCGATCAATAATTCAGATGCTGTTCGGGCATTGTTGGCACCGGCACCGGAATAGGCGAGAACGATTGCGTCGGTAATAAAAACACAGCACCCTTTATCAATTTTTTTTGAAGTCAGGGTGCTGAGTTCTTCCGGTAAAGCAACAACTATGCCGGTGATCACTTGTTGAGGAGCTCGTTACGGTAGCGAGCCAAGGCCCAAAGCGGGAAGAACTTGTCGTAACCGTGGTATTTAAGATAGAAAACCTTTGGGAAGCCGGGCGCGGTGAAGCACTCGTCATTCCATACGCCGTCAGACTGCTGGTTGCGCAAGATGAAGTCGATACCTGCTTTCACTTCGGGACTGTGGGCCTCTCCGGCCGCCATTAAAGCCAAAACAGCCCAGGCCGTTTGAAATGCGGTGCTGAAATGATATTTTCCGCTATGGCTTATATCGTGATAGCTGTAGTTGTCTTCACCCCAGCCGCCATCGCCGCGTTGCACGCTTTTGAGCCATGTTGCGGCCTTGGTGTACAGAGGGTCGCTTTTAGGTAAACCGGTTTGCTCAAGTCCAAGCAATACCGACCATGTGCCGTAGATATAGTTGGTGCCCCAGCGGCCGAACCATGAACCGTCTTGTTCCTGTTCGCTACGGATGTACTCGATAGTGCGCTCTAATGCAGGCAAATATTCGGCATGATCCTGAGCCACTTTGGCCATCAGCATCGCGCAGCGTGCGCTGACATCTGAAGTAGGCGGGTCTAATAACGCACCGTGATCGGCAAATGGAATCTCATTCAAATAATAGTAGGTGTTATCGACATCAAACGCCCCGTAACCGCCGTTTTTAGACTGCATGCCGACTATCCAGCGGGTTGCGCGATGTATCGATTCATTCAGATGGGGTAGGTTCGATTCTGCCATGGCGAAGGCCACAATCGCTGTGTCGTCGACATCAGGATAGTGCGGGTTTTCAAATTGAAATGCCCAGCCGCCACCCGCTAAATCCGGTCTGGAAATTCTCCAGTCGCCTGGTTCGTCTGACAGCTGTTTGCTTTTAAGCCAGTCGTAGGCGCGGGTCAGGCTTTGGCTGTTGCCGGTTTTGTCGGCTTCTTGTAAAGCCAACGCGGCCAGTGCTGTATCCCAAACCGGAGACAAGCAGGGCTGACAGTAGGCGTCATGCTCATTGATGACCAGTAATTTGTCGATGGCTTTGCGAGCGGTGACAACATGAGGATGATCTTTCGGCATGCCCAGCAGCAGCATGGCTTCGTAAGAGCTGACCATTGCAGGGAAAATTCCGCCCAGGCCGTCTTCGCCGTTCAGGCGTTCAATAAACCAGTCTTTGGCTTTTTGGATCGCCAATTCATGGGCTTTTTTCGGGATTAACGGGCGAGTGGCCAAGCCCAATTTATCCAAACCCAGAAAGATTTTATTTAACAGGGTTCTTTCAGGGAAATAGTGTTTTTCCTCGTCAGGATGGGTGACGAAGAGTTCCAGTATATTGATGTTGTTAGGGTTCTTGGCTGTTGCTTTTAAGGTGCAAAGTATAAACAGCGGTACCATAACGGTTCTGGACCAGTACGATACTTTGTCCAAATGGAACGGAAACCAGCTGGGAAACAGCATGATTTCGACCGGAATATACGGAACGCCGCGCCAAGGTAATTGCTTAAAGATTGCCAGCGCAATGCGTGTAAACACATTGGCTTTTGCCGCGCCGCCCTGACTGAGGATGTAATTTCTTAACCGGGTCATATGCGGAGCGTCGACAGCATCACCGGTCATCTTTAACGCGAAATAGACTTTGACGCTGCAACTGATATCGCCTGCACCACCGGTAAACAGAGGGTAGCTGCCGTCTTCAGATTGACGGGATCTTAGATAGTTGGCGATTTTTGCCTGTAGCGGTTCATCGATTTCACCCAGGTAGTGCATCATCATGATGTATTCTGACGGGATCGAGCAGTCCGCTTCCAGTTCGAATACCCAGTAGCCTTCCTTGTCCTGTAGGCTTAATAATTTCTCTTGCGCTTTGCTAATGGCCAGCTTGAGATTGTGATCAAAGTTATTGGTAGTATTCGACGAGCTCGAAATAGTGCTTATATTAATTTCTGAATTGGCTTCGTTAAACATAGGTTACGTCCTTAAAGTTTTATGTTGGCTTTTGAGGATGGTGTTGAATATGTCCAGTCGGGCGTTTTGAGCTCGCGACTTGTCACGTTAAAAAGTAAGCTAAGCAGGGTGTTGCTGCGTCCGGTTAATCGGGTTGCAAGGATAGTCGCTTTAACGCTGTTGCGGGTTATTTTGACTTGGTCGGAATGATTGAAATCCAGGTTTTGTTTGACCTTTTTCAAGGTTAAAACGGCCATGCCCAGTGCCCAAAGGCAGAAATTCCGGATGCCGGCCTCATGGCTGGGAATCAGCAGCGTGTATTTGAGCGCGTTATGTAAATGCTCATGGGCAATGCTGATCAAGTGTTCCAGGCCTAATCTGAAGTTTTCATCATTAGTTTCTGGGGTCAGCTTCTTAAGATCGAACCCGGTCTCGGTAAAAATATCCTGCGGTAACCAGCAAACCCCACGTTCGGCATCATCCCAGATATCTTTTAATATATTGGTCATTTGCAGTCCCTGACCAAAAGACACCGATAACTTAAGCAGTTCATCCTTGTGTTGGGCGATTTCCGGTGAGTAATGGCAAAAAAGCTTGGCCAGCATTTCTCCGACGCAACCGGCAACGTAATAGCAGTATCTGTCCATGTCGGCGAGCGTTGCGAGACCACCATGCAGGTCCTGAGCTTGAAAGATCGGCATACCTGCAGCCATGGTTTCTACACAGGAAGCCAGCGCCTCAATTTGATCGGGGTCGAATTTATGGGTGATTTGAATAACCCGGGGCAATACATGTATTAAGGTGTGTTCTGCGGGAATGGTTTGCTCGGAAAGCAGGGGGGCAAGTTCAACCGCAAACGGCTCTGAATTCGTGCCGGTTTTTACGATATGAATAAACTCGGAGCAAAAATATTTTTTTTGTTCAGGCGTTAGAGAAACTTCATCTTCTATGGTGTCGACAATGCGGCATAACAAATAGGCGTTGGCCACTGCGCCGTATAGTTTTTCCGGCAGCTGGGGAATAGTCAGCGCAAATGTTCTGGAGACGCCTTCAAGTAAAAGTGCCTGAAATTCATCATCAGAACATTTGCTGAGTGATTTTGGGTTATCCAGAGATATTTGAGTTTCACTCATGGTATTTTTGATGTCGACCTGCGGGTTAATTCAAGTTAATAAGTGGCAATAATAGACTGTTTGTTGGTATTTTGCAAAGCAATGTTGTTTTGTTGCAAATACGCACCCGTGGTAATTGTCAAAAACAGTCTATTGCTAATAAAAATAACATGTTATCCGTGTTTGTGGCGGATTTGTGCTTGCGGAATGAATCCGTGCTTTGCGTCAACAATTCTAGATACACGCTATAAAACTGGAGTCATCCGCTAAAAGATAGTATTCTAGTCAACAATAGATAAGCGATTGTATTATATGACAGGCGCGTCGATATTCCTTGATCTCCGTTGTTAAAAAGCAGTAGGTGGTTGTATTTTGGTGAATATTGTCTGTTTGTTGTTTTATTGATACATGGTTTATTGATATAGAATTGTCGCATTCCGTGGTGCATGTGGTTTCAGGGCGGTCATTTTTAAATGGGCGTCATTTAAGTTTATCGAAGTTTTTTGGAGGGTTTGCTCGTGGGAGTTCCTTTACGTCAGCAGTTGACTGTAGGTAGTTATTTAATTAAGCAAAAGTTGAAAGGGGTTAAGAAATATCCTTTGGTGCTGATGCTTGAGCCTTTGTTTCGTTGCAATTTGGCCTGTGCAGGCTGTGGTAAAATTGATTACTCTGATGATATTCTTGATAAACGTCTTTCATTTGAAGAGTGCATGCAGGCTGTGGACGAATGCGATGCGCCCATGGTGTCGATTCCGGGAGGCGAGCCGCTTATCCATAAAGAAATGCCGCAAATCGTAGAAGGTATTATTGCGCGGAAGAAGTTCGTTTACCTGTGCACCAATGCACTGTTGTTGAAAAAAAGAATTGATGATTATAAACCCTCTCCTTACCTGACCTTTTCAATCCATTTGGACGGCATGCATGAAAGGCATGATACGTCCGTATGTCAGGATGGTGTTTTTGAGCGGGCTGTTGAAGCCATAAAATTGGCGCTGGCAAAGGGCTTTAGGGTCACTGTAAATTGCACGCTGTTTCAGGGCGAAAGCTCCAAGGAAGTTGCCGATTTCCTGGATTATGCGATGGAGCTGGGTGTTGAAGGCGTGACCATCGCCCCTGGCTTCAGTTATGAGCATGCACCTCAGCAGGATGTGTTTATTAAGGGCAGTGATGTTAAGGATTTATTCCGGGGCATTTTTAAAATTGGCAAAAACCGCAAATGGAAACTAAATCATTCGACGCTATATCTCGATTTTCTGGCCGGCAACCAAAATTACGATTGTACGCCTTGGGGTAATCCGACCCGTAACGTATTCGGCTGGCAAAAACCTTGTTACTTGCTGGCTGATGAAGGCTATGTCTCCAGCTTTCAGGAGCTTTTGGACACCACGCCCTGGGATAAATACGGCACGGTTAACAATCCTAAATGCGCAAGCTGCATGGCGCATTGCGGTTATGAAGCGACGGCTGTTGAAGATATGTTAAGTCATCCGGTGAAGGCCTTGTGGACATCGATTAGAGGCCCCAAAACCGAGGGTGCAATGGTGCCCGAGGCCACTCCAGAGTATGCAATGGAAGAACGGGCATCAACCATTGCAGGAATTCCTGTTAGAGTGGAAATTGTTGATTAAAATGTATTTAGGTTCAAGATTCAAGGTTCAAGGCACAAGAGGTGATGTTTTTTCACCTTTTATCTTGAACCTTTTGCCTTTTACCTGATTTAATTTTTACGAGGTTTTTTTAATTATGTTTTTAAAAAATGTGAAATTAGCTCTTGTTTTCATGTTCCTTTTATTAGGAACGATGAATGCTTTTGCTGCTGATGAAGGCGGGGCAACCGCAAGACAGGTCGTAGAGAAATTTCAGGCCGACCTTATTGCCGTGATGAAAGACGGCAAGAAATTGGGCTATGCCGGAAGATATGAAAAACTAAAAGATTCTGTTTCCAACAGCCACGAACTGATAAAAATCGCCCGCATTGTTGTCGGTAAGGAATGGGAGAAGTTGTCCGAGGAACAGCAACAAAAGTTGGTTGATGTATTCAGCCGTCTGAGCATCGCATCTTATGCGCACAACTTTAAAGATTATTCCGGGGAATCATTTGTATTCGATTCGGAAGAAGAAACAACAAGAGGTGGTGTTGTTGTGCATTCCCATCTTGTTATTCCCGGCGACAAGCCCGTTAAATTCGATTATATGCTCAAAGAAAAGGGTAATAGCTGGCGTATCATTAATATTATCGCCAATGGCGTAAGCGATTTAGCCTTGAAAAGATCGGAATATACCACTATTTTACAGCGCGAAAGCTTTGATGCCTTAATAACCAAGATTAACGAAAAAATTGATAATTATTCAAAACAGTAGGTTTTATGCCAATGAATAGACCCAACAATGGCAATCGTAGCGTTAAAATGCAATATGTATTCTCAGGCATGCTGATCGGAGTGGTTCTGACTCTGGGCGGTTGTGCAACGACCGGCGACGTTGAGCCACAAACGGTAGCGAGCAAGACTGATCCTTACGAAAACTTTAATAGGAAAATGTTTGGCTTTAACGATAAAGTTGACAATTATGTAGCCGAGCCTATTTCAAATGCTTACAAATGGATAACCCCGCAGTTCATGCAAACGGGGGTGTTTAACTTCTTTAATAACCTGAAAAACGTCAATGTGGTAATCAATGATGTTTTGCAGGCTAAATTTGCACAAAGTGCTGAAGATACCGGACGGTTTGCGATCAATTCAACAGTAGGTGTGGGAGGTCTGTTTGATGTAGCCAAGCATGTAGGCCTGGAACAAAATGAAGAAGATTTTGATCAGACCCTGGCGGTATGGGGAGTGCCCCCAGGTTCTTATCTGGTGCTGCCTATTTTGGGGCCGTCAACTGCGCGCGGAATCCCAGGAGCGGCATTTGATACGGCAGCAAACCCGACCACTTATGTAGGTTTGCCTATACAACTGTTGGCTATGCTGAATGCGCGGGCCAGTGCGGAAGGCGCATTGAAGTTTATCGATGAGGCGGCATTAGATCCTTACGTATTTACCCGTGAATCTTTTTTGCAATGGCGTAATAACCTGGCTACGGATGGCAAATCGGAGGCGTCTTTGGATGTGGATGGTTTTGAAGATGACGCGCTTGACGACGATAAAGGTGCGGCGTCGTCGGAACAAGGTTCGTCCGGTAATGCCGGCACAAGTAACAAGCCGGGGTTTACTTTACGCCTGGACGCGCAGACTAAACAGATAGGACAAGCCTCTCATTCGTTCAGCAGTGTCGCGCAATCCTTCGATGCCACCGCCAAGTCGTTTGAAGAAGCCGGTAGCAAAGTGGATAAATTGAAAAAATCAAAAAGACGTAGGTAAGGAAGGCGAAGGGCGCAAGGCGAAAGAATCAGACGCCAACAACGACTGCTTTTTTGCCCTTCGCCCTTTGTCTTCTTTAGTAATGCAACAAAGAATGGACTTCGTAATTCCCAAGCTTTCCCCTTCCTTCCAGAAAATCCAGCTCCACGACAAAGGCGCACGCCTCAACCTTTGCACCCAGTTGTTCGACTAATTCACAGCTAGCTTTTGCCGTTCCGCCGGTAGCCAGCAGGTCATCAATTAATAAAACACGATCGTTTGCATCGAAGGCGTCGATATGAGCTTCCAGCGTGGCCGAGCCGTATTCAAGGTCGTACGATACACTTTGCACATCGTATGGCAGTTTACCCGGCTTTCTCAACGGTACAAATGGAAGCCCCAATTCCCAGGCGACCAGCGAGCCGAAAATAAAACCTCGCGCTTCCATACCGGCAACGACGGTGATATTCCTGCCTAAAAAAGGCTGTAGCAATTGATGGACGGCGAGTCTCAAGGTAGCGGGGTCTTTTACCAGCGGCGTAATATCCTTGAAGATAATGCCGGGCTTTGGAAAGTCGGGAATGTCGCGAATTTTATCTCTTAATCTATTCATTGTATTGTTTTTATTGGTAGGGATTTACGGTTAGGCTAAACGGCTTTGTTAATGCCATTGTTTCATTTTAACATTAATAACGTAGCAGAATAATTGATGAGTTGTTTTAGTTTTAGCCTATAAATGCCGGCTGGTTATAGTGATTGATTTTAAATACCCTATCCGGTTCGTGAGTTCTGGAATATCAGTTCGATTGCTCTATACTTGAGGTCACTTCGGGGTGTGACAGCTTTATTAAGGTATAAGGGGTAGTTCAAGCTAATGATGAATATCAGCCAGTTTATCCGTTTCGTTATCGTTGATCCGGTAAACTTAAGCCTTAAGGGCAAGTTCCTCTCGGTTATTGCCAGTTTCAGCGCCATTTTAATTGTGGCATTGGTGACGCAACAATTAAGCATAGGAACCGCTTATCCGATTCTCGTCGCCTCGATGGGTGCTTCTGCGGTCATATTATTTATTATTCCTCACAGCCCTTTGGCGCAGCCTTGGCCATTTGTCGGCGGACAATTGGTATCCGCTATTATCGGCGTCGCTTGTACCCAGTTTACCGATACGGCAATAGCCTCAGCCTGCGCCGTTGGCGGCAGTATTTTGGCAATGCTGTTGCTGCGGTGCCTGCATCCGCCCGGAGCCGCGACGGCAATGGCGCCCATTCTGGCCGGTCACCCTATCAGTTCCCTGGGTTACGGCTTTGTGCTGATGCCGGTGGGCTTAAATGTGATAATCATGCTGGTCATGGCGATAGCAATTAATCGTTGGCTTTTGCGACATGAGTATCCCACAGTTTCCGGCAATAAAAACGCTATTGTTAAACCGGCCCAGCAAACCGGTATTTCGGATCAGGATTTGAAACAGGCGCTGGAAAACATGGATACGTTTATGGACGTCTCGGCCGGCGACCTGCGTAAACTGCTGACCTATGCAGAGGCGCACAGCTTTAAGCGCTTTAAGGGCAATATTACCTGTGCGGATATTATGGTCAGGGACATGCCGGCGGTTGAATACGGGACGGAAGTTGAAGAAGCCTGGAACATCATGCATAAGCAAAAACTCAAATCCATGCCGGTTATCGACAGAGCCAGACGGGTGATTGGCATTATCACCTGGAATGACTTTTTCAAATTTATTAACCTGAGTGCCTATGAAAGTTTTCAGGACAAATTTCGGGCATTTATACGTCGTACGCCTGATGTATCGACCGATAAGCCGGAGTCGGTCGGCCACATGATGACCACCTCTGTTACCGTATTGCCTGAAACCACGCATATCGTCGATCTTGTTGCACTGATGTCCACCAAAGGCTATCGGCAAATTCCGATAGTGAACAGCGAGAACCGTCTGGTCGGCATGGTTTATCAGGCTAATTTAATCGCCGCGCTTTATGATGAGCAGTTGGCAACCGTTGTTAGTTCTGATTAAACCTTAGCCAAAAAGTTGAGTACAATACTCTGATTGCCTTTTTGACTTCCCGGCTTTCATCTTGATTATTAGAATTTCCTTGTTGTTGGTTCTGGCTTCATTGCCGGTGTTTTTACTGGTGGAAGTGTTGCTGTGGTTAGCCGTGCCCGGCCTGCCGGGTGTATTAACTGCGCTGGCAACGGCCATGCTGTTAGGCGGGTTCGTTGCCTTAATCATTGCCGGGTTATGGGGTGTTGGCAAAATAATCGTCCGCGCCGCTTTAAATTATTTTTCGGCTAAACAGCGGATACAGAGGCGGCTGTGGTTTGCCCTGGTCAAGCAAGATCAAGCTAAGCGCTTGTTTTACTTTAAAACAAGGCAACTAAAGTATTTTAATGAACTCAGCAGAAAACGTTTGTTGAAGCTGAATAATCGCAAGCACATTCGAGCGCTGTCAAAAGCCATCGACAAAGAGCTGCTGTCGATCAAGACAAAACTGCCGGGAACCACCTATCAGCAATTGCAACAAGACCATGCCCGCTATCGCAATCGGCAGGACATTGAGGCGTTGCTGACATTGCAGCAAAAAATATCCACCCTTGTTTAGCGCATGACTATCTTAAATAAAATTATTAAGCTGTTTCATTCGGTTAAAGATGAAAACCTGAAATGGCATCTGGCTAATCAAGGCGACCAGGCAAAGCTCAATCATGCCCGCGTCCTGGCCGAAAAAGCCCTGGAAGCCGAGTTAAAAAAGAAAAGTGTACAACTGGAACACGACATCAGCCTGCTGAAGACTAAGCACGACGCCGAACTGTCGATGTTTAAAACCAAGTGCCGGCAGGATGTTAAGGACTATAAACAGTATCTGGCCGCGCTGGACCAGCTTAAATCTTCAATCCAGGCCAGTTACCCCCATCTGCCCGAGGCGGTCGCCTTCACCATTCATCATCATGCGAAATATTTGCTGAATAAAATGTGGGAAGAGGAAGATTTTGAACAGAAAATGCAGCACGAGATGCAGTTAATCCGGTTTATGACCACCGTGCATGAAGATGCTCGCTTGCATCTGGAAGGGGCAACGACAGAAAGCCTGCCGGAAAGAACGCTGAATTTGATTGGGCGGGAATAAAAATACAGGTAGGGGGGGCAACCCTTGTGGTTGCCCTTATCGAAAATGGCCTATCGCATGTGGGTGGCCACAAAGAAAGGTCACCCACAAGGGGTGACCCTACTATTTAACCTAACTTCGCCTTCAAAAAACCAATAACCTCCGCAAACGGGATTTCCTCGTTTGCCTCAGCCGTTCTGGCCTTGTATTCAACCGTGCCTGAATCCAGGCCGCGATCGCCTACCACGATGCAATGTGGGATGCCGATCAGTTCCATGTCGGAAAACATAAAACCGGCGCGGACTTTCCTGTCATCGAACAATACATCGATTCCGGCTGCCAGCAGATCTTGGTACAACTTCTCCGAGGCCTCTTTCAGGCGCTCCGATTTGTGCATGTTCATCGGGCAGAGCGCCACCTGGAAAGGCGCAAGATTGGTCGGCCAGATGATGCCTTTATCGTCATGGTTCTGTTCGATGGCGGCTGCGACAACGCGGGAAATGCCGATACCGTAACAGCCCATGGTCATGATCTGGTTTTTACCGCCTTCGTTGATGACGCCCGCTTTCATCGCCTCGCTGTATTTGGTGCCCAGCTGGAAAATATGGCCGACTTCAATGCCGCGAGCCAACGTGATTTGACCTTTGCCGTCCGGGCTGGGATCGCCTTCAACCACCATGCGCAAGTCGGCAACGTGATCAGGAACAGGCAAATCGCGTTCCCAATTGACGCCTTGATAATGCTTGCCGTCCTGATTCGCGCCGCAAACGAAATCGGACATCAAGGTTACGCTACGGTCGGCGATGATCTTGATGTTTAAGCCTATCGGGCCGATAGAACCGGGTTTGCAGTTGCAGGCGCTGCCCACTTGCTCATCGCTGGCAAATTCCAGCGGCGAGGCGATGCCGTCGATTTTTATCGCTTTAATATCGTTCAGGTTATGGTCGCCTCTTAACAGCAGCGCAACCAGCGTGTCTTCTTCGCCTTTAACGATCAAGGTCTTAAGGCATTGCGTAGCGGGGATGTTTAAAAAACCGCAAACTTCTTCGATGCTGTGTTGGTTGGGCGTATCGATCAGCGTCATTGGCTCGGTAGCCAAGCCGCGTGAGCCGGAAGGCATTACCGCTTCGGCTTTTTCAACATTGGCGGCATATTCGCTGTCGGTCGAGAAGGCGATCGCATCTTCGCCGGAATCGGCCAATACATGAAACTCATGCGATACAGCGCCGCCGATAGAACCGGAGTCGGCGACTACCGCGCGAAACTTTAAGCCTAAGTGATTAAAAATGTTGGTATAAGCCTGATGCATCGCATCGTAGGTAAGCTGCAACGATTCATGATCCAAATGGAAGGAATAGGCATCTTTCATGATAAATTCACGCGAACGCATCACGCCGAAACGGGGACGGATTTCATCGCGGAATTTGGATTGAATCTGGTAATAAGTGACCGGCAGCTGCTTGTAGCTTTTGATCTCGTTGCGCGCCAGATCGGTAATGATTTCTTCGTGCGTGGGGCCGAGGCAAAAATCGCGGTCGTGACGGTCTTTTAACCTCGCCAGTTCCGGGCCGTATTGTTCCCAGCGTCCGGTTTCCTGCCACAGTTCGGCGGGTTGCAGGCCGGGCATCAACACTTCCAGTGCACCGGTTTTTTCCATTTCGTCGCGGGTGATTTTTTCGACCTTGCGCATGACCCGCAGCCCCAAGGGTAACCAAGTGTAAAGACCGGCAGCCAGTTTGCGGATCAGCCCGGCGCGGATCATCAATTGATGGCTGGCTATTTCAGCATCAGCCGGGGTTTCTTTAACGGTATTGAGCGGGAATTGAGTAGTACGCATTATGTTTTAAGGAGCTGGACAATAAAAAACCGCTATTTTACAGATTTAATGCCGGTTTAGTCATCCCGTTATCGTAATCAATTCAGATCGTTGATTTGTTGCCGATAATTATTCCTGGCGGCTATTGACGAATTCGGTCTTTAACGTACTATTCTTTATAAGCTAACGCGGGAACCGTTAACCATTTTCAATGACATGGAGATTCTCTATTTTGTGCCCGAAAAAGTGTCGGCGCATCAAGTTGGGTTTTATTGTTTTCACTCTGCGTGTTATTTTGCGCACAAATTTTTAGGTTCATCAAACTCATGCTTAAAGGATTACCTTTGGAATATACAGCGGATATTTTAATCGTCGATGATACGTTGGCTAACTTGCAGCTATTATCGACTCTGTTAAAGGAAGAGGGTTATAAAGTACGGCCTGCTAACAATGGCGCTATGGCATTACAAGCGGTTGCTACAAAAAAGCCGGACTTGATTCTGCTGGATATTAAAATGCCTGAAATGAGTGGTTATGAAGTCTGTACGGCGTTAAAAGACAATCCTGAAACAAAAAATATTCCTGTGTTATTTATCAGCGCATTAAATGATGTTGCCGATAAAATCCAAGCTTTTAATGTGGGCGCTCTTGATTATATTAATAAACCTTTTCAATTTGAAGAAGTAAAGGCTCGCGTTGCTACCCATTTACAATTAAAAGCCTATGAAGATGATATGGAAGCAAGAATAGCTTTTAACATCCATGAAATTGAGGTTTTGAATCAGGAAATCATTGATACTCAGCAAGAACTTATTTTTACCATGGGGCAGATTTGTGAAACCCGTTCTCATGAAACGGGATTGCATGTAAAACGTGTCGCAGAATATTCGTATTTATTGGCAAAACTATATGGTTATGAAGAGCTGGAGCTGATAAAACAAGCCGCTTCCATGCACGACATCGGCAAAGTGGCTATTCCAGATAGTATTTTGAATAAACCAGGAGAATTAACCGCTGAAGAATGGAAGATTATGAAAACTCACAGTCATTTGGGTTTTCAGATGCTCAGTGTGTCACAACGCCCGTTATTTAAATTGGCGGCGACTATTACTTTGGAACATCATGAAAAATGGGACGGTACCGGCTATCCCTCCGGTCTTAAAGGTGAAGAGATCAGTGTCGCAGGACGTATTACCGCTGTTGCCGATGTGTTCGATGCACTGGGGGCTATACGATGCTATAAGCCCGCGAAGAGTCTGGACAGAATTTTAGAGATTTTTCAACAAGAAAAAGGCAATCATTTTGATCCGAGCATGGTTACGCTGTTTTTTGATCATTTGGATGACTTTATCGCTATTCGAAATAAATACACTCAAAATGAATAGCAGGCAACAATGTTCATACTTTCGATTAACTTAAACCATCGGCACATCGCCGATATTCCCTTCGCATCACCTTGCAACTTATTCAACTTGTTGGCAACGTACGAGCATACGCGGGTGCGTTCAGCGTGTCAGGGCAAAGGTACCTGCGGCCTGTGTCTGGTGCGTATCGACCAAGGCGCTGCCAGTGAGTTGACGCAGTATGAACAAAAGCATCTTAGCGCAGGGCAAATCGCCCAAGGCATTCGTCTAGCCTGCCAAATTACGTTGTTTGATCACGCCAGTGTTAGCCTCATTAATCCGCTGGCTATCGAGGCGCTGGATACTTTAAGCATTCATTCGCCGTTGGCAACAGCTGATGCCCGCTATGCGGTGGCCGTTGATTTGGGGTCGACGCAAATACGCATCAGTCTTTGGGATAGCGTGCATCAGCGGCGTATCGTGGGGTATTGCGGATTTAATCCGCAAACCTACTACGGCACGGACATACTGAATCGCTTGACCGCCGCTACGACGGATAAAAGCGCAGGGCCGGCGATGAGCGAGTTGATACACGACACGGTAGAGCGGGTGGTGACGGAGTGGATAGACACTAAAAAATTGACTGTTACGGAAATTCTGATTGTCGGCAATACCGCGATGTTGGCATTGCTGGCCAACAAACATGCCGAACAATTATTGCAACCCGCGTATTGGACGCAAGCCATCGATTGTTCTTTAAATTTTTCAACCTTGCGGCAAACGCAAATCCCCATTGCGTCTGTTCAGCCGGTAGCCGGTTTTGTCGGTTCCGATCTATTGGTCGGCTTACTGGCGGTGCGTTTAACGGACAGTCCGGGCAGTGCGTTGTTCGTTGATTTCGGTACCAATACCGAAATAGCCTTGTGGCATCAGAACAAATTATGGATCACTTCCGTCCCCGGCGGCCCTGCGTTTGAAGGCTGCGGTATCAGCTGCGGTGTTGCCGCCGAACAGGGGGCGATTAGTCATGTTGATTATGATGCCGCGACAGGAGAGTTTCACGGCACATTGATCGGCACATTGACCGACGCAAGCGAGATTAAAGGATTATGCGGTTCCGGTTTATGCGATGTGATGGCCTGTTTGCTGGCATCGGGACAGTTGAAAAAAAATGGTCGTTTTGCCAAAGCGGTTTCCGAATTGGAAATTGAGTTAGTCAATTTGCATTATCGTGTTACTGTTAAAAAACAGGATATTGATATTTTTCAACGTGCCAAAGCGGCTACAGGTGCCGGTATTAGTAAACTGCTTAGCATCGCAGGGGCGTCATCGGCGGATTTAACACGGCTGTGCATTGCGGGGTCTTTTGGGCAGTTTTTAAACATTCAACATGCGCAAGCCTTAGGTTTATTGCCGGATTGTGCGGCTGAAAGCGTCGAATTGTGCGGTAATGCCGCGCTAATGGGTTGTGAGCAATTGCTTTCCAGCCCTCATCGTGATGAACAATTAAATGAACTGAGGCGCAATGTTGAAATGGTTAATTTGTCGCAAGTCAGCGCTTATGAAGAAGTCTTTGTCGATAATCTTTATTTGCAGCCGATGCCGTTAGCTTAACTGAGAATTTTATGATACTGGAAAAAGTTATCGCAGCTTACAGCGAAGCCGTTTTTGACACGGATCGCGATAAGGCATTCGAAGTCATTCACGCAGCAATCGCCCAGGGCGTTACGCCTGAGGACATTGTTTTTAAGGTGGTGATTCCTTCGATGGAACAGATGATTAAAGCCATCAGTGAAGATTTCGATGCCAATCTTGCCCAACATTTCATGGCTTCGCAAATCGCTTCCCAAGTCACCGATGAAATGGTCGCGCAGTTTCAAACAAGCCCTGAAACCATTGGCCGCGTAGTCATCGGCACATCACACGGCGATATGCATACGCTGGGCAAGCGCATCGTCAGCGGCTGTTTGCGCTCACTGATGATTGATGTGATTGATTTAGGCGTCAATGTCAGTGCCGAGCGCTTTGTCGATACCGCGCTGGAACACAATGCCGACATTATCGCCATTTCCTCGATGATGGTGCATACCGCCCGCAGTGAATACGGTTGTCTTGCCGTGCGGCAATTGCTTAAAGAACGCCAGTTGGAAGGCCGTATTAAAATTATAGTCGGCGGCGCACCTTATACATGGGATACCGAACTTTACAACGTTGTGCTGGCGGACGCGTGGGCAAGCGACGGTATTTCAGCAGGCAAGGTCATTAAGGATTTAATCATGGGGATGCACAAGTGATAACTGGAATGGACAGATTGGTCGCGGCAATAAAGGGCGAAAAGGCGGACCGGATTCCGGTGTTTTGCAATTTATTGGATCAAGGCGCTAAAGAATTGGGTTTGGCTTCTTTGCATGATTATTATCAAAGTGGCGAGTATGTTGCCGAAGGGCAGCTGAAAATGCGGGAAAAATACGGTTACGATAACGTATGGAGCCTGTTTTATGTCGGCAAAGAAGCGGAATTATTGGGCTGTCAAAAGATTTTATTTTCGCCCGACGGCCCGCCGAATGTTGAGCACTTTGTTATCCAGTCTTATGACGATATTCACAACCTGGAAATTCCGGACGACATTATCCACCACCCCGTTTTTGCCGAAGAATTGAAATGTCTGCAAATCTTGAAGCGGGAAGTCGGCGGGCGTTACCCGATTTGCGGCTATGTGACAGCCGGCATGGCATTGCCCGCATTGTTAATGGGCATGGATAAATGGTTTGAATTATTATTCATGGGGCCGCCGGAAGTGCGCGATGAGTTGTTAGCCAAATGTTCTTTATTTTGCCAGCGCCATATCGCCGCGTTGAGGGAATTGGGCGTCGATGTGATTGTCTATGCCAACCCGTTCGGCTCTACCGATTTTATGCCGCTGCAATACATCATCAAAACCGGCATACCGTGGATGAAACAAGATTTAAGCGCAGGCACACAAGGCATCGTCTATTACTGCGGCGGGGCGCGGTTTAATCAGGTCATTGAATCCATTATTTCGCAAATCGGCATCAAGACTTATTATTTAAGCCCCTTGGATGATATTGCGACAGGAAAACAAATCATCAACGGCCGCGGCCTGACCTGCGGCGTTATCAATGACATTAAACTCATTGATTGGTCGGAAGAGGAAATCAGGCAAGAAGTGAAACGCATGTTGGCGGCGGGTATGGCGGGGAATAAATTTCTTTTCGGCACCATTTTAATGCCGTACAAAATCCCTGAGCGTAATATCAGGGCGATGTTGGATGCTGTTTATGAATTCGGGCAATTTTAATTATTCAGTCACGGATTACGCAGATGGACATTATCAAGAGTGAGGCGAAAGGCGAAAGACGAAAGGCTAAGGGCGGGCGTGTTGACGCGCTGGTTTTTTCGCCTTTAACCCTGTGCCTTCGCCTTATCTGTCGATCTGGCTGAACAGTAAAATGTCACCATCAACACTAAGCCTGGTCGGCTGCGGCATTTTGCAAAAAGAAGTGGGCTATTTAATTGCAAAAAATAACTGGGCATTGACAACGGATTTTCTGCCTGCCTCGTTGCATATCGACTTCAAACGCCTGGCCTGCGCTTTACATGACGGTTTAGCTCGACATGAGAATGAACAAACCATCGTCTTTTACGGGGCCTGCCATCCGGGAATGGATAAGATGCTGAATGATGGACGTACTCTGCGAACATCGGGACAAAATTGTATTGAAATGCTGTTAGGCGCGGAAGAATTTAATAGGGAACTGACTCAAGGTGCGTTCTTTTTATTGGATGACTGGGTACGCAATTGGGATGCCGTTATTGCCAAGACATTCGGTTCGAATATCGCCGTTATTCGCGATATTTTCCATGACCAGCACCGCTATCTGTTGTGCCTGCGCACGCCGCAATCCGATGATTTCAGCCGGGAAGCCTCGCAAATCGGCGCCATGCTGGACTTACCTGTGCAATGGCGCGATGTGACTCTGGATCATCTCGAAAGCGTCCTACACACCGCCATCAGGCATAAATTGGAAAGCTTGCATGACCAATGAACTAATGACCATCTCCGTTGCCGACTGGGATAAGCTCAAACAACGCGCTACAAAACTCGCCTTGGACAAATCCAATCAACAACTGGTCATGCAGTTGATGAGTAAAATGAGTGAAGCCTCAGGATTGGAAAATGTCATCGATAATATGCTGCGTTCAATTGTCGATGTTATCGGCGGGGCGAACCTGATCCTGTATTACAAAATCGATGCGGATATTTTCTATGCCGATGTGTATGGCGTGAAAAAACACCTGCAACAACTGGATGATGAGTGCGTTATCAGCGCCTTCGCCACAGGCGATGCCAGTGAATATGAGCATGATTTTAGCGATACCCAGATGCTGACACCCGCTTTCACCCATGCGTACACATGGATTTATCCGCTCAAAGTCGGTTCGACGGTGATCGGCGTGTTCAAAATGGAAAGCCTGCATATCGCCATGCGCGATTTGTATAATCAATTGCCGCTCTTTTTTAATTACGCCGCGCTGGTTTTAAAGAATGAAATTCTCGGACATACCCGTTTACAAAACGTCAATAACTTATTGCAGCAAGAAATTATTATTCGTAAGCAAACAGAGCAAAAATTATTAGCGGCAAAAAATGAAGCGGAAGCGGCTAATCGCGCCAAAAGTATCTTCTTGGCTAACATGAGTCATGAATTACGCACCCCGATGAATGCCGTGCTGGGATTTTCGCAGTTAATGCAAAAAGACAGCGGTCTTAGCCCTGAACAACGTGAAACCCTGAACATTATCAACAACAGCGGTAAGCATTTACTGGGGTTGATTAATGATGTGTTGGATATGGCGAAAATCGAGGCGGGGCGTGTAATCATTGAAAACGGTAATTTCGATTTAGGCGCGCTCATTCGCGATACCATTGACATGATGCACCAACGCGCCGAAGCCAAAGGATTGGAATTGTTTCTGGATCAATCGTCCAGTTTTCCGCGATTTGTTAATAGCGATGAAGCAAAATTCCGGCAGATTTTGCTTAACTTGGTGGGCAATGCCATTAAATACACGCAAAAAGGCCGCGTTATTGTGCGCTTAACGGCTGAAAATTTGCCCGATACTCAGCAATGCCTCTTAATCTGCGAGATTAAAGATACCGGTATCGGCATTGCCGAACAGGATTTGCCGTTTATTTTCGATACGTTTGTACAAGTCGGCAGGGAATCCGATCAACAAGGCAGCGGTTTAGGGCTGCGGATTACCAAACAATATGCCGAATTAATGGGCGGGCAAGTTACCGTTACCAGTGAATTGAATAAAGGATCATCGTTTATCTTAACGTTACCCGCGGCCAAGGTCGACCAGTCAGAGATTATCAACAAAACCGTTCTCGATGGTAAGCAAGTGCTGGGGTTAGCGGCGGGACAGCCTGACTATCGTGTTTTGGTTGTTGAGGATCAACTGGAAAATCGGCTGTTGCTGAAAAGGTTGATGGAATTCGTCGGTTTTCAGGTGCATGAAGCGGTAAATGGTCAACAAGGCGTAGAACAATTTATACATTGGCAGCCGCATTTTATTTGGATGGACAGACGCATGCCCATTATGGATGGCATCGCCGCCACGCAAAAAATTCGCGCTTTGCCCGGTGGCGATAAAGTGAAAATTGTTGCCGTCACCGCATCGATTTTTGCAGAACAACGGCAAGAGTTTTTAAATTCAGGTATCGATGATATTGTCGGCAAACCCTATCGTGATGCCGAGATTTTCGACTGCATGGCAAAACATTTAGGTGTGAGCTTTATTTACGATGAGCCGGTTAATGAGAAAAGCGTTACCGAGCAATTGCTTAATGAGCAACGCTTAAAACGCCTGCCCGATGCGCTATTGTCTGAATTACAGCGGGCGACCATGAGTTTGGATATAGAGCAAAGCCTGACCGTGATTGAACAAATTAGAGAAATTGACGCACCTTTAGCTGATGTGTTGGCAGAGCGGATCAATCAATTCGATTTTGAAGTGATTACTAAATTGCTATGCGATGCCGACTTTTCATAATGGGTAGGGATGCTTAGAGAGCATGATCCCTTTTTGATGCCTTTGTTTCGTACATCGCTATATCCGCTTGATGCAACAGCGTTTTAGCGTCGGTCCCATGGTTGGGATAAATGCTTATTCCGGCGCTTACGCCAATTTCGATATCGTAATCATCAATATGGTAAGTGTTACCTATTGCATCGATAATCTGATTAAGTAGTTTTTCAACCATTTCCTGGTCGGTAACATTCCCAAGCAGTATGACGAATTCGTCACCGCCCAACCGGGTGACAGTGTCAGCTTCGCGGACGCTTCGGGTGAGCCTATCAGCAACTTTCTGCAATAGCTTATCTCCGATTTTATGTCCGAAAAGATCGTTAACCGGTTTGAATTTGTCTAAATCCAGAAACAATAAGGCAAATTTGGTATGGTTGCGCGCCGCCACTTTAATGGACTGCTCAAGTCGGTCATTGAACAGCACCCTGTTCGCCAATCCGGTCAAAGGGTCATGATGAGCGACATGACGCAGATGCTCTTCTTCCGCCTTGCGTTCGGTGATATCTGACAGGATGGCGACATAATGCGTGAGTTGGTTGTCGGCGTTTTTTACCTGGTTAATGCTGGCTCTCATCGGTATTAAGGCGCCGTTTTTCATCCGATCAATAATATCGCCCTGCCATTGGCCGCTTGTATTCAGCGACTCCCACATTCGGTTATATTCTTCGTCGCTGGTATAACCCGATTGTAAGATTGACGTAGGCTGACCCACTAATTCGCTTTCATCGTAGCCTGTCATAGCGCAAAGCGCCTGATTGACCGAAACGATACGCGTCGATGGATCCGTAACCAAAATCCCGTCGCTGCTGCCGGCAAACACCGTCGCCGCCAACTTTAATTGCTGCTCCGCTTTTTTGCGTTCGCTCAGATCCATAACATAAGCAATGCCTTGCTCCTGATTGCCGCCGAGCATGGCCGCGCCAATATAGATCGGCACCCAGTGACCCTGTTTATGGATCAAGGCTTTCTCGAAAGGCTCGCATCGGCCCTGTGTTAAAAGCTCATTAACGGCTTGTTGATCCCGGTGCTGAAATTCAGTCGGTGTAATATCCCGCCAGTTGATGACACCGGTCGAAATATCTGACCGGTCATAGCCGGTCATGATTAAAAACAGATCGTTCGCTTCCTCGATCAAGCCATCTATCCGCCAGGAAATAATGCCGATCGTATTCGACTCCTTGAGCCTTCGAAACCGTGACTCGCTGATAATCAGTTGTTGTTCCGCTTTGGTGATCCCCTTGATTATCTGACGGCTGACCCATAGTCCGATACCGATAAAAATGACCAGTGCCAGCACGGTAACGCGCCATGTCGTTTGTTTAACCCATCTTGCTCCTTCACCCAGGGTCAGTGAAAAGCGATTTTCCAGTTGATGAAGTTCATCATTGATATGCTGCAAGCGTTCTCTCAATTCGATTAGTTTTTCGGACTTTGGGTTTGATGCGTTGATTTCAATTCGAATTTGCTCGCTTACCTGCTTCAATTCGTCGATGGTTTGATCAGCAGATTGCCAGATAACGATAGCGTCGCGCATATAGGAAATGCGCTGGAATGTTAAAAAGAACCCGATCATTGAATCTATATCGTCAGGGTGGTTTTGTCCCTGCAAAAAGCCTTTTCTCGCTTGTTCGTAGTTCGGCGGGGATTCCAACAGTGCCAACCGGGCAGTCTTATCGCCACTGATGACCTTTAGAGCTTCCTGATAAGCGTTGTAATCGGTTTCCGAATGATTATAGGAATAACTGCTCAGATACAATACGGCATCCTTCTGCGCTTTGGCCCACAAACCTTCGCCCCTGACATAGGAGCGCACGCCGTCGAAAATATTGCCGTACGAAAAAATCATGCCGCCCAGCAATACCGAAATCAGTACAAACAGGGAAATAATAAAAACAACTTTCCCGCCGGTGGAAAATATCGGCAGTCTCGGCCTGTGTTTTTTATGGGTTACCATTGGTTTCCACAGGCTGTGTATTGTCTGACGTTTCGGCACATAATCCTGTTGTTCATGGGGGGGGGTCCTTTGTTTTGTGTCAACGGGGTTTAAATTAACGGCCCGGTTCCTGTCTTCAAACTGAATAGTAAACCCGTTCAGTGCGGCTTTCCAGTTTTGTAGCCCATAAGTCTGTTTGAGCGCAAGCAAAAACCGGCGTTTCCGGCGCACTGCGCGCTGTACTTCACGCTGCAACCCGCTCTAAAATGGAAAGCCTTAGTGCACCTGTAAATCCGATATGAAAACAAACCCGCTGACTTAAAACCTATCCGCCGAGCATTTATTGCAGCACATGCCGGTGTCGACGTTCGTGTTGAATGCCAAGCATTAGGTGGTGATCTGGAACAAGGCCTGCGAGCAATTGACCGCCTGAAAGCCGGGGAGATGATCGGCACCGACCAGCATTGGCGCGGCTTTTACACCGAAAAGCGCCCGTGTCTGGCGGACTTGCTGCTCGACAGCACCTTGGGCGAAGTGTCCAGTCGCTACGCTCATGAGAGACCTTGTCGAACCATGATCGGCTTAACCGTCCACCCCATTCAACAAGTTCATGACAGGCTTCGACAAGGCCTTTAGTCCTGAGCCTAGTCGCAGGGTCAGGGAGAACGGTTAAGCCTACCCTGCTGTTCAAGATTCAGACAATTCGAGGGGCTGCGGCGCTGGCTTTGTGCTGCGCATTTTTCCCTTTTTCCTATTGCTTGATATGTTAATCTAGCGGGAAGGTTCCGATGACCGCTCGAAGTGACGAACTTCAAGAGGGCACAACTCTTAGCGGGTAAGCGCCCTTTTTGATGACTTGAATTATGTCTTGCTGTGGGGATTGCAGGCAAAGATAAATCAATATCTATTGCCTCTGCGACCCTTGAATTTTCCATTACACTCAGATAGTTTTGACCAAAAGGAAATAAGAACATGATGAAATCAGACCAACTTGAAATTTTAATAAGTCGTTTCTCAAAATGGGCGGATAGCGCAAGTGGGTTTATCGCCGCACTGCTCTCAGGTGATTCTGACCAACAGGAAATGATATCTGACCGACTTGAAGTTTTTACACACCGTTTCGCAAAATGGACAGGTAGTGCAAGTGGGTTTGTTGCCGCACTGCTCTCTATTCTTGTCTTGTTTGTAGCGGGATTAATCTATGGGTTTTCTCAAGACTGGGAACGTGGATTATCGATCTATATTGGCGTCATTACCTTTCTAATGGTATTTCTAATACAGCGCGGCCAGAATAAGGAGCTTTCCATATTGCAGGTAAAGCTCAATGAACTGATAGCAGTCACGAAGCATGCCGATAATCGGCTAATCAATGTGGAAGACCTGACGGAAAAGGAAATTTCAGCAGTTCAAGAAATACATCATAAAATCGGGGAGGAAGATACTTGAGTCCCATTCGACAAAGCTCATGACGAACGGGACTTTTGAATGCTCAAAGGTTGATTTTCTTACTTCCCGTAATTTTGCGTCTAGAATCAATGGGGTCAGATTAAATTGATTCAGGAGCGGTTGCTGAGAAGCCATTGATGGCAATGCCAAAGTTGGCAACAAGCTGGAGCAGCTTAGTTTAAATCGAGCATTTACATCCCTGTGCTCTGGTTTCCGGCAATCCCTGCCGGAATGACGTGCTTTTAAATACTTGTGTATAAAGACGAGCAGCGCGTGGAACGAGGGAAAAGAGCTCTGCACCTACGGTTTACACACTTTCCTACTGCGGTTTCCAGGTTGGTTTTCTTACTTCCCGTAATTCTGCGCCAGATAATCGATGATGATCTGTTTGTCGGCATCATTGATGGGCGCACCCATAACATTGATCATCTTGTCGACTGTTTTTTCCCAGCCGGCCCTATCCAGAATCGCGGCATGCGCGGTGATATAGTCCAGGCTGTGACACATCGCGCACTGCGCAACGACTTGGTTTTTGCCCGGCCTGTCCTTCAAAAATATCTGGCTTTCCCCGGCTGTTGCCGTGGCGGCAAAAAACGATAACAACAAAATCAGCGTTCGCATCATGTTCTCCTTAAGCCAGCCGGATGGTGACTTTCTGCACGGCGTTGTGGTGGTAGCCGGAAGGATTCGGGATCGGCTCCAGCGGCTGGCTGACGCCGGAATGGCTGGTCGCTCGCGCCATAATCCGGTATGTTCCGGGGCGTTTAGGTTCAAAGACCGAGTGCCATTGACGCCAGGAAAAGCGTCCGTAATCCTGCTTTAATGTGGCCTGATGCCAATTGCTGCCGCCATCCGTGGAAACATCCACGCTTGCGATGCCGTTGCCGCCATCCCAAGCTACGCCCTTGATTTCGAATGGCTTGTCTTTAGGCAAAGTCTGTCCGTCCTCCAGGTTGGTGATCAATGAATTGACCACTATGTCCGTAATCGGCATAGCCGTCTCGGTTTCCTGTGAGCTGAATTGTCCGCTTGGGAAGCGATCCTTGGGTATGCGGTAAGCGGTCTTCATCCAAAAGCCGTCGAAGGGTTGGGACATGACATTAAGCGCAGTCAGATGCTTCATCCAATAGGTGGCGGTCCAGCCGGGAATGATCAGGCGGGCAGGGAAGCCGTGCCAATGGGGCAAAGGTTCGCCGTTCATCTCGAAGGCGATCAGGGTATTCTCATCCAGCGCTTTCGCCAGCGGCAGGCTTTTGACAAAGTTTGGCGTTGTCGGCAGTACGCCGGAATCGGCACCGGCCAGGCTCACTTCCAGCGCGGATTTGTCGATTCCCGCCCCCGCGAGCACATCTTTCAGGGAACGCCGCGCCAGAGCGCATTGCCCATCGCGCCGGAACCCCACTGTAATCCGGGAACAGGCGGCTCAAACGCCCCCCTGCGATTACCGGAGCATAGACACAGGGCGGCGATTTCGACTTGTTCGAAATCCCTGCGCAATTGTTCAAGGCTGAGTTCCAACGGGGTGCGAACGGCATCGCCGCCTATGCGCAGCCGCCATTCGCTGGTTTTTACCTCGGGAATGGCGGCGTTATGGTAACGCACAAAAAAGCGGTTATTGGGCGTAAAGGGCGCATCGAAATAATTGATGGGTGTTTCGTAATTGGGAGGACGGTAGGTTTGTTTGATCAGCGCCTCTTTGTCGGGGAGGGCATCCAGGATTGTTGATTCCTCCGCACCCGTAGCCGCCAGGCCTGATTGTTGCAACAAAGCTAAGCCGCCGAGCGCTGCCAGGCTGCTTGCGGACTTCTTGATAAAGTGTCTTCTGTCGACCATAAAATATCTCCTCGGTTGGATGCGCAGCTATGCTTTGAACGATCAAAATTACGGAAAATCAATGTCGGGCGAACGGTTAAGCCAGCCCGGTTAGATAATCACTTAACCTCAGGAGTGACGATACATAAATTGTATTGAGGGCGACCGGTTTCAAACATGATAACTCGATTTACAATGTCATCGGCGCTGCTTTGTCCTATCGGACCGGCGGTGATGCGGTCGGTTGCTGCGCTAACCAAATGCACGTAGCTCTTGTGCGGTCCACCGGCAAGAGTTGAATTGATTAACAACTCGGTTTCATCTTTCTCCAGCACTTTTACCGGAGCCGCACTGCCTGGGTTGCAGGCGCCGAAGAAAATCAGGCCGTTTGCCGTTACCAGCGAATTCAGGGATTTTGTGAAGTGAAAGAACCGTTCCGGGGAAATTTCAACAGCTGTCTTTTGCTCGAATAGGGGGGCGCGGCATATGCTTTCACAGAGCTCGAGCCGGTATCCTCGCTGCTGTTCGGGGCTTGTAGCCAGTTTCTCAGTCGAACAGTAAAGTTGAAAACAAGTATGATCCAGTGGCTGTATCTGTTTTTCCAGTCCCTTAAGCAGATGCAGGATGTCGTCCGATTTCATCGGCGCCAACTCCGGCCAGCGCGTGGCCATATAGTCGCTGAAAATTTGATTTTTTTCGGTGTCATAAATGATGGACAGCACATGCTTAAGCCCCGGCTGTGCCTCGGAAAGCTGAAGCAATTCGCCTTTGCCTCCCGTTATCTCAAAGTCTTGCCCAAACACGGCATTTTTCAGTACCGGTCCGTCAAAACCGCCATGACTGATAAAAATAACCCGGTCGAAAGGAGGCGATTGCTGCGGTATTTGCTCGATCTGCTGATAATAATCCGTCCAGCTCCAGACATCCCGCAGTTGCGTAACGTCTGCATTAAATCGGTTCCGATAAAAGGCATTCAGAGTGCGGGCGGGTTGCTCAGACCACCTTGGGCTCTCAGTCGTGTGCGGATCCCTGCTCAATAAAGGCACAAGCAGCACCCGCCTCGGCGGTTGCTGCAACTTCAAGTCACTTAATCTATAGGAGGATCCGCACGACACTAGGTGACTTTCATCACTGTACACATCTGCCGCACAAATCCACAGCAGCAACAAAGAAACCAGAAAACGGATGCTAACGATATTCTTCAAATTAAAGCTCTCATCAATAAGGTTGGAATCAAGACATTCCATAAAATACGTTTTTAAGGGGGGTGATACCCAGCGGTGTAAATCCTTTTTAGCCTTCAATACGGACTTTACCAGACCAATCTGAGTGGCGCAGATATAGGCCTAGTTTGAATTTTTTGCGATAAAAACCGACTTTCCCGCTTTAGCTGAGATACGTTGGTATTTGGCGTAAGCGGCACCGGCAGAACTGCGCAATTCGCCTTCACTCGCCTGGTTTGCAAAACCACGAGCAATCGCTTCCAATACATAGGCTTCCGGCGCCATGAAGCTAAAAGTGGTTACCACCGGCTTTGAACCTGCGGCATGCAAATGCTCGGAGAAATACTCTTCGCTCAGGCAGGCCAGGACAACGGCTTGTTTATCGTGCCCGGCATGTTTTGGAAAGCGTTCTATGATGGGCAGGTTTTGTTCGTCCATCAAGCCGTCATGGCCGATGAATACCACCATTTCCCGTTCTGCCGCATTGGGCGGAGTGGCTGCTTGTTGCATAAAGTCAAGCATCGCCTGGTCAATCCGGCTGCCGCGATAAGCATCGGCGGTAACGGTGAGCTGATCCTTCCAGGCAAATTGGCAGCGTTCCAATATAGTGTCGCTAATATCACTTTCGCAGCCCAACTTTCGCCAACCATCCGCCTTGCTCAAAAAAGTTTTCACACCGTAAGCCGCGCCCCAATAGAGATTGTTGTGCGGATCATCGCCATTGCCGATTTTCGCAGGAACCGGCACGATGCCTTGTGACACGTTGTCAACCAGGGACACAATCACAGAAATATGCGTGTTTGGCATGGCTACGGCACAGGGTAGCAGTGCAACAAACAGCACACTGAATAAACAAATCGAGCGCAGGGTAATCATGTGTGGGAATCCGCCAGATGATGGTAATTAAATTTCATTTGAATAGTTCTTTGTTTCAGTAGCATAGGATGGACTCACTCGGGCTCAGTAGGTGTCAAAATTTAACATAGTCGTAGGATTTGCTAAATGCAGTGAAGCGTATCATTCGTAGAGGGATTATGTGAATGATTAAGGTGCGGACAGAACTGTCGTTTATTCCCCCAAAACTCCCGATTACAGTCAATTAATCGATGCTGATAGCATAAAATACAGCGATTTAACCGACGCTGATAACGGCAATAAGCACACATTACCAGGCGGTCAAGACGATCGAACTTCGTTTTGTTTTGTAAGGATCGCGTATGTTGTTCGACCTCTAATACAGCATAAAGATGCTGCGCTTGGTTTATTAGGGTGTCATTATCCATTTTTATTTATCCTCGTAAATTGCTAACAACGGCAAGGAAGGATCGTAGTACATAGGCCGGGTTAGCGGTAGCGTAACCCAACCTATGAGACTATGCAACAAGAGGGTTTGGCGATTGCATGGACAGATATTTGCTCCTTGGCAACTCGCCTAAAGCGCCTACTTTTGGTGCTCAACTACACGCTAATGGTGTTATGCAATACCTGTATTCCCGTCCATGTGGGTTATGCAGGAGGTAGGGTAATGCCGGATGCAATGAAGCCCAGCAATTCACTAGCGCCGCTGCCAATTGTGTATACGTTATACCGCAACCTCATGCAGGGCAATCGCGCTTAAATAAGCTTGGATTTTATAATCACTGGCTGATCAATTGCGTATAAATGTGGTTATTTTAAATTTCAGGTTATTGGAGCCGCGACTTTAGTCGCGCCAGTAGTTATATTTCCTTCACAACTGGC
>JAUXTH010000209.1 GCA_030679035.1 Methylobacter sp. | reverse complement strand
ACCAATTAGGTCTTCGGGTTTCTTGTAATTAGCCAGCAGGCTGTCGATCAGTTCATTGCTTACGGTCATTTCTAACTCCTCGTTAAAAGTGGTGGCAGTTTCCTACCAAATGACCGTTTACACAAAAATTCTTACACCCTCGCGTTTCCGGCACACACTCCTCGGATTCGCCGGAAACGCCATTTTGATCGGGTTGGAGTGACGAGTACAATCCCGTCACTCCAACCCATCCACCATCCTATTTCTTTGCCCCTTGCATTTTCAGCAACGCCAGTTTTTTCTTTTTCGCACGCTCCGCTTTTTCAGCTTCTTCTTTTTCCTTGCGCAAACAGCGCGCATCGTAGCGTCGTTTTGCCTGTGCGGATTTTTGCGCCCGACTCCTTTCGGTATTGCTTGGCGGTGCAGGTTGCATGACGATGCAATCGACCGGGCAAGGCGCTATACACAATTCACAGCCGGTACATTCTGCGGCTATAACCGTGTGCATGAGTTTTGCCGCGCCCAATATCGCATCGACCGGACAGGCTGCGATGCATTTTGTGCAGCCGATACAGTCTTCTTCAATAATAAACGCGACACTTGCAGGCTTGTGTACGCCGAATTTGGTATTCAGCGGTTTGGAGGGAATGCCCAATAAATCGGCCAGATCGCGTATGCCCTCGTCACCGCCCGGCGGGCATTGGTTGATGTCCTCCGCGCCCGAGGCGATGGCCTCGGCGTATGGGCGGCAACCTTGGAAACTGCATTGGCCGCATTGGGTCTGCGGCAGTAAGGCATTGATTTGGTCGATCAAGGTGGGGGATTCAAACATAGGAATCTACGCAAGCCATATTGCCGTCATTCCGGCAGGGATTGCCGGAATCCACGACTGCATGGATGCAGGAGGTAGAGCAATGCATGGAGCAATTGCCGAGAGCACAGGGATATGAAAAATAGATACAAAAGATTTCATGCGGATAAAAAACAGTCTACTAAGCGGCATTTGCCATCCATGGCTTCTGGATCCCGGCAATCCCTGCCGGGATGACGTGCTTCGGAGATTCTTACAGTTAATAGTTCCCACGCTCCGGCGTGGGAATTCAGTCCGCAACGCTCCAGCGTTGCGGGACGCTGGAGCGTCTACTACGGCATTCCCACGCCGGAGCGTGGGAACGATAACAACGATAACAGTTACTTAACCCGCATCCCCGGCTCGGCGCCTTCATCAGGACTCAAAACCCAAATATCTTTGCCGCCGGGACCTGCGGCCAGCACCATGCCTTCGGACAGGCCGAAACGCATTTTCCTCGGCGCAAGATTGGCGATGACCAGGGTCAATTTTCCTTCCAAATCTTCCGGGCTGTAGGCGGATTTAATCCCGGCAAAGATGTTGCGGGTTTCATCGCCGATGTCCACGGTCAACTGCAACAACTTGTCCGCGCCTTCGACATGGTCGGCCTTGAGGATTCTGGCGATGCGCAAATCCAGTTTGGCAAAATCTTCAAACTCGATGGTGTCGGCAATCGGCTCGCATTTTTTAGCTTTCACAGGCTCGGCGGTTTTTTCCAGATTTTCTTTGGAGGCTTCAATAATCGCCGCGATTTTATCGGCCTCAACCCGTGTCATCAGCGGTTTGAATTCGTTGATGGCGTGACTTAATAAAGGTTGAACATCAACCGGCCAAGATTGCGCTTCGATGTTTAAAAAGCTTTCCGCATTGCCCGCCAATACGGGAAGTACCGGCTTCAAATAAACCGCCAGTAACCGGAACAGGTTGAGTCCCATCGTGCAGACTTCGTGCAGCTCTGTGTCCCTGCCTTCTTCTTTGGCGATCAGCCAGGGCTTTTTCTCGTCGATATACTGATTGGCTTTATCGGCCAGCGCCATGATCTCGCGCATGGCTTTGCCGAATTCGCGTGCTTCGTAAAGCTCAGCAATGTGTACGTTGGCGGCGACGAATTCATCGAACAAGGCTTGCTCCGAACAGTGTTCCGACAACTTGTTATCAAAGCGTTTGGCGATAAAGCCGCTGCAACGGCTGGCGATGTTGACCACTTTGCCGACCAGATCCGAATTAACCCGCTGGCTGAAGTCGTCAAAATTCAAATCCAGGTCATCGACCCCGGCGCTGAGCTTGGCGGCAAAATAATAGCGCAGGTATTCGGGATTCAAATGATCCAGATAGGTTCTGGCTTTGATAAACGTGCCCCGCGATTTAGACATTTTTTCGCCGTTCACGGTTAAAAAGCCGTGCGCGAAAATCGCGCTGGGCGTCCTGAAATGCGCGCCGCTGAGCATCGCAGGCCAGAATAAGGCGTGGAAATAGATGATGTCTTTGCCGATGAAATGATACAGCTCGGCGTCGCTGTTTTTGCTCCAGAACTCGTTAAAATCCAAGCCCTGCTTATCGCACAGGTTTTTAAAGCTGGCCATGTAGCCGATCGGCGCATCCAGCCAGACATAAAAATATTTGCCCGGCGCATCGGGGATCTCAAAACCGAAATACGGCGCATCGCGGCTTATGTCCCATTGCTGCAAACCGCCGTCCAGCCATTCGGCCAATTTGTTGCTGACTTCGGGTTGCAAATGACCGGCGTGGGTCCACTCGCGCAGCATGTCGCTAAAGTTGGCCAGATCGAAAAAATAATGTACCGAATCTTTATCAATGGGTTTTGCGCCGGAAATCGCCGAAACCGCATTTTTCAATTCGGTCGGCGCATAGGTTGTACCGCAGGCTTCGCAGCCGTCGCCGTATTGATCGGCCGCGCCGCATTTGGGGCATTCGCCTTTGATAAAACGGTCGGACAAGAACATGTTCTTAACCGGATCAAAGGCTTGGGTAATGCTGCGTGAGCTGATGTGCCCGGCATCGCGTAACCGTTCGTAAACCAGCGATGACAGGGCTTTGTTTTCTTCTGAATGAGTGCTGTGATAATTATCGAATGCCACGCTGAACTCGGTAAAATCGGCCAGATGTTCTTTGCCGACTTGAGCGATCAGTTGTTCCGGGGTAATGCCTTCGCGATCCGCCCTGAGCATGATCGGCGTGCCGTGCGTGTCGTCCGCGCAAACGTAATAACAGAGATTGCCGCGTTGTTTTTGAAAACGCACCCAAATATCGGTTTGAATATATTCAACCAGATGGCCAAGATGAATAGGGCCGTTGGCGTAAGGCAGTGCGCTGGTGACGAGAATTTTTCTATCTGACATAGTGAAAGCTCTAGCAATTCGAAGGCAAAATTAGCCGGTTATTATGGCATAAAATAAACGCAAGCTGCGATTATCAACCATCCAATAAGTGCAATGGTGAGTTGAAATCGGTAAAATAGCCTATATCTTGAGTCTATTGCTTGGTAATTGATCGGGCGCATTTATTTACAACGAGGAAGCATGGGCATGGCGAGCATCGAAAAAGCGGACGTAGAAGATCTTCTGCAAACATTCATCGATCCCAACAATGGAGCCGATCTGGTTTCGGCAAAATCGGTTAAAGCCATCGCGATTGATGGCAACAACGTCAGCGTAAAACTGGAGCTGGGCTATCCCGCCAAAAGTTACATACCCGAACTCAAAGCTGCGGTTGAAGAACATCTGAAGACGCTTGCCGGCATCGGCAATATCAGCGTCGAAGTCAGCGTAAAAATCCTTTCCCATGCCGTGCAGCAGGCATTAAAGCCGCTGCCCAACATCAAAAACATTATCGCCGTGGCATCCGGCAAAGGCGGCGTCGGTAAGTCGACAACGGCGGTCAATCTGGCGCTGGCGCTGGCTGCGGAAGGCGCTAATGTCGGCATTCTAGATGCGGACATTTACGGCCCCAGCATCCCGATGATGCTGGGGCTTTCAGGCTTCCCTGAAAGCAAAGACCAGAAAACCATGATGCCCAAGGTCGCTTACGGCGTGCAGACGATTTCTATCGGCTATCTGGTCGAGGCCGATCAAGCGATGATCTGGCGCGGCCCGATGGTCACCACGGCCCTGCAGCAATTGCTTAAGGACACCAACTGGGACAATCTGGATTACCTGGTTGTCGATCTGCCGCCCGGCACCGGCGATATTCAGCTGACCCTTTCCCAGCAGATTCCGGTCAGCGGCGCTATTATCGTCACCACGCCGCAGGATATTGCGCTGATTGACGCCCAACGCGGCTTAGGAATGTTCGAAAAAGTCAACGTTCCGGTACTGGGTCTGGTTGAAAACATGAGCATTCATATTTGCAGCAACTGTGGCCATGAAGAAGCCATTTTTGGCCAAGGCGGCGGGCTTGCAATGGCCGAGCGCAACAGGATTGAGTTTCTTGGCTCCCTGCCTTTGGATATAAATATCCGGCAATTTGCCGATTCCGGCAGACCGACCGTGGTTGCCGACCCGGATGGACGGCCTGCGCAAATTTACAAGCAAATCGCCCGTAAAACAGCGGCCAGACTGGCGCTGAAGGCCAAGGATTTCACCACGAAGTTTCCCAAAATCGTCGTGCAGAACACCTGATTGCATCGATCTCGCAAAAATCTACTTAGTCATCGAATACAATGGAACGCTGATGACGCAGATGGTTATGATAATCGCGGATAACATTAAAATGGCGATCAACTGATTTTCCAGGATAATTCAAAAAATCTTATTCAATCATAAATATCAGCGTCATCAGCGTTCCATTTTTCTAACTGCTGAGTAATTACGTTCTATGTTAAAATTCGATTTTTTAAAATCAATTCAGGTAGTAATACTCCATGAGCATTAAGTCGGACAAGTGGATTCGCCGCATGGCGGAACAGCATGGCATGATCGAGCCGTTTGAAAGCGGCCAGGTCAGAGATTCGGAGCGCGGCCGGGTCATTTCCTACGGCACGTCCAGTTACGGCTATGATGTCCGCTGTTCAGACGAATTCAAGATTTTCACCAACATCAATTCCGCTATCGTCGATCCTAAAGACTTCGACTCCAGCAGCTTTGTCGATGTTAAGTCCGATGTCTGCATTATTCCGCCGAACTCGTTTGCCTTGGCCAGGACGGTTGAGTTCTTCCGCATTCCCCGCGATGTGTTGACGATTTGCCTGGGCAAATCGACCTATGCCAGATGCGGCATCATTGTGAACGTAACGCCTTTAGAGCCCGAATGGGAAGGCCATGTGACACTGGAGTTTTCCAATACCACAACACTGCCCGCAAAAATCTATGCCAATGAAGGCGTTGCGCAAATGCTGTTTTTCGGCGGCGACGAGGTTTGCGAGACCTCTTACAAAGACCGGGGCGGCAAGTACCAGGGGCAGACTGGCGTTACGTTACCGAAAGCGTAAAACTGAAGAGCCACTCAGCAGTTAGAAAAATCAATCGATCCACGAAAAACACGAAAAGCACGAAAATATTCAAAGTGATGCCAAGCTGTAAGATCGCCACCCACCCATAGGGTGAATGGATTAATACAACATACTAATTTATTTCGTGTCTTTCGTGTTTTTCGTGGACAAATCGCCGTTTTTAGAATTATAAAATTTGATTGTACGAATTATTGAACTTTTAACGGCATCGGCATGTGAATCGGCGGCAGTTGCACAAAAAATCCTTTTTCTTTCAAACTCTCAAGCACTTTTTCGACGTCTTCCTTAGCCAGCTTGCGTTCCGGCGTTAATTCCAGATCCATCACAAATTCCATTCTGCCAAAGCTATTGAACAGCGCTTCCGGCACCTTCGAAAAATCGTCTTTTTTATCGACATACAAATAAAGATGTTCTTTTTTCAGGCTTTTATAAATAAAACACAGCATATTGTCAGTCGCAGTTATCAATCAAAACGGCTATTTTAACCATTTTTGATTAGAATGGCCTTTTCTTACTGATCAAACACTGCAAATGGATAAACATCCGTTCAAACCCGATGATTTCTTTAAAAAGGCTTGTTCTTTTGAAGCGGCGCTGATTCCGGTCTCGGTGGTTTTAGGCTGGATCGCAGGCCTCAACCCTTTCCAGAACCTGTATTTTTCAGAATCGGCCATCGCTTACGGTGTGATTGGAACCCTGCCTTTATTCTTGCTGTTTCTGACAATGGAGCAGATACAGGCGGAGTCGGTAGTAAAAATTAAAAATATGCTGCACGAGACGTTAGGCCCCAGCTTGCATCGTTACCACTGGACCGATTTATTGATATTGGCGGCGGTTGCCGGGCTTTCGGAAGAGCTGCTGTTTCGCGGCGTTATCCAGCCATGGCTGGAGTCGTCCTGGGGCATGACCGCAGGCTTGGTCGGCTGCAATATCATTTTTGGCTTGGCTCATGCCATAACTCCGCTTTATGCGGTGCTGGCGACTTTCGTGGGGATTTATTTAAGCTTATCTCTGGATTACGGCGGCGACAGGAATTTATTAGTCCCAATAGTTATTCACGGCCTATACGATTTCCTGGCGTTTGTCGCCCTGATGCGCGCCTATCGGGCAACTCGCTTGGCCGATCGCGAAGAGCAGCGCTAAAAACATCATTACGCCACTTGACAAAAAAACCTCCGCCCCCACATCTTTAACGAAGACAAATAATCGTTTTCAAGTTTGTTATTGAATTAAGACATTAATCATTAGGAGACAAGAAATGGCTATCATACGTTATGAACCCTGGGGTTTGCTGAATCAACTACAAAGAGAACTGAAGCTTTCGCAGGACGAGAAAGCGGGCGAAGGTTCGATTGCAACCGCCGAATGGGCGCCTGCGGTTGATATAAGAGAAGAAGCCGACAAATTTGTTATCCACGCAGACATTCCGGGCGTCAAGCCGGAAAATATTGAAGTCAGCATGGAAGCAGGCGTGTTGACGGTAAAAGGCGAAAAAGAAACCGAATCCAAAACTGAAAAAGAAGGCTATAAACGGGTCGAAAGAACATCCGGTTCTTTTTATCGTCGTTTCAGCCTGCCCGATTCTGCCGATGGCGATGCCATCAATGCAAAATGCAAACTCGGCGTATTGGAGATTGTCATTCCCAAGCGCGAGGCCATCAAACCCAAACGCATCAATGTCGTATCAGAGGAGTAATTTCAAGCCCTCATTATGGTCATTCACATTTTATAAAAGCAGGACAACCTGAGTGGTAGGCATACTCTAAAGGCAGCCCAATTGGAGGGATGATGCCAAAGATCACTTTTACTGTTTTATTAAAGCGCCTGTTGCTATGTTTAGCCATTCTGGTTGTTCATTATACTTTCGTGTTTGTGCCCATGTCGGAGCTCTTTTTACTCTATATTATCTTTTTCAAGCCGAAATGGTTTGAAGGTTTTTGAACTTGAATGATTGACGGCAGGCAGCAAACTTGCTGTTTTAGCTGAATGCTTGAAGCTCACCATGAACTGATTTATGGTGGCATGGAAACATCAAATCTACCTGGATTTTCCAGGCCAATTCAAATGTAATCGGACGGGCACAACATGCAGTATAAAGATTACTACAAGATCATGGGGCTATCCCGAACCGCCACTCAAGCCGAAGTCAAGCGCGCCTATCGCAAACTGGCGCGCAAATACCATCCCGATGTCAGCAAAGAAAAGGATGCCGAGGCAAAGTTCAAGGAACTCGGCGAGGCTTACGAAGTGCTCCAGGATCCTGAAAAAAGAGCCGCTTACGACAGGCTGGGCAGCAACTGGAAAGCCGGTGATGATTTCAGGCCGCCGCCAAACTGGGATGAAGGCTTCGAGTTCAAAGGCGGCGTTACGGGTGCCGGTGGCGGCGTCTTTAGCGATTTTTTTGGACAATTGTTCGGGCGCGACGGATTCCGCCCAGCCGACCAGGTGCCACACGGCTTCCGTGTGCGGGGACAAAACAGCCATGCGAAGATTTATATCGACCTGGAAGACAGCATCCGTGGGGCGACGCGCAGTATTTCCCTGAGTACGCCGGAAATGGATGCGCAAGGCCATGTGCAGCTTAAGCACCGAAGCCTGAACATCAAAATCCCCAAAGGTATTAAACCCGGACAGCACATCCGGCTGACAGGCCAGGGAGACCCCGGCTTAGGCGACGGTAAAGCCGGTGACCTGCTGCTTGAAATAGCCTTTAACAATCACCCGCTGTACCGGTTTTCCGACACTGACATCTATCTGGACCTGCCCGTTACGCCCTGGGAGGCGAGGTTAGGCGCTAGAATCAAAGTGCCGACACCGGCTGGAATCGTCGACCTGAAAATACCACCCCACTCAGAACAAGGCACCAAACTGCGATTAAAAGGCCATGGACTGCCGGCCAAAACGCCGGGCAATTTCTACGTGGTACTGCAAATCGCCCTGCCACCCGCACACAGCGACGAAGCCAAAGCAGCCTACCAAAAAATGCAGCACGAGTTTGATTTTAACCCACGCGTAGACATGGGGGTATAACGCTAATGACTTCGCATCACTTATTACCCGTGCATACCGGAACAGTCATTGAAGATGACAGCCTGACCTTGGAACAGCTGTGCCATGCTTGCGGCGTCCATACTGACTGGGTTATCAGCCTGGTTGAAGAAAGCATCATCGAACCCCAAGGAGAGGAAATACAGGTATGGCGCTTTTCAGGGGACAGCTTAGTACGGGTGCGTTCTGCGCTAAGACTGCATCGCGACCTGGGCGTTAATCTGGCCGGTATCGCACTGGCGCTGGACTTGATGGAAGAGCTTGAAAACCTGCGTAACGAACTAAAAATAAGGGGCCGTAACTGAAAATATCGGGGGGTACATTGAATTCGCCACACCCCCCTAAATTACCCCGCGCGACTTTTTTACCAGTTAACTGCCATTCTTTAACACCGCCGAAGCCGCTTTAAGTCAGCAATAAGCGCTTTGTGCTGCGACTGTAATTGTGAGGCTTTAATATTGAATTAACGCAATTATTTCCTTCGTGTTCTCTGTAGTAAATAATCTTTTAGTCTAATTTGGATAATACTTTCACAGCCTCTGATTGGGAACCCGCTGAAACTGGTTGCGCATATGCCGATTGGCCAGCCATTTCAAGCTGGAAAACAACAGCATGGTCGGCACTGCGTAAGCCAGGGCAACGCCGGTTGCACCGTAGCGGGGACCCAAAGTATGGCTCAAGCCTATCATGCTAATCGCAGCAAATGACATTAAACTGACGACCAGCCGGTTGCGTCCCATAAATTGCAGATAGTACGGCGAATCGGAAAACAGCGTACTAAACGCGGCCCCAATCGCGCAGATGAATAAAGCCTGGTAACCTTGGGAAAAATCGGAACCGAACAAGCTCAGAATTTCTTGCCCCCAAATTCCGATAATCCCCAGAAAAACCGCAATAAACCAAGCAATCAACCGCATGCGTTTACCGAGTAAAGCATTAATGGCGGACTGGTCACGGCGCTCCAGCAAAACCACCAACATCGGCAGATAATAACGGTTAGTCGAGGTGCCGATCAGCGAAATCAACCCCGCTGTTTGCATCGCAACGGCATAAATGCCAACCACCGCCTGCGAGGGATGTAATACTTCCAGGATGATAGTTCCTGCACTGGTGAGCACTGTCATCATGACACTGCTGATCAGAAAAGGCAGTGACTTTTTCAGCCACCAACGCTGGTCTTTCGAGTCGGGCTTTACCTTTCTGAGCGGGCTTGGACTGGCGGCTCGCACCGTAATCAGCATCAGCGTCAGCGTCAAACACCAAGCCGTGCCGAAGCACAGCACAACAGAAACAGCCGTCACCTCAAACGTGAAAACATTTAACCCGATAATCAGCAGCAAAAACACCGCAGGCAGAAAAAAACGATACAAAGCCAAAGCCTGTATTTGCTTACCGTAGACGGTAATGACTTCAGTCAAAAACAGGCAAAGCGTGATCACCGGCAGAAAGCCCGCATAAATGACAATCGCAATGTGAAAATCAGAACCCCGCATAGCCAAAATGCTTTCCAAGCCCAAGAACAGCAATACACTGAAAAGCATTATAGTGCGCAACGAAAACAGCCAGAACCCCCGCAGACGCGCCCAATTTTCGCGCTCGATATACAAGGAGATCAGGCGCAGGGCGTATTTTTCCAAGCCCAATGTTGCCAGCGTCGATAGCAAAGTGACAATGGAAACCGCCACGCTGTAATCATCGAAAGCATCGATAGCCAGATGCCTAGCCAAAAAAATATTCGCCCAATACATCAGCGCATAATGGCTAAGGCTCAAGCCAAACAGCATCAGGGAACTGAAATTATTGGGTCGGACGGAAAAGTTGAGGTTCAATATAAATCCATTCGATTGAATGTTTTGATTAGGCCAAACATAAAATAACAGGTTAAGGCATGCAAACAGAGCAGTGAGCGAATGTTAACTTTCTTGCGGAGTAACCGCTCACGCCTTTTCTAATCGCAAAGCCAATTCCAAAGCAAGCTTTAGACTCCAGAAAGCAGGGCAATCGCGCTTAAATAAGCTTGGATTTTATAATCACTGGCTGATCAATTGCGTATAAATGTGGTTATTTTAAATTTCAGGTTATTGGAGCCGCGACTTTAGTCGCGCCAGTAGTTATATTTCCTTCACAACTGGC
>JAUXTH010000195.1 GCA_030679035.1 Methylobacter sp. | reverse complement strand
GAATGGCACTTACTTAAGCTTTTTCGGATGACCAAGTTTTCTCACCTCTTCTCTTGCTTCGGCCCTTATTTTTGTTAACAAAGGATAAGGCTTAGGTCTTCGCTTGATAGCCCTGGGTTCTATTCGTCCGGGGCGATTTCCAATTGATCGCTCCGCTACCAAAGCGAGAAGCCTGATAACAGACTGTTGGTCATCGGGTTGATTTGGGATTTTACTCCAAACCAGCCAAAGCTGAAGGGTGTGCTTGAAGCTAAGACTGCGCGGCAGTACATCCGCTAGTAATGCGGATTGCGCCATAATCAGACGAATCAAATTATAAGCCAACAGATAAACCCAAAGTTCCTTCTCGCACATCTGTGGCGTTTTGCAGCTCAGCGTTTCCATGCCCATCGTGGTTTTGATGTTTCGAATGTCCAGCTCCACCTGCCACCGCCGTTTGTATAACGCTTTCAGGCTCTCTTTTGCGAAAGTATTTGGGCAAGTCAATGTTGTAATCAGCACCCTTCCTCCGACTTCCAGTTCCCGTATGGTCAGTGTTTCCGGGGCCGATTGGTACTGTGCTTCTGTCATCCATGCTGGACGAATTTTCGGTTTTATCAGCGTTATCAAGTGATCACGCTCACCCAGTTTCTTACCCAAACTAAAATCGGTCGTACGCCTTCGTGAACCATGCTGCTCAAATAAGGCGTCCACCTGCCGCGACTGGAGTTCCGACAAGAGAAAGTAGGTGCCATAAAAGGCATCACCTAACATCATATCGCCGGACTCGAAAGTATCAAGAAGTGATCTAAGCAGTGCTTGCTCACTACTGCCTTTGCCTTTATAACCGCCCATGGCGGCATTGAGTAATGCGCCACTGGACAGACAAGTCACGCCTACTATGCGGCAAATAGGAAACCCCAATCCGGGTTTTTGATTGTTTTGTTGCGGATAAACGGCCTGATTGTTTTTGGTATCCGGCAGGGTGACGGTTGTGCCGTCAACCAGACGAACTCGCCGCCCGTGCCAGCGCCAAGCCATAGGGGCTTGCTCGGTAATCAGCTTGCCGGTATGACGCAGCGCAGTAGAGACCATGTCCAAGGGTAAGCGCTGACGTGCTTTGCAGTAACCGCCTGTATGGGTACTGCATTTCGGCAAGCTATACATCAGTCGTTTTACCGCTGCATCGTTGACAATGCTTTGACATGAACGATCCGGCTTTAGTGCTTGTGCGAGAAACATGGACAGTGTTTCGGTGGGAGGAAATAACCGTTCTCGGTGTTCAGGGAGTGTTGATTCTATTGTTTCGAGAAGGTCTCGTGACGTGAGTTGATTAAAAAAATCAAATGCGTCACTGGCTGTGGCGTAATGTTTTATGCGATGTTGTAGTGGTTGGATTGAACGGTTAATATACATGGAAGCTGGCATTAAGATGGTTACGATGGTTTGGCGACTAAAGTTTTTCATCATGCCAGCTTTTTCTTTTTAATTCATTTGTTTATCGCTTAAGTAAGTGCCATTC
>JAUXTH010000191.1 GCA_030679035.1 Methylobacter sp. | reverse complement strand
CGATGCACTGCAATATATTTCCTATTATCATCCGCTGGACTTTATCAAGGTCATGCATGAGGCCTATCAAAAGGAAGAAAATCCGGCCGCTAAGGATGCGATGGCGCAAATCCTGATCAATTCCCGGATGTGCGCAGAAGGCCATCGCCCGATTTGCCAGGACACCGGCATTGTCACGGTATTTTTAAAAGTAGGCATGGATGTCCGCTGGGATGCCGAAATGAGTGTCGCCGATATGATTAACGAGGGCGTCCGGCGCGCTTATCTGCACCCTGATAATGTGTTGCGCGCTTCTATACTGGCCGACCCTGCCGGAAAACGTGTCAACACCAAAGACAACACCCCGGCGGTGATTCACATGGAAGTCGTGCCCGGCGATAAGCTCGACATCGAAATAGCCGCTAAAGGCGGGGGGTCGGAAGCCAAGGCAAAGTTCGCTATGCTCAATCCTTCGGACAGTATCGTCGACTGGGTGCTGAAAACCGTCCCAGCCATGGGCGCGGGCTGGTGTCCTCCGGGCATTCTTGGGATAGGCATAGGCGGCACGGCTGAAAAAGCCATGCTGTTGGCAAAGCAGGCGTGCATGGGCTCGATAGACATCCAGGAATTAATCGAACGCGGGCCCCGCAATGCGCTTGAAGAGTTGCGCCTGGAACTGTATGACAAAGTCAACGCGTTGGGTATAGGTGCACAAGGCTTGGGCGGGCTTACCACGGTGTTGGATATTAAAATCATGGATTATCCGACCCATGCGGCCAACAAGCCTGTTGCTATCATCCCCAACTGCGCCGCAACCCGGCATGTGCATTTTGTGCTGGACGGCAGCGGCGCGGCCGAATTTAAACCGGCGCGCCTGGAAGACTGGCCGGAAATTACCTGGAACACAGGCGCTACGGCCCGCAGGGTCAATCTGGAAACCGTGACTCAGCAGGATGTGGAAAGCTGGAAGACGGGGGAAACCTTGTTGCTTAGCGGGACTATGCTGACCGGCAGGGATGCAGCGCATAAACGTATGGCTGAATTCTTCGAACGGGGCGAAGTTTTGCCTGTCGATTTTACCAACAAATTCATTTATTACGTGGGGCCGGTTGATCCGGTTCGCGATGAAGTGGTAGGTCCGGCGGGCCCGACGACCGCAACACGCATGGACAAGTTCACCGAAGTGATGCTGGACAAAACCGGCTTGCTCGGCATGATCGGTAAATCCGAGCGCGGGCCGGAGGGGATTGCCGCCATTAAAAAGCATAAAGCCGTTTATTTGATGGCGGTGGGGGGAGCGGCTTATCTGGTATCCAAGGCTATCCGCAAAGCGAGGATTGTCGCTTTTGAAGATCTCGGCATGGAAGCGATACACGAGTTTGTTGTTGAGGATATGCCGGTCATGGTCGCTGTCGATACCCAGGGCGTCTCGGTACATCAAACCGCGCCTAAGTTATGTCAAGCCAGGATCGGCTAGATTCCCGTTGCGATTGAGTAAAGTTAAGTTATGACAGGTAGGAAATTACGCTTGAATTTACAAAAATATGCAATTGATTACAAGAAATAAAAAAATAAAGTGCGGAGGGCCTGATAGGCAG
>JAUXTH010000189.1 GCA_030679035.1 Methylobacter sp. | reverse complement strand
TCGTCAAATTTGCGATAATACGCAGTCATTTTATTTACAAGGTATCTGTTGCACATGTGGTTTAAAAATCTGAGTATTTTCCGTCTTACTGAAGAATTCGCTTTGACTCCAGCAGAGCTGGAATTAAAACTTGAACAAATGGCTTTTCGTCCCTGCGGCAGTCATGAAGAATTTACTTTCGGTTGGACTTCGCCGCTGGGCAAATCGTCCGAACAGCTGGTGCATAGCGCGAACGGCTTTTTGATGGTCTGCGGAAAAAAAGAAGAAAGAGTCCTGCCTGCGTCTGTCGTCAATGAACTGATGCAGGAAAAGATTCTTGAAACCGAGGAACAACAGGGCCGTAAATTATCCAAAAAAGAACGCACCGCAATCAAGGATGAGCTGATCTTTGAATTATTGCCCAGAGCCTTCACGTTCTCGAACAAGACTTACGCCTATATCGACCCCAAGGGCGGCTGGCTGATCGTCGATGCGGCATCCGCCAAAAAAGCCGAAGATTTGCTGAGCAATTTGCGCAAGTGTCTAGGCTCGCTGCCGGCCGTTCCGCTCAATACCATCGAAAAACCGGTCAAAGTCATGACCGAGTGGCTAGCCAACAATCAAGCCCCGAACGACATCACCATTGAAGACGAATGTGAGTTGCGCTCACCTGAAGAGGAAGGCGGCATTATTCGCTGTAAACGCCATGACCTGAGTCTGCCTGAAATCAAAAACCATCTGGATACCGGCAAGGAAGTCATCAAGCTGGCCGTGAGCTGGGCCGACCGTCTTGCGTTCATTATCGATGAAAATCTGGCCGTTAAGCGCCTGAAGTTTCTTGATTTGATCCAGGATCAGGTGTCCGACATTGATACCGACTCTGAAGCAGAGCAGTTTGATGTGGATTTTTCGATAATGTCGCTGGAGCTGGCAAACTTTCTGCCCCGTTTGCTGGAGTTATTCGGCGGCGAGAATAAAGCGTGATCGTAGCTTCCATATAAATATCTCACCACGAAGACACGAAGGGCACGAAGGGCACGAAGAAACAAAACTTCTTGGCCTTCGTGTCCCGGCAATCGCTCCTGCATCGCCTAAAGCACCTACTGTTGGTGCTCCTCCTCGTCGTTCGGAGTGAATAATCACATCCCAGGCTAATTAACCCACATATCTACGTGTTTTATGAGGCTTGCAGTGGATCTTTGATTGCGCTTACACTGCGGTTTCAAGTTTTAACTATCCGTGAACTCGCAAGGAGATTCCCATGTTAGAAAAACACCAACAAGCCCCGCTATTCAGCTCAAAAAATCAATTCAATGAAACAGTCAGTTTGTCCGATTACATCGGCAAAAAGAATGTCGTTTTGTATTTTTACCCCAAAGATGACACTCCAGGCTGCACCATAGAAGCCAACCAGTTCACCCAGCTGGCCGGGGAATTCGCCAAGGCCGATACCGTGGTTATCGGTGTGAGCAAGGATTCTTGCGCCAGCCATGTAGATTTCATTAACAAATACGATCTGAAAGTGGATTTACTGGCCGATGTCGACGGCGAACTCTGCGAGAGCTACGGCGTATGGCAGGAACGGGAAAAGAATGGCGTTAAAAGCATGGCGATACTTCGCTCCACATTCATTATCGACAAACAAGGCGTCTTGGTTGAAGCGGCTTATGGCGTCACGCCCGACGGTCATGCTCAGGACGTATTGGAAAAAGTAAAAAGTTTGTAATTCAATGCCGAACTTTAATTTCACCCTGCATCACGCCAGCCTCGTTGTTGCCGATACTGTCGCTTCGCTGAAGTTTTACTGCGATGTTCTCGGCATGCAACAAACCGCCAGGCCCGATCTGGGTTTTCCGGGAGCATGGTTGCAACTAGGCGCGCAACAAATTCATTTGCTGGAACTGGCAAACCCCGACCCGACAACCGGCCGCCCTGAACACGGTGGCCGTGACCGACACATTGCCTTAAGTGTGCCGGAGTTGGCTCCAGTTAAGGAAGTGATGGATCAAAACGGCATAACCTACACCTTGAGCAAATCCGGGCGACAAGCGCTGTTTTGCCGTGACCCGGACGGCAATGCGCTGGAGATTCTCCAGCAGGCTTAAATTGCTTATGGCTTTTTGTTGTGTATCAAATTGTAGAGTTTGAAGCTTAGTATCGTTGCGGCCAGCAACAGTGTTATTGCGTTGGCAACGATAATAGCCTTGTCACCGAGGTGGATTCCGTAAATAAGCCAACACAGCACGCCCAAGGTAAAGCAGCTGTACATGCCCAAGGAAAGGGATTCGGTGTCTCTGGTTTTTATCGTCAAGATGGCTTGAGGCACAAATGAGGCTGTCGTGAGTGTCGCGGCTAAAAAGCCGATAATGTCAGGCGTAATTGTCATAGCTATTTCGGCTTTACGCCATTATTTTCCTGCTGCGGATTTCTTTAATTTTTTAAGCACGCTCTGCCCGATAGCGTTCGCAAATTCCTCAACATTTTCATAACCCTGCTCTTGGGCAAAATCCACCACCGCCATAACCAGTTTTTTTGTTTCCGCTATTTCTTGGTGCGTTCGGCCGCAACCTTCGCAATGCGTTCCTTCGTAAGTGCATTTATCAATACACGGGCTAAATTTCATAATAATTCCTCTAAATGTTTATATAGGCTTGTTTAAGGCTACGAATATTTTACGGGCAGGCAAAATATGTCCAGCCATTTGGTTGTTACGAGGAAATTTTATCACACTGAAAATAAGCCGTTGCGATCCAAATCAATAACAAAGCAATTCGATATAATTTAGTGCGATCCGTTGACACTCAGCATGGTGTTTCCGAAATCAATTTCACCCTCAATGATTTGAAAAACACCTTTACCCCGGTCTTCGTTATTTTTCCAAATAGCATTTCCGATCTGGATTTCGGTGCCGCAATGCACGGAGTCTTCGACAATAACCTGGACATGCTCGGCCAGCATCATTTCCGACAGCAGATGAGTTCGGTCGGCATGAAGCTGGGCGCAATCAGTTTCAAATTTTTCCCTGGTGTGGAGAGCCTTGTTTAAAAGCCCATTTTTATCTTTTTCCGGATGCGCCAACACAAAAGCAATAATCTTCTTGAGATCTTCCTGCTCCTTTTCATTTGCATCAATCTCAAGCTTAAGCTTATCCAGCTGCGCCTGAAGGTAAGGATTAAAGCCTGCCCTAATCTTGGTTATAAAGCCGGCATTCGAGCCGATTATGGCGGCTTTCACCAAAACTGATGCACAGGTAATGCCGCCGATGATACGGCCTTTTTTGCTGCCGGATTTTCCGACCAACACGCGATTGAGCGCGGTCAGGTGATTGTGCATGGAAAATTCTTCAATAATGATGTCCGTGCCCGCTTCCATGCAGACATTTTCGGCAAAATGCGCACTGATTGAACCTTGGCTGATAATCTTCGCACTAAACATGGGCGCTTCGTTTGGATCGCTGCTATGCTCGCCGTGACCAATCACGCCGCCTTTGATAACGACATTTCCACCCGCTTCAATTTCTGCCGCTTCGACAGTTCCCCCCACGAACACGTCTCCCGACGCACAAATTTTCATCCCATCCTTAACATCGCCTTTTATATTAATCGTCCCCTCAAAACTCATGTTTCCGGTTGAAAGATCCACCCGTGCCAGGTTGATGGTGGGTTCCACAATAACACCATTAGGAACCAACTTGGGCTGTCCGGTGATCGTGGCCAACAGCCGACTGTTATCATCCGGGTCAAGCTCCGCACCCTGCAGCCCCGATGCGAAGGGGATGTCCTGCCCTGGTTTAGGCGTCAATATTTGCCCAGTAACGTCCTGCCCCTTTTTGCCTTCGGTAGGCGGGATGCGGCACATCAGCAGATCGCCTTGCTTTACAACAATAAGCTGCCCAAGATCACGGTAGTTAGCGACACCCCGCTCGTCTACCTGGGGTTTGCGCTCTCTTATTTCCGGCACCAGGCTTTGGAACTGCGCGTCAGCACCCGGCACGGGACGTAGCCCTTGGGCGATGATGCGCTCGGTGGCGTAGCCTTCCTTTAAGGCAGCCTTGATTTCATCCAGCATGATGCCGCTGGTTACCCCTTTTTCCTGCAAGGCCAGCTGGATTTGAAGCAGGGCAACGGGAGTGCCGCCGTATGGCGGGATTAAAGTCAGCCTGACGGCCATTTTGTCGTCGTCAATTTTGAAACTACATACGCCATCCCGGCGCTCGCCAATTTCCAATTCAAAACCTTCGCTAGCATTGTTGTACTGTGTTACCAGATTTGACAGTGCGTTTTCATGCAGAAACAGCTTGGATAGGCCTTGCTTGACCAGTGCCTCTTTGACTATTGCCGCATCCAGCGTGAGCTTGATTTCGCATGCTTCAAATGTGGCAAGCAGCTTGCCGTCGTCGCTCAGCTTAAATGTCAGCACATCGGTGAGTGTGGGTGACGCATCGTTCACTGCTCGCTCCTTGGAGAAATATTGCTGCTTGTCAGCGATGAGAATATGAAAAACACGCCATGCTTTATCGATCTGAGCGCCATCACCGGCAAAAGTGAAAAACGGGGCAATGTTTAAATTAACCAGGTGAGCTAATCATCTAAAGAGTAGCACATTATAAAAAAACCGCGCGACTGACTGTCCGCATTAGGCGGTTGGTTTATTAATTTATGATGATTTCTTGATCGACGAATGTGTGCCTGACCGCATACACCGTAAACGGCTATGCTGATATAAAAAAAGCCCCAGAGCACAGAGGAATGCTGGGGCTAAAAATCGCCTGCTTGGTTGACATTGCGTTCCATCCTTGGCAACGTCCTATTGAAACTCCTTAAGATCCTTCTCCTGTTTTGGCGACGTGTCCATTATCTCAGAAAACAACCCTAAAAAAAGCCGGTTAAAGCTGAACTTAACGTACGCCCAAAATTACATTGTTGTCGCAGCCTTAGTAGGCACAAGCCTATATTTTCCAAGCAGCTTATTTCTATGGTCTACAATGAACAACAAACACTGCAAAATCTTGCTTGTCATAGTAGAATGCCGCCAATCACTCATATCAAAAATGCAAACATGGATCAACGTACTGCGGAAGTAGAGCGAAATACGCTTGAAACTCAAATCAAAATCAAAATTAACCTGGATGGATCGGGCAAAACCTCGTTTTCAACCGGCGTACCTTTTCTTGAACATATGCTTGATCAGATTGCCAGGCACGGCTTGATTGACATGGACATTGTCGCCAAAGGCGATTTGGATATTGATGACCACCACACCGTCGAAGACATCGGCATTACCTTAGGCCAGGCGTTTGCCAAAGCCACGGCAGACAAAAAAGGCATTTACCGTTACGGACATTCCTATGTGCCTTTGGACGAAGCCTTGTCGCGCGTCGTGATCGATTTTTCAGGTCGCCCCGGATTGTTTTATGAGGTTAAATACCCCAAAGCCATGATCGGCAGTTTTGATGTCGATTTGTTCCGCGAGTTTTTCCAGGGCTTTGTCAACCATGCCGGTGTGACTTTGCATATCGACAGCCTGAAGGGCAGTAATGCCCATCATGTTGCCGAAACCATTTTTAAAGCCATGGGTCGAGCCATACGCATGGCGATTACCGCCGACCCGCGTATGGCGGGCATCATGCCGTCAACCAAAGGTAGCCTTTAACCTTTCACCTTAATCCTGTATTTCTTATGTCTTCTGTTGCTGTAATCGATTACGGAATGGGAAATCTGCATTCAATCGTCAAAGCGCTGCAACATGCAGCGCCTGAAGTCGATGTTGTTTGTGTTTCCGATGCTGATGCTATCCTTCGCGCTGACCGGGTGGTTTTTCCCGGCGTCGGCGCAATACGGGATTGCATGCAGGCGCTTAATCAATCGGGCTTGTCTGCGGTTATCCAACAGGTTGCCAAAAACAAGCCTTTGCTGGGAATTTGCCTAGGCATGCAGGCCTTATTGACCGACAGCGAAGAAAACAACGGCACGCCTTGTCTGGATGTTTTTGCCGGACATGTTGTGCATTTTCCCGAAGCGTTAAAAGACAGCGACGGGAATATACTCAAGATTCCGCACATGGGCTGGAATCAGGTTCATCAGCTGCATCCACATCCGCTATGGGAAAACATTCCCCAGGACAGCCGCTTTTATTTTGTCCACAGTTATTACGCGCAGCCTGATGATGCAGCGGTAATGGCGGCAACTTCGCAATACCCGGATGCATTTACCTGTGCTTTGGCGCAAGACAATGTGTTTGCCGTACAATTTCACCCTGAAAAAAGTCAGGCAGTCGGTTTACAGCTGCTAAAGAATTTTTTGCATTGGGATGGACAAGTTTAATTACCATTGACCGATTACACGCCGTTGAGGATTTTAGTGATATGTTATTAATACCTGCAATCGATTTAAAAGAAGGGAAGTGTGTTCGTTTGCGTCAGGGACGCATGGATGACAATACGGTTTTTTCCGATGACCCGGTCGCTGTAGCCGGCAAGTGGGTTGCCGCCGGGGCAAAAAGAATCCATCTGGTCGACCTGGATGGCGCGTTTGCCGGAAAACCAAGAAATGCCGACGTCATTCATGCCATTGTTGAAGCCTACCCCAATGTACCGATACAAATAGGCGGCGGTATTCGCGATGAAGAAACTATCCAGGCTTATCTGAATGCCGGTGTGGAGTACGTCATTATCGGCACCAAAGCCGTTAACGAACCGCATTTTGTCAGGGATATGGCGCTGGAATATCCGCGCCACATCATCGTCGGACTGGATGCAAAAGACGGTAAAGTCGCTATTGATGGCTGGTCGAAATTGTCCAAACATGATGTGATCGACATGGCGCAACATTTTGAGGAAGACGGCGTCGAGGCCATTATCTACACCGATATTTCCAGGGACGGCATGATGTCCGGCGTCAATGTCGAGGCGACAGCAAAACTGGCGCGCGCGATCCGGATTCCGGTTATTGCATCCGGCGGCATTACCAATATGGACGACATCAGGGCCTTGGGCGCTGTCGCTCACGAAGGCATTATGGGCGCAATTACCGGCCGGGCGATTTACGAAGGCACGCTGGATTTTGCAGAAGCCGAAAAATTAGCGGAATCATTCGACTGACCATGAGCTTAGCCAAACGCATTATTCCCTGCCTGGATGTCGATAATGGCCGCGTCGTCAAAGGCGTAAAATTTGTCGATATTCGCGATGCCGGCGACCCCGTAGAAATCGCCCGGCGTTATGACCGTGAAGGCGCGGACGAAATCACGTTCCTGGATATTACCGCCACGCATGATAACCGGGACACCATTGTTCATGTGGTTGAGCAGGTCGCCAGCGAGGTTTTTATTCCGCTGACGGTAGGCGGCGGCATCAGAACTCTGGAAGATATTCGCCGTATGCTGAATGCGGGCGCCGATAAAGTCGGCATTAACAGCGCGGCGGTTTCAAATCCGGAATTTGTTCGCGAAGCGGCGGAGCGTTTCGGCTCGCAATGTATAGTCGTGGCCATAGACGCTAAAAAGGTCAGTCCGACAGGCGAACCCAGTCGATGGGAGATTTTTACCCACGGCGGCCGCAAACCGACAGGCATTGATGCGATTGAGTGGGCAAAAAAAATGGTCAGCTACGGCGCAGGGGAAATCCTGCTGACCAGCATGGACAGAGACGGAACCCGCGAAGGTTTTGATTTACCGTTAACCCGCGCCATCAGCGAAGCGGTAACGGTGCCGGTGATTGCCTCCGGCGGCGTCGGGTGTCTTGATCATCTGGCCGACGGCATTATTGAAGGCAAGGCCGATGCGGTATTGGCCGCCAGTATTTTTCATTTTGCCGAATACACCATTGAACAAGCCAAACAACATATGGCCTCGCGCGGCATAGAGGTGCGGCTGTGAGCGCATCCTGGCTGGACGAAATCAGCTGGACTGAAGACGGCTTGGTGCCGGTTATCGCACAGCAGGCAGAAACCGGAACCGTGCTGATGTTCGCCTGGATGAATCGTGAATCATTGGCCTTAACGGTCGCCGAAGGTTATGCGGTTTACTGGTCAAGGTCGCGCGGAAGATTATGGCGCAAAGGCGAGGAATCCGGAAACCCGCAGAAAGTGATCGGTTTATTTCTGGATTGCGATGAAGACGTTATTCTGCTAAAAATTGAACAGGAAGGCGGCATTGCCTGCCATACCGGTCGTGAGAGCTGTTTTTATCGCAGCCTGATTGACGGGCAATGGCAAAGCGTCCAGCCGGTGTTAAAAGATCCTGACACTATTTATAAAAAATCATAATTACAACTCAGCTATCAAATACAATAGAACGCAGATGACGCTGATAAATATGATGAACGCAGATAATTCGAGAAAAATCTTATTTGATCTTAATTATCCGCGTCATCAGCGTTCCATTTTTCTAACCTGAGTAGTTACAAATCATGAGCGACGTATTACAACAGCTGGCGGAAATCCTGGAACAGCGTAAACTGGAACCAGCCGATAAATCCTATGTCGCCAGCCTGTATGCCAAAGGGCTGGACAGCATACTGAAAAAAATCGGCGAAGAAGCCACGGAAACAGTCATTGCCGCCAAAGACGGTGATAAAAAACAGATTATTTATGAAACTGCCGATTTGTGGTTTCATTGCATGGTGTTGCTGGCCGATCAGGGACTGGGACCGGATGATGTATTGCAGGAACTGCAACGTCGTTTCGGCTTGTCCGGTCTGGAAGAAAAGGCGCAACGTAACAAGTAGAGAGGCCTTACATTGCAAGGCCTCCATTGGAGTTAGAAATGGGTCTCAGCGTTACTCACTTATTAGTTGTATTAGCCATCGTCATCGTTGTTTTTGGCACCAAACGCCTACGCAATATAGGCGCTGATCTGGGCGGAGCCATCAAAGGCTTTCGCACGGCCATCAAAGAAGGCGAAGGTGAACAAGACAAGCCCGCCGCCGATAAGGGTGAAGCTATCGAAGGCGAAGTCACTTCCACGAAAACCGATAAAGATTAACCCCAATGTTTGACGTAGGATTCTCGGAGCTTTGCCTGATCGGCCTAGTCAGCTTGTTGGTCATAGGCCCTGAAAGATTGCCCAAAGTAGCCAGACTTGCAGGGTTCTGGCTGGGTAAAACCCGCAGCATGGTGGCTGCCGTCAAGGAAGAAATAAAGCTGGAACTGCAAGCCGAAGAAATGCGCCAGATCTTTAAAGAGCAGTCCGGCTTAAATGAGGTTCAGCAAATGCTCGATGAAACCTCCGACGCGCTCAAATCCCCGCTAGCCCCGCCGCCTGACAAAACCGAACCGCATGAACCCAAGTAAATTTGACGGGGGCGGCGAACAACCCTTTATCAGCCATCTAATTGAATTGCGCAACCGGCTGTTGCGAATTGTTTTATGCGTATTAGTGGTATTTTTGGGACTGGCCTCATACGCCAATGAAATCTACAGCCTGTTGGCTGGCCCCCTGATGAAACACATGCCGAAAAATAGCACGATGATCGCTATTGATGTGGCTTCCCCGTTTTTCACGCCGTTTAAACTGGCGCTGATCGTCGCGGTTTTTATTTCCGTCCCCTTTATTCTTTACCAGTTCTGGGCGTTTGTGGCTCCCGGCTTGTATAAGCGGGAACGGCGCATGATTTTGCCGTTGCTGATTGCCAGCACCCTGCTGTTTTATTTGGGCGTAGCCTTTGCCTACTTCGTGGTTTTCCCGCTGGTGTTCGGCTTTTTGACCGCTGCCGCACCCGAGGGCGTGGCGGTAATGACCGATATTGCCAAGTATCTCGATTTTGTCTTGGCCCTGTTTTTCGCGTTCGGCGTTTGTTTTGAAGTGCCGATATTCACCATCGTATTGGTCTGGACCGGACTGGTAACCCCCGAAGGCCTAGCCGACAAACGCCCTTATGTGATCGTCGGCGCATTTATCATCGGGGCCGTTTTAACCCCCCCCGATGCGATCTCGCAAACATTACTCGCGGTACCTATGTGGATGCTGTTTGAGCTGGGCCTGTTATGTTCAAGGCTTTTTGCACCCAAGCCTGACAGCGATTACCAAGAGCCCGACGACGCCGAAATGGAAGCCCGCCTGGACAAGATTGAACGACAGGAAAATGAGTAATTGGTGATACATAAGCGCCGTCTAAAGCGACTAATTTGGGTGCCCACTTGGCGTTTAAACACACTATCTAATTTTTAACCCATAAGGCCTCCCAATGCCCCGATCCGAATATTTTTGGAACGACTTGCGCATTTTTGCCCAGCAGCACAACCAGTTCGGCTTGCTGCTGATTATTGCGCTAATTATTGCCGCATCACTATGGCGCTGGCGTCCTCAAGACCGCAAGACCATTGCCGCCACTTTGCTGTTTTTCATGATCTCGCTTTGCGGCCTTATGCTCAGCGGTGTGCTGGCTGCATTAGAGATTAAATCTTTCGCAAGAGGGCTGCTCAAAGTCAGTGTTTTTGCCGGCGGAATGGCGGCTATTCGGCTTTCCGGTTTGTTTCTGTTCCGTTTAATTCTGCCGCTATGCCGCATCAGTCTGGTACGCATCCTTGAGGATCTGGCCGAACTCGCCGGATACTGTGCATGGCTAATGATACATCTACACGCCGCGGGACTTGATTTGTCCGGCATCGTTACCACCTCGGCGGTGATGACGGCGGTGTTGGCTTTTTCCATGCAAGACACCTTGGGCAATATCCTGGGCGGCTTGGCCTTGCAGCTGGATAACTCGATCAAGGTTAACGATTGGATCAAAGTGGACGATGTCACCGGCCGCGTAGCCGATATTCGCTGGCGATACACGGCGATAGAAACGCGCAACTGGGAGACGATCATCATCCCGAACAGCTTGTTGATGAAAGGCAAGTTTTCAGTTATCGGGCGTCGTAGCGGCAAGCCGTTGCAATGCCGACGCTGGGTGTATTTTGATGTCGGTTACGAACATTTTGCCGGAAAGGTCATCGATATTGCCAAAAACGCTATCCGCAATGGACATATCCCTAATGTTGCGGACAGCCCTGCGGCGAATTGTTTGCTGATGGATTTCAGCCCCAGTTCATCGCGCTATGCGTTGCGCTATTGGCTAAGCGATATTGAGGCGGACGATGCTACCGACTCCCAAGTGCGCAACCGGATCTATGCGGCATTGCAGCGGGCCGGGATCAGTTTGCCTTATCCGCAATATCATATCCACATGACCAATAAAGATGATAAACATGAACAAAACAAGCAGGAACGCCGTGTCAAAGAGCGGATGGATGCTTTACAGCAAGTGGAATTGTTCAACACCCTGCATGACGATGAACTGGCCGAAATTGCCGAACAACTGGTCTACACGCCATTCGCGCAAGGCGACATCATTTTGCGTCAAGGTACAATAGCGCATTGGCTTTATATCATTATCAGCGGTACTGCCGATGTGTTTCTGGAATTGCCGGATGGCGGTCGTCGGCGGATCGATACCATTCATGGCGGATGTTTTTTGGGTGAGATGGGCTTGATGACCGGCGATCCCCGTAGTGCCACCGTCATTGCCCAATCCGAAGTCTTAGCTTACCGATTGGACAAAAATTCATTTCAAAAAGTATTGGATAAACGTCCTGAGCTTGCTGTGGAAATCAGTAAGCTGTTGGCGAGCCGTCGCTTCAATATCGATAACGTGCAGCAGCAACTGGATAGCGAATCCATTGCGCAGCTGATGGCACAGCAACAAAACACTTTCCTGGAACAGATTCGTGGTTTTTTTGGACTTGGGAATCCTACCTAGCCATCCGGCAGATAATTGCCCTTTCCAACACAAACATCCGCAGAAGAAGTAGAAAATCTATTGGTTTAAGCCTGCGCTCATGTAAAACAGCGGCGGAAAACATCATAAAAAATATAACATACTGTAATATAAGTAAATTAAATATATGGCGCTTTTTATGCCTTAAAAAAATGCGTCTGGACAACTTTTTTAGGGATACAGACCTAGCCCGGAAAAATATAAAACTAACACCTATTTCACGGTTACAAAAATGATTATCCATGGAATGGAGTTTTACCGGGGTAATAGGAATTTAATATTTTGCATTTAAAAATTTGAATGTCAGCCGATAACAAAAGCAAGGATGTTGGGCATGACTGACAGGTATCATTATAATAGTTTCAACATGAGGAATTCGTCATGAAAAACATAGTCTGGATATTCAATATCATCGTTCAATTCACATTACTGATGGCACTGCTCTTTAACCGTAAGATGTATATGCACTGTATCGACCTTGACAGCTAATTGCCAAGGTATGGAACGGTTTTGCAGGCTTTTTACAAGTGGATTCAGACAGTCCCTGACTTTTTTCAGGGACTGCCATGAAGATTCTCAGCCGATTATCTCTGCCCGGTAGCGGTAAATTCGGATGCTTTGGGACCAATAGTCGGGCGGCAGCCCGGCTTTTTGTTTTAAATGCCGCAAAAACTGCTCCGGCTCCGGCAATGATTCCCATACCGACGGCAAAAAAGTGCCGCGCCGGTGACCCTCTTCTAAAATCAGGCCGTCAATGCCGGACTGCAATTGAGATATTAAATCCTGTTCGGAACTAAACGATACCGGCTCAGCGGGCGTCAGTATCGACAGATGTATGTCCAGACTGTCCAGTTCATTGGCTTCCAGCGGCGGAAAGCGCGGATCTTTAAAGGCGGCCGAATATGCATTTTCGGCAATATCTTCGGCCAGCGGCCTGACCGCTTCCAGCATGCCGATGCAGCCGCGCAACTGATGGTTTATCTCCAAGGTCACAAAAGTGGCGCGTCGCTCGGTCAATTCTTGCGGATAATCGTCCAGGTTGATTTTCAGCGGTTGGCCTTTCTGCAAACCATGCTGTATTGAGCTCTTCGCCAACTCCAGTAGGCGCTGCCGGTTTTCCTTATTCAATGACATAAGCGCCGTATCCTACCACGCTGGCCTTATCTCCTGCGGTGTCGCCGGAATTACGCAAATCGATGGTTTTGACTGACAGCGATTTTTTCCGAGCCAGCTTCAGCAGTCCGCTGACCGGCACTTTACCGCAGGCGGATTCGGAGGCCAGATGCTCATATTGCAGCTGCTCTATGGCATGACTGGTTGATTTGTCCATCTGCTGGGCGGTTGCATAATCATGATAATGGCTCAAGTCGGAACTGATCACAATCAGCGTTTCATCGCCGCCCCACAGTGCATCAAGCACCTGACTGACTTGTTCCGGCGAGGCATCGCCGGCAACGATCGGCACAATTGCAAAGTTATCCAGCACTTCCTGTAAAAAAGGCAGGTGCACTTCCAGGCTGTGCTCATAGGTATGCGCCTGCTCGATGTATTCGACAAAAGGTAGTTGGACGATGGTCTGCACGGCCGCCTGATCGACCAGGATGTCGCCCAAAGGCGTGGTAAACGTCTCAGCCCTGCTTACGGCCAAGCCCCTGAAAGCGACGCGATGAGAGGGGCCGAGAAGCACCACGCGGGTTATCCGGTCATGGGCTTTTGTTAATCGTGCATAGGCAGTCGCGGCGATAGGGCCGGAATAAATATAGCCTGCATGAGGCACAATGATGGCCTTGGGAACTTTTTCATCGGTTGCGGCATCACTTAAAAACTGATCCAGCATCAGATGAAGTTGCTCTGGATTTGCAGGATAAAAAGACCCTGCTACGGCGGGTTGTCTGTTCATTAGCGTGTCCTGTGTGTAATCCGTACAACTGCATGGAGCAGTTGTACGGAAAATCTTTGGGCAGTTTTACGATGTCTCAGTCCGAAAGATAGTACCATTTAATTGTTACCGAGTGATTAACAAACTATTCAACAGTGAAACACACTCTATCGTGCAAACCACCCCTTTTAATGACATAACATGATAGAGTCAAAGCCAGCTGGCAGCTATACGTATCATTACTTAAACCTACGAAAATCATTTATTTTATTCCGTCGATCAGTCATGCTGAGCAACAAAAGTTTTGCACTTAAATAAATAGCTCACTTTGTTGTTGCCAGCGGAACCAGGAGAAGCATAATGACCGAATTTATTACCAAAGACACCGTAAAAACCCGCTACTGGCATGTCCTGGACGATGGTCGCGTGCAATGCGATCTTTGCCCCCGATTTTGCAAGATGCACAAGGACCAGCGCGGCCTGTGTTTTGTCAGGCAGAATTTGGACGACCAGATTGTGATGACCAGTTACGGGCGCTCCAGCGGCTTTGCGATTGATCCTATCGAAAAGAAACCGCTGAACCATTTCCTGCCCGGCACCTCGGTGTTCTCTTTCGGCACCGCCGGTTGCAATCTGGCCTGCAACTTTTGCCAGAACTGGGACATCAGTAAATCGCGGGAAATGGACACCCTGATGAGCAAGGCATCGCCCGATGCGATTGCACAGGCGGCACGGGATCATGGCTGTCACAGCGTCGCTTACACCTATAACGACCCGGTAGTTTTCCATGAATATGCGATTGATACCGCCAAGGCCTGCCGGAGTCTGGGCATAAAATCGGTGTCCGTATCCGCAGGCTACGTTTGCGCAGAGCCCAGGGCCGAATTTTACCAATGGATGGATGCCGCCAATATCGATTTAAAAGGTTTTACCGAACATTTTTATCACAAAATTTGTGGCGGGCATCTGGAACCGGTATTGGAAACGCTTAAGTACATCAAACATGAGACATCGGTCTGGCTGGAGCTGACCACCCTGATTATTCCTGACGAGAATGATTCAGAAGCGGAACTGGAAGCCATGACCCAATGGGTGATTGAAAACCTGGGGCCGGATGTGCCGATGCACTTTACCGCGTTTCACCCGGACTGGAAGATGCTCGACAAGCCGCCGACGCCGCTATCATCCTTATTGCAGGCGCGGCAAATCGCCATCAAAAACGGTGTGCGTTATGCCTATGTGGGTAATGTGCATGATAAGGCCGCAGAGAGCACCTATTGCCACAGCTGCAAAAAGCTGCTGATAGGCCGCGATTGGTACGAGTTGTCCGACTGGAATCTGGATGCGTCAGGAAACTGCCGTTTTTGCGGGGAGCGCTGTGCGGGGGTGTTCAATCCAAAACCGGGAAACTGGGGCGCGAAGCGACAAGCGATTGTTATGGGGTAAATAAGCGAACCGCATCAATCGTCCAGAATGCGGTTCCTATCGTCACCCGCATCCATTCGATGTTTGATTCCTGTTACTCTAGTCAACTTCCATTGTCATCGTTGAGAACATAATTAACCGTGTTATTAAGATCATATGGATCGAGCCATAAAGTATGCTGGGTTGGTAGCCCTTTGTCATTAAAAAGAACTTGTCCCAGATTGCATTCCTTGATGGTCAATGTTTTCGAATTCTTGCTGGTAAGCAAGGTATGATCCAATTGCCAACCACGGAGGAACTGTAAACGTCTAAATTGCCGCCTGATTCGTTGCCACGGTGTATTACCCTTCTCGAAACTTTCCAGCTCGTCCAATGCGTTTTGCTGAGTATCGCTAGGCTTGTTGCGTAATGATGAGCTGGTCAATTGGTAACATGTCAGGGTTTGATTTTTGTCGATACACGTTTTGCCGCTCTGATAAGTGCCTTTGACGGAAAAGGAATAATGTACGTCGCCGGATAAAAACACGCATTGCTTAATGCCCATTTTGTGCAAAACGGTATCCAAGAAATCCGTAAAGCCATCCAGATTGGCCGTCCAGGCCTCGGCATCAAGAAAATCGATCAGCCACGACGTGAAAACTCCCTCCAGCTTCAACAACTTTTCCACAAGTTTCACAATTCGAGTATTTTCCACATAGCTAACCACCCACAATGATAGGCGCACGATATGTTCCAGCGGCGAGAACCCAATTACCGGGGTAGTCGCAATCAATACCGGCCACGTGTCATTGCTTATGGTATTGACGTTGTCGTGACAACTTTTTTTACAAATATTCAGCTTACTCCACTCGACACGCAACCAATCCAAAGCATAGCGATCCATTAATCGTGGCGGGTAAGAAGCAGCGTCGGGTTGCCGCTGGGTTCTGGAATCCATTGCAATAATCGGCGGGTCGGTTGCTATGGAAAAGCTCCAGCCCCGGTGCTTCCAGGTCATCAGATCGTAACGCTTGTTACTGTCAGGGTCATAGTCGGTGGTGTTCAAATGCAGGGTGATCGCGCCGATCATATCGTAATCAAAATTATCGGGGTCATTGCCCCAGCCTTGGAAAGCCCAATAGGCAGCCAAAGCGTTGGATACGATACGCCTGCCCAAGGGCGACGAACGGACTTTGTCGTACCAACTGCCGGTGATATTCCAGTCGTCGGTGACATCGTGGTCGTCAAAGATCATGTAGGTGGGCATATTGGCCAGCAGGCGGCGGACTTTGAGCAAGGATTCAGGGTCGCTGAAAACATTGGTTGCTGCGATGTTGACTTTAATTTCATTTTCCTTATCCGCAAGAATCTCGCCGCGAGATTTTAAGTGCCATTGTTTCAGGTAATCTGCCCAATTCTGGTCCTCCTTAGAAGGTATGTGATCCAGACATTTGACCATGCCTGATAAAGGAATGTGTTTGTCTTTAATTTCGTCCCAACTTTGCGGTTTTTTCCAGCCCTTGGCGTTGCCGAACACGTAAATATACATAGCGGCGAATTCGCCGAAGCTCATCAAATGGTTGCCTGCTTCGGTGGAACTAAAACCGGAGCTGTTATTTTTCAATGCGTCCATACGCCCGCCGAGTTTAATTTCATCCAAAGACAAAATGCGCTTTTTAGGGTCTTCATCTTCCGTCAATGGCAGCGTTTCGGAACAACCCATCAAGATTTTGGCTTGCTCATGCAACACGTCAAGTAACGACGCTTCCACGTCATCAGCGTAAATTTGGTCGCCAGTCAACAGCAGTAAATCAGGGCGTTTGGTGACATCACTATGGAAAGTCTCCAATAGACTGTCTCCTACGGCTAAGCAATCTTTGTATTCGATTTCGCCTTTGGGTTTGGCTCCATGTGGTTTACGGCAACTGCCATGCAACACCGAGGTAAGTTTTTCTGGGATATGGAAAATGGGATGTTTGTGCTCACCATAAGTCAGTTTTGCACCATCTTTACCCAATTTTACCGGGGTAGCACCGTCCAGCAATCGGTAGTAATAAAGCGTACCGGTTGAATAATGAAGATCTTTATCTATTTGATTTTTGGAATCGAGGGAATAGGCTTGCAGCAAGTAAACGTACAAACCATTGCCGAGTTTAAACCGGCTGGATTCGAGCTCATCAGGATCACTACGGCCTATGAGTTTTTCATTTAAGTCCAGGATTTCAAGCGTTAAGTCTTGCGGGGAATCTAATGCTAACCACACGCAAATACGGTTTTTTGTCGTTCTACGCAGGATTGGCCCTGCCAAGATATTGTTTAGCATTATAAATACCCCCCAAATTATTAAGCATGGTCACTAAGGAATTTTGATTGTACTCTGGCTGAACGTTAGGTTCCAAGGAAATTGGCTAAAGTCCTGCATTGACGAAAAGTGTTACCAGTAATTGCAGGAATAATAGGAGACGAGGGGTTTCTTAAAACTAAGGAAGGGGTAATTCAGGGTGCAGGATTGCACCACATATTGGATTTTGAAAATAGCACTGAAGTTTTAACGAGTCGCAAGAATGTCTTCTTACGACCCGTTATTCAAAAAATTATAAGACTTAAAAACTACAGAGAATCGCCAATATACTTTTTATAAAAAGGCCAGGTTTTAACATGCAGATGTTTTCTGATCGGGGATTTAATGACCGATACGCATAAAGCGATAGAAAACAGGCACCAAACCGCGGCATATTCGTTGGGATCGGTAGTGGTAATGTCGGAAATAAAAGGCCCGATTAAATAATGGAAGCCCACGAAACGCCAGGAGCCGTACATAAGCGGCAGGTAAAAAGCGACCACGATATAAGTAAACGCATGCAAGCCCCAGTTAAAACCAAACAGCCAGCCGACAGGGTCTGACATCAGGCCGTTCAACGGCATTTGCCAAGCGATATGCCAGGAACCGGAGGTCGAACAAACACTCGGCCCGCAAAAACCTTCTATGCCGATATTGCAAGATCCCGCCCAGGCAAACGGGTACATCTTGATCAGCATGAAAAGCGTACCGATCGCGCAAATGGTATAAACCGTCGTCCGGATTTTGAGTTTGACGCTTTCCGGGATGAAGTACATCGCGACCATGTTGACAAAAAACGGCTGGAACGAGACATGCAAATAGCCTAAAAGAGTGAGTATCTGATTGCTCGGATTGTCACATAAATCGATATAGACGTAAGTTGCTGCCTGTAATAATTCCATTAAGGCAAAATAAGTTAACGGAATCCAAAGCTCTTTCGACTCCCCTTGTTTAAGCGCAACATAAGCTGCGGTACTAAGACCTGCGACGGCTAAAACACCGGACGCTTCACCACTCCAACACATAACACTGACCTTTTTTTAATTATGAAATACTGTCTACTCATAAGCAGGTAGCAGTAATGTTTTATTGGCTATGCGTTAGAGCGATACGTTGCTATTGAAATTCAACAGGTGATCGACAGCCGGCAGCTATAGCCTTGTTTTTATAACCCGCCGGCCGGAACATTTGGTGATCGAAACAAACGGTAGTAAACCTACCTATTGTATTACAAATCGGCAGGAATTGAGAAAGGTAATCCATTCATCAGCGGATGGCTAAATGCCCTTATAGCCGGAAGTGATCGGGTAGCGCCGGTCGCGACCGAATGCCCTGGACGTGATCCTGATTCCGGGCGGGGATTGCCTGCGTTTATATTCGTTCCGGTCTACCAGACTGATGGCTCTGGCTACATCTTCGCGCTTGAATCCGGCGGCGATGATTTCGGCGGCGGATTGATCCTTCTCGATATAACGCTCCAGTATCGGATCCAGCACGTCGTAAGGCGGCAAAGAGTCCGCATCGACTTGATCGGGAGCGAGTTCAGCCGAAGGCGGGCGGATAATGACCCGTTCCGGTATCACCGGAGATAACGAATTGCGATAACGCGCCAACTGGTAAACCAACATCTTGGGTACGTCCTTGATCGGCGCAAAACCGCCTGACATATCGCCGTACAGGGTCGCGTAACCCACGCTCATTTCACTCTTGTTGCCGGTGGTCAATAACAACTTACCCTGCTTGTTCGACAGCGCCATTAACACCACGCCGCGGCAACGCGCTTGGATGTTTTCCTCGGTGGCGTCTTTAGCAGTGCCAGCAAAAATATCGGCCAGCATGCCGGTGAAGGCGTTTACGGCGGGTTCTATCGGGATAGTATGATGCTTGACACCCAAGGCTTCCGCTTCGAGCACCGCATCTTCGTTGCTCATATCTTGCGTATAACGTGACGGCAGCAGCACGGCTTCGACTTTATCAGCGCCCAGCGCATCAACAGCCAAAGCCAGAACCAGCGCCGAATCGATGCCGCCGGACAGGCCCAAAATGGCTCCCTGAAAACCGTTTTTACGCACATAGTCTTTAATGCCCAACACCAGGGCCTGATACTCGCTGGAGATTTCATTGTAGGACGGAGCACAGGCAGTCTTTATCGGTTGATTGCCGTCAAACTCGACCACGCTGACTTGCTCTTTAAATTCCGCAGCACGAAAAACGATTTCCCCCTCGGCATCAACGACAAAAGACGCGCCGTCGAAAATCAATTCATCCTGGCCGCCAACCTGATTGACATATACCAACGGAATCTGCGCGGCTTTAACTTGGCTGCAAATAATGGCTTCGCGTTGATGAATTTTTCCCGAATTGAACGGCGAGGCGTTAAGGGTCAGCAACAATTCCGCTCCCGCTTGTTTGTTATCTTCAATAATGCCCGGCCTCCAAACATCTTCGCAAATGGTCAGCCCTATAAACGTGCCGTTGAACTCGAACACGCACGGCTGGTTGCCCGCGGTAAAATAACGCTGCTCATCAAACACGCCGTAATTGGGCAATGCGCGTTTGCGGTAACAAGCCAGTATCGCGCCCTGATGCAAAACTGCCGCGCTGTTGTGAAGCTTATCGCCATCGCGCTCGGGAAAGCCGACGACCAGCGCAATACCGGCAACGCGGTCAGCCAGTTGATAAAGCGCGTTATTGGCGGCAGCAATAAAGTCGGCGCGCAATAACAGATCTTCAGCAGGGTAGCCGGTAATGGTCAGTTCGGGAAAAACGACCATATCCGCGCCCAATTCATCACGGGCATGGATGGCGGCACGGGCGATGTTGTCAACATTGGTAGTGATGTCGCCAACCAGGAAGTTGGTTTGGGCTAAGGCTATTTTTAGGGTCATTGAAGGTTACAGTTTGTATTACGGTTTTTGGCTTAAATTTTGTAATTGAGTAAAAAAATCCCTGAAAATAGGACATTTTCCAGCCACAACATCAGGCTTTAAAGAATCATGAAGTAAAAAAGGCGTATGCTTTGCTTTTGAATAAACAGTTTGATTTATATGTTGTTGCGAGGATTCAATCAAAAGCGCCGAAAGTTTATCATGGCAGGATTTTTTACTTTCATCGTAAAAGCTGAATGTTTCCGGCGTATCAAAAGAGAGGGCTTTATCGTTCAACCAATGCTGCATGGCTTTATGGTTTTGTCTAAAATCGATATGTTTGGCGATGGTATTCTCCCAATCCGCAATCACCCACGCTTCCAGTTCAGGTGCGGCAAAGCCGATAATCCGCCGGATCTCTTTGAATGCCCCGTTTCCGGCTTGATTAACGGTATCGTTAAATAGCCTTTTCCTTTCAACATTACAACTGCAATCTAAATCATCCAAAATCAATATCGCATCGGGCGGACTCTGATATTTAATCTTATCGTCCAATTTGGCTTTAATTTGCTTAGCAAAGTCTTTACCTGTTTTACCCAGTACATCATTAACGGTATTAGGCCTGACTCTACCTGGGGGGCGTTTATTTCTTACAGGCGTAATTCTGTGAAAAGTAAAATCGGGAAAATGTTTTTCAAAAAAATGAACGATGCCTCTTATATCGCCTTCCCGTTCGCCTAATTCAGATTCTCCACCGCCGGCAAGCAACCAAATCACCAAGGCCAACCCCCGATAATATCATCGCCGCTTCGATATAAATCACCCAATTGCCAGCCCTCCGCTATTTTGTCTTTTATGATCGCTTCAGGCAGTTTTTGCGCTTTAAAATGTCCTTTCGGCTGAGTCTTTTCAAAACAAATCACATCGGCAGCGCAATCGGTAAAGTAATCCAATAAGTCGGGACTATGCGTTGAAATAATAATCTGTGTTTTTTGCGAGGCTTGTTTGATCCAGTTAGCTAAAATCCCCATCCATGCGATATGCAAACTCAACTCAGGTTCGTCAATGACCAATAATGTCGGCAGTATGGGCGAGTGTAAGATTGTTGCCCAACACAACATGCGTACGGTGCCGTCTGACATGTCATCTAAATAAAAAGGTACTTCCATGCCTTCAAAGTACCATTGCACCGTTAGAGACATACCTTCTCTGGAGGTTTTAATGCGCCTTGTCATTGGCAATATTTCTTTCATCGCATTATTGATGCGTTCATCAAAATCAACACCATATTGTATATGATTGGTTAAATTGTCTAAAACTGCCGGTAAGTTTCCCCCTGATTTGGCAAGAATCACATCACTTGAGCCAATTTTGGGTCTTTCACTTCGAATTATTGCCAAATTCATATCATTGGCATTATAAAATTGCCACTTTTTAATAATATCGCCCAGTTCACTATATACCTTGTATAACGGAACTTGCTCAGGATAAAAAGTTCCTTGTTCTGTTAATAGTTTTGGAATAGCTAATAAAGATAATTCGTCAACAGGAACATGCTCCAGCCGTCGAAAACTGGAACCTCTTTTATTTTTATGGTTAATAGAAACCATGCCGATTCCAGCTTGTTTATCATGGCTTTTATAATAAATGAACGGTATTCTTGAATCCCCGTTAGGTTTTGTATGTTGAAAAATTTCTTCGGCAATAGATACGACTTTATCTACATAAAGAGTTAAAACAAATGTCTCACTAACTGAACATATATTGGGGAATTCGAACTCAAAGCTTACCTTCGCTGGTCTTTTAATACTGGCATCTAATATATTATACCCAAGCTTGGACAATGCATTTTGAAACGCAGTAATTCCTCTACTATCCAAGTCAGAAGTGGGTGTTAAACAGTTTTTGAAAAACTCCAGTGTAGCTACCAGATTACTTTTACCAGAACCATTTGAGCCGATTAAGATATTCAGGTTATTTAAGGCAACACCATCTTCATTAACCAAGTTTCGGTAATTTCTGGTAGTAATTTTAGAAATTATTTTTTCCATATTTTTATAAGAATCTGTTCAATATATACCAGTCTGTTGACTAAGATGTTCTCTTGAAATTCAAGGCTTTCAAATTAAATGGAACTCAACGCGAATTATTAGACTTTCCGAAGTTTAAACCCTAGAAGGTCTGGCTGTTTGCCCAGATCAGGATGGGCTTACAAACACCCTTTCATCGCCACGCCGATATCGGTCGGCGAACTGACCACTTCAATCCCCGCCGCCTTAAGCGCGGCAACTTTGCCTTCCGCCGTGCCTTTGCCGCCGGTGACTATCGCTCCGGCATGGCCCATGCGTTTTCCGGGAGGCGCGGTTTGCCCTGCGATATACGCAACTACGGGCTTAGTGACATGCGCTTTAATGTATTCCGCCGCATCCTCTTCTTCGCCGCCGCCGATTTCACCGACCATCACAATGCCTTTGGTTTGACCGTCGGTCTGGAAACGGCTCAGCACGTCGACGAAATTCATGCCGTGGATAGGGTCACCGCCGATGCCGACGCAAGTGCTTTGCCCCAAGCCTTGCGCGGTGGTTTGATGCACGGATTCATAAGTCAACGTGCCTGAACGCGACACGATGCCGATTGATCCGGGCAGGTGAATATGGCCGGGCATGATGCCGATTTTGCATGCGCCGGGGGTAATGACGCCGGGGCAGTTGGGGCCGATTAACAACGCGCCGGTTCCAACCATCGCCGCCTTAACGCGCAGCATTTGCAATATGGGTATGCCTTCGGTGATGCAGACGATCAGTTTAATCCCGGCATCGACCGCTTCCAGAATCGCGTCGGCAGCGTAAAAAGGCGGCACGTAAATGACGCTGGCCGTCGCTCCGGTGCCGCTGACGGCATCCTGTACAGTGTTGAACACCGGCAAACCCAAATGCGTTTCGCCGCCGCGGTCCGGGGTCACGCCTCCGACTAATCGGGTGCCGTAGTCCAGCGCTTGCTGGGAATGAAAGGTGCCTTGTTTGCCGGTGAAGCCCTGGCAAATCACTTTGGTGTCTTTGTCGATTAAAATGCTCATGCGGCCTCCGCCAATGCTACGACTTGTTCTGCGGCGTGCGCCAAATCATCCGCCGCATAAAGATTCAATCCGGTGTTGCTCAGCAAAGCCCGGCCCTGTTCGGCATTGGTGCCTTCCAGGCGCACCACCACAGGCACCGCAACGTGAACTTGTTCGACGGCGGCCAAGATGCCCGCCGCGATAATGTCGCACTGGACGATGCCGCCGAAAATATTCACCAAGACCGCTTTGACGCTATGATCCGACAGGATCAGCTTGAACGCCTCGCAGACTTTTTCAACGCTGGTGCCGCCCCCGACATCCAGGAAATTGGCCGGTTGCCCGCCTTTGAGTTTGACCAGATCCATCGTCGCCATCGCGAGCCCCGCACCGTTGACCATGCAGCCGATATTGCCTTCCAGGGTGATGTAATTCAGCCCGAATTGCTGGGCTTTGTTTTCTTTTTCATCTTCCTGGTCGGCGTCTTTCATCGCCCTTATATCGGGATGCGCTTCTACCGCGTTATCATCGAAATTGATCTTGGCATCCAGCGCTATCAGCTCGCCGCTGTCGGTTTCTATCAACGGATTAATCTCGATCTGACTGGCGTCCTTGGCTAAAAACAGGTCGTACAAGCCTTGCATGATTTTCCCCAAGGCTTTGATCTGTGCTCCTTTGAGTCCCAATGCGTAGGCGACCTTCCGGCATTGGTAGCCTTGAAGACCTGCGGCAGGATGGACGGGCACCGAGATAATCTGTTCGGGTGTTTCGTGAGCGACGGTTTCTATATCCATGCCGCCCGCTGCCGAGGCGATAAAAATAATGCGCTCGCTGCCCCGGTCGACCAGTACGCTCAAATATAACTCGCGTTTGATCGGGTAGGTTTTTTCGATCAGCAATGAGTTGATCGGCAAGCCTTCCGCACCGGTCTGCTTGGTAACCAGCCGTTTTCCAAGCATATCCCGACTGAACTCGGCCACTTCCGCCGGACTTTTGGCCAGCTTTACGCCGCCAACCTTTCCCCGGCCACCTGCATGAACCTGCGCTTTAACCACCCAACCGTCACCGCCCAATTCTTCGGCAACCTGCTCGGCTCTTTCCGGCGTCGTCGCCTGCTTACCGTCAGGCACCGGTATCGCGTAGTGCAAAAACAGCTGTTTAGCCTGATACTCATGAATATTCATTTATGACTCCTTGATTGACCGGTAAGGGACGGCGGGTATTTTTCACACACAGATGACAACTAAATGCTACGATTAAGGGCGTTACTGAGCATTTTAACGAAGTCCCTGCAAAACGCCATTTTAAAAACGAACATGCCGCCAAATACCAACGAAACCATCTTTCCCTGCCCGTTCTCCAAAGGCTACGGCATTCCGGCACGACAAGCCTGGCTGTTGCTAAAAGTTTTTTTAGGCTATCGACTCATCCTGGCCGGCCTGTTTGTCACGCTGTTTTACAGTTCCACGGATGCTTCATTACTCGGCACTTACGACAGCCAATTATTCGTTTACAGTAGCCAAAGCTACTTGATGCTCTCAATCCTATCCGGCATCTGCATAACCTGGCGACTCACCAGCTATACCACACAAGCGCAGCTGCTCATTTTTACCGACATAATCATCCTCACCTTGATCATGCATGCCTCAGGCGGCATTAACAGCGGCATGGGCACACTGCTTGCTGTATCCATAGCCGCAGGCGGGTTGTTAATCGGCGGCCGCTGCGCGATGTTATTTGCCGCCCTGGCCAGTTTGTCCGTGTTGACCGAACAAGTTGTTGCCGATTACACGCACAGCTTTGATTCGACCTCTTATGCCAATGCCGGAATGCTGGGCGCTGCATTTTTCACCATTGCCTTGCTGTCATATATCCTCGCAAAACGTAGCGAGCAGATATTCCAGCTTGCTGACCAACAGCAGCAAACCATCACCAAACTGGAAGACCTCAACAAATATATTATCCAGCATCTACAATCGGGCATCATTATCGCCAACAAGTTGCAGGCCATTCAGATGGCCAATGAATCTGCATTGCGGCTGGTAAATTTAGCGGCACTGCCGGTCAAGCTAGGCGATATTTCGTATCATTTGACTGAAGCTTTTCAAACCTGGCTATCCAATCCCGAACAGAATCTGGTACTGCTGCAACTGCCGAATCAATCCGACATTCATTGCCGATTCATGCCCCTGCCGACCGGTCATGAGTTTTTTTACATGATTATCCTTGAGGATATCGCGCTTTATAATCAGCAGGTGCAGCAAAGCAAACTCGCCTCGCTGGGGAGGCTCACCGCTAGTATTGCCCATGAAATACGTAACCCGCTAGGCGCTATCAGTCACGCAGGACAATTGCTCTTTGAAAATCCGCTGCTATCCGTTCAGGATCGGCGGCTGACAGAAATCATCCAGACCCACTCAGTCCGCGTCAACCATATCATTGAAGATATTTTGCAGCTTTCCAGAAGAACCGACTCAAGACGGGAAAAAATCCATCTAAAGCCCTGGCTGGACAATTACCTGAAAAATTTCACGCTGGAACATGCCGTTGATATTGACGCATTCAAGCTTTCGTACCCAGATGAACCCTTATGTGCGCTGATAGATCCCGGTCATTTAAGGCAAATTCTGGGCAACCTGTGTCGAAATGCGCTGAAATACGGCAAGCCGGAAACAGGGCCAATAGCTATATGCGCTTTTGCCCTGCAACAGGCTCCCTGCATAGAGATCATCGATAACGGTTCCGGCATCAGCCGTGAACACCAGAGCCAGCTGTTTGAACCCTTCTTTACCACATCTTCCAGCGGCACCGGATTGGGGCTTTATATCTCGAAAGAATTAGCCGAATTAAATCAGGCGAAATTGAGCTATTATTTAACCAACGATAACCGGAGCTGTTTCCGGCTCTGCTTGTTGAATGCGGAACAAACCATAATTGACCTATGAATAAACCACTGGCATTGATTGTAGACGACGAACCCGATATTCGCGAGCTGTTGGAAATCACCCTTAACAGGATGAATATTCAGACTTGCTGCGCTGAAAATGTTGCCGGCGCCAAGACCTTATTACAGCAAAAGTCCTTCGATCTTTGCCTGACCGACATGAAACTGCCTGACGGCAACGGCCTGGATCTGGTTGACTTTATACAAACATTGCCTGCTCCGCTGCCGGTTGCCGTTATTACCGCGCACGGCAACATGGAGTCGGCGATATTGGCAATGAAAAAAGGCGCTTTCGATTTTGTGTCCAAGCCGGTTGACCTGCCCGCACTCAGGCTGCTGGTTAACAATGCATTAAAACTTTCCGATGCAACAAGCCCCACTAAAGAAAGGCGATCCCGCCACACGCTGCTGGGCGAATCCTTAATCATGCAGGAGATCAGGGCAAAAATAGGCAAGCTCGCCCGCAGTCAGGCGCCGGTCTATATCAGCGGCGAATCGGGCTCAGGCAAAGAGCTGGTTGCACGGTTAATTCATCAGCAAAGCTCCCGTAGCGACCATGCTTTTGTCGCGATTAACTGCGGAGCCATCCCGCACGAGCTGATGGAAAGCGAGTTTTTCGGTCATAAAAAAGGCAGCTTTACCGGCGCGCTCAGCGATAAAAAAGGCTTATTCCAGGCTGCAGAAGGCGGCACCTTGTTTCTTGATGAAGTCGCCGACTTGCCGCTGTCCCTGCAAGTCAAATTACTGCGCGCCATACAGGAAAAAAGAATTCGCCCGGTTGGAGATCAGCAGGAAATTCAGGTCGATATTCGTTTACTCAGCGCCACCCATAAAAACCTTAACGATATGGTTCGGGACGGCAGTTTCAGGCAGGATTTATATTATCGCATCAATGTTATCGATCTTCATGTCCCATCCTTACGTGAGCGGCCTGGCGATATACCCGCCCTTGTCGATCATATATTAGCCAAACTGACCGGTGCCAATAAACCGGACAGACCGAGCTTGTCCGTATCCGCATTAGCGGCCTTGCAACGGTACACTTTTCCGGGCAATGTCCGCGAACTCGAAAATATCCTCGAAAGAGCCCTTGCCCTGTATGACGGCAACTGCATTGAGATTGATGATTTAAACCTGCCGATAGATATACATCATGTTGCCAAGTCGCAGGATTTTGACCCGGCGTTGGGATCACTGGAAAATCATCTCGAAAGAATAGAAAAAAAAGCCATCACCGTTGCGCTGGAAGAAAATCAATGGGACCAAACGGCCGCCGCCAAACAGCTGGGGCTATCGTCCAGATCGCTACGCTACCGATTGAAAAAACTTGATATGGATAATTAGGTGCAAGGCGAAAGGCGAAAAACCATACCGATACCTAATCCTCTTTGAAAGCTTATTATTTAAACGAAACGATTAGGATAAAGGGGTTTTGACGCTCAATAAAAAGGGGAGACCACAGAGCCTCCCCTTCAATATTCCTTGAACCTTGAACCTAAGCCTTATATTTGCTCATGGCTTCCAGCTTTGCTATCGCCGTTTTGATTTTCGCGTCAGTCTCAGCATTCAGCTCATTAGCGGTATAGACCTTATCCAACAAACCTTCTGCAACCAATGCGTCTTTTATCCAGCGCTTGGTGAATCGGTAATTGCTATACGCCGTGGCAACCTCACCTGTTTTTGGATCCTTTAATCCTGCACTCGGTGCGGAGGCTGCGGCAGCAGTGGCTTTTTTAGCAGCCGCCGGTTTGGCTTTAGTTGCCTCAGGTTTTGCGGCTGCCTTAGGTGCAGCAGGTGCAGCCGCTTTGGTTACCGCCGGTTTAGCCGGTGCTGCTTTAGTTGCCTCAGCTTTAGGTGCAACAGTTTTAGCTGCAACAGGCTTGTTTACGGCCGGTTTTTCTTTTGCAACGGCAACCTGGGGTTTTGCTTGTTTCTCGGCTGCTGCCTGTGCTTCAGGTTTTGCCGCTGGCGCTTTGGATTTAGCAGTTGTTTTCTGTTCGTCTATGATTGCATAAACAATATAGGCAACAAAAATAGTAGTTAATATAAACAACCCTTCAGTCATAATGGCTCTCCACCTCATTTAAGTTAATTTTTTTTCTTCACCGCTTTGAAACTAAGCGCTGCCGGCCGCAAGCAAAGCAAGAGCGAAATCTGTCCATGTAGGCAAACCTTATCGCTAGAGGCGGAATATACCAGAAGCCAGTGCGCAGGGAAAATTCTAATTCGAAAAACTGCAAACCTGTCCGATACTTAAGTTCAAAAACCCTATGCTTACCAGCAAATTTGTTTTTTTGCCAGCTTGGGCAAATCGTCCCGTAAGCCCATCGCATAGCGGTTAAAATAAGCCTTGACCAGCGCCGAATTATTGACCCAGTTCATTCCTGCCGAGCGCAAGCCGACCAAGGGCTGCGAGCTCACGCCATAAGTCTTGTTCAACACATCCATGCTCGACATCATCACTAGGTTATCGCCTTTACGCCAGCGCTCGTAACGACGCAGGAAGCGGGAGCTGGATAAAGGTCTTTTGTCCTGCTTGGTTTGGATGACCAGCTCCGCAATCGCTGCGGCATCCAACAGCCCGGCATTCACGCCTTGTCCGGCCAAAGGGTGCATTGCGTGAGCGGCATCGCCGCACAGCGCGAAACGCTGGTCGATATAGCTGTTCGCATATTGGAAGCGCAAAGGAAATGCAGCGCGCGGACCGACATCCAGCATCTTGCCGAGAATGCCGCCCGAAGCTTGCTCCAGAACTTGTAGGAAGTCTTGATCCGCAAGCGCCAGGTAGGTTTTTGACGTTGCAGAACTCAAGGTCCAAACGATTGAACACTGCCCGTTTTTCAGCGGTAAAAAAGCCAGCGGCCCTTCATCCAGAAACCGTTGCCACGCGGTAAATTGATGGCTCTTTTCAGTGCTTACCGTAGCGACCAAACCGTCCTGGCGATACTCCCAGCCAGTCACTGCTATGCCTGCCATCGCCCTTAATGCAGAGTCGCGCCCGTCGGCGGCAATCACCAAATCGGCCTCAAGGACCCGACCGTCTTCCAAGCGCAGTTGTCTGCCGTTTTCGTTAAGCTGCATATCGACGACTGTTGCCGGGGTAATGCAGGTGGCCGAGGGCAAGCTGTCCAGCTGATCCCAAAGGGCCGCAACAGTAACCCTGTTTTCGACTAGGTGTCCTAGCTCATCAAATTCGGTGTCGGCGCAATCAAAATGCAATTCGCCATCGGCGCGGGCATCCCATACCCGCATGTCCCGGTAAGCGCAAACGCCGCGTTGCACCATGCCCGGCCATGCACCCAACATTTCCAGTATGTTCTGGGAGGCTTTGGTTAGCGCGGAGACGCGAATATCAATAGGCTCCGGCGGCCAGTGCCGTTCCGGGTTAAACCGCTCCAGCAACGCCACCTTGACGCCGCCATGCGCCAACGCGCAAGCCGTCGCCGCACCCACCATGCCGCCGCCGACGACAATTACTTCATAACGATCGGTCATTGTCCTATCTCCTGCTGCCTAAGCGGGGCAAGCGTCCGGCCAGACCCATCGCATGACGAGTCAGCCATGTTTTTGCCGCAGGGATATGATCCAGTACCGCCAAGCCGATATTTCTGGCGGCAGCCAATGCCAGCCAGTCATTGGAAAAAATCCGCACCACGCTGTTGGTAAAGCCGATGGTTTGGTCATGATCCTCCTGTCGGGATTCGGCATAAGCCGTTAAGAAATCGGCGGCGCCTATATCCTGGTTTTCCTGATGCTGCTTGATGATCATTTCGGCCAGCTGTACAACATCGCGCAGGCCTAAGTTAAATCCTTGTCCCGCAACCGGATGCAACTGATGCACCGCGTTGCCGATAATCACGGTTCGATCGGCGATCATTTTTTCGGCGCGTATCAGCGACAAGGGAAACACCCGCCGAGGTGCTGCCAAATTAAGCTCGCCCAGCTTATAACCGAAACACTGCTGAAGCTCGGCCAAAAAGTCCGCTTCGCTGCCGGACATCAGCGCATCGGCATCTTCACTGCTGCGCGTCCAGACCACGGCGCAATGATCGGTATCAACCGGCAACAAGGCCAACGGCCCGGAAGCGGTAAAACGCTCAAATGCGGTATTGTTATGGGGCAGGGATGATTTAACCGTGGTGACCAGCGCGGTCTGTCCGTACTCGGTGATGTGCTGAGGTATTTCCAACAGCTTGCGCACCGAGGAGTTGCCGCCGTCCGCACCGATCAGCAATTTGGCCGATATATTTAACGGTTCATCGTCGCGTTTCAGGCTGACATTGACGGCATCATGACCGGCCATCAAACCGACCAGTCGGGCAGGGCAGATCAGTTCTATATTCGTTTCAGCTACCAGCTTGGCGACATGTGCCTCAATGTCCCTTGCGGTAATGACATAGCCCAGCGCGTCCACATTTTCCTTTTGCGCTGAAAGCCTGACCTTGCCGAAATGGCCTTGATCGGAAATATGGATTTTTTTGATGGCTGTAGCGACTTGATTAATTCCCTGCCAGATCCCCAATGCCTCGAGCATTTTTACGGTACCGGCGGCTAAAGCCAAGGCCCGGTCACCGGCAGGAGAATCATGTAATTGCTCGCGGGTGCTGGCCTCAATTATCGCAATCTTCAATCCGGTTTCTTTTAACGCCAGCGCCAGACAGTTACCTGCCAAGCCGCCTCCGGCAATCACTAAGTCGTATTCATGTTGCATCAGGTCGCCTGCATTAAGTTTTCAATTTCTGCTATGGTTTTGGGCACGCCGCCGGTCAAAATTTCATGCCCCAGAGCGGTTACCAGCACATCGTCTTCAATGCGGATGCCTATGCCGCGCCATTGCTCGTCAACGGTCAGGCAATCCGCCGGGATATACAAGCCCGGCTCTACGGTCAGCACCATGCCGGGTTCCAGCAAACGCCATTCTTTATCCAGTTTATAGTCGCCGACATCATGTACATCCATGCCTAGCCAGTGACCGATCCGGTGCATGTAAAACTGTTTGTATTTTTCATCCTTGATCAGCTTAGTCACCTTGCCTTTGAGCAGCCCCAGCGATACCAGGCCTTTGGTGAGCACCTCAACCGACGCATCATGCGCCAGATGCCAAGGCAGCCCCGGCTTGATCTGTGCGAGGGCCGCCGTTTGGGCGTCCAGAACCAGCTGATAAAGCTGTTTTTGCGGCTCACTAAAGCGCCCCGAAACGGGGAAGGTGCGGGTAATGTCGGCGGCGTAATGGTCGCATTCCGCACCGGCATCAATCAGCAGTAAATCGCCGCTTTTTAATTTATCGGCATTTTCTGTGTAGTGCAGTACGCAGGCATTTTTTCCGCCTGCCACTATCGACGGATAAGCAACCGCGCGCAAGCCGTCCTGGATAAAGTTATAAATAATTTCCGCTTCTATCTGGTACTCATACAGGCCGGGCTTGCACTTCTGCATAGCTTTAACATGAGCCTTGGCGGAAACATCTGCGGCGCGGCGCATCAATTTAAGCTCTTCAGCGCTCTTGAACAGGCGCATTTCATGCAGAACATGTTCCAGCGAAACCAGCTCGCCCGGCGCAGTGACACCGCTTCTAGACTGGCTACGGATATGATTGATCCAGACCAATAAATTGTGGTCAAGATCGGAATCCCGCCCTATCGGATAATAAACCTTGCCCTTGTCTTCCAGCATGCCCGGCAAAATATCATCCAGGTCGTCAATCGGGAAAGAATCATCGGCCTTATAATGCGTGGTCGCACCTTCTAAACCTGCGTGCGCGCCTTCCCATAAAGCCTTTTTTTCGTCGAATTCTCGGCAAAATAAAATGTATTCGCCTTGTTTGCGTCCGGGGATAAAAACGGCCAAGGAATCCGGCTCATTAAAGCCGGTCAGATAATAAAAATCGCTGTCCTGCCGGAACGGATAGTTCACATCCCGGTTGCGAGTACGGATTGCTGCACTGCCTATCAGCGCAATATTGCCGATGCCGATGTGTTGCATTAATTGCTTGCGGCGTTTTTTAAATTCACTTTGTTTCATTTTAAAATCAGGTAAAAGGTCTAAGGTTCAAGGTAAAAGGCTACAGTTGAAAGAAGTTTTACCTTGAACCTTTCGCCTTGAACCTTTCACCTCCGTCATTCAATTCGCTCCGCAGCAACAAAACCGCCGATCTCATGTATTCGGTAATTTCCATAAAATCGCTCTCATCATCCTCGCCTTCAGCCTCCGTATCCAGCTTGGTGAATTCGGCAATGTCTTTTAATATTTCTGTCGCCTCCCTGGACAAGTCGGAAGCCGCATGGGTAAATCCCACACCCAACAAAAAACCCCGACACCAGTGAGTTAACGCCTCGACCTGCTCGCTCAACAAGGCCTCATCGCCCGGCAAAAGCAAGTCAAATTCGAAGTCATCGCTCGCCAATAAATCTTGCGTATCCTCGAACAAATGCACCAACGTTATCCTGTCTTCATCTGCTACCGGCGCTGCATGCAAAAACAACTCGGTTAACCACTCGGCACTCTGAGCCTGTTCATTGGCGCATAACATGCCCGTCGCCATGCCGTGGGCTTGCGCCGCCGAAAGTTCAGCATCGCCTTGTACAACTATTTCATTAATTACTTGGTAGGTCATAAATTCCACATAATAATTTCACTATCGCGGACTAAAAATATCGCTTATGCTACCATTGATCATAAACTTGGATAATATTTGTTAATCTTGAATCGCCCTGAGGATACGCAATATTTTGCGCATCCTCCATGCAACAACCTAGTTATTACCATGACACAATCAAATCATTCTTTAGAATTAAAAGAACTCGAAGATAAGCTGGATCAGCTTATCGAGCAATACGCCAACGTAAAAAATGAAAACAACTCGCTAAAAACCAAGCAGGATTCATTAGTTCGGGAAAAAGCCAAGCTGCTGGAAAAAACCACGCTGGCCAGAACCCGTGTTGAAGCGATGATTACTCGCCTAAAAGCAATGGAAAACGGATCATGAACAAAAAACCTCAACCGGTATCCCTGACCATTCTGGGCAAGGAATATAAAATTGCCTGCGCTCCTGACGAGCAAAACGACCTGATCCAGTCGGCGAGACAGCTTGATGCTCAAATGCGGCAAATGAGAGATTCCGGCAAAGTGGCAGGCGCTGAAAAGATTGCGGTCATGGCGGCGCTCAACTTGGCTCATGAGCTGCAATTAATGAAAAGTCAAAATGCTGCACTCACCCAAACCCTGAATGAGTCTCTGACAAAAATGACTCACAAAATAGAAAACGTTTTAGAAAATCATTAAACACGCTAGAATACTGTCCTGCATTTCCTGCGGCGTTCGAGAGTGTGCTGGGTGTTTCCTGAACCTGTTTTTACCCCGGGGACGGATACCAGTACTGGTGCGCATGCCCGTTTCATACGGGAAGCCTGATTTACCGGCCACGTCCCCACTTGAACCTCCGGTTCAAGGACGAAAGCACATTACGGCGCAGGCGGGAGATGCACCACAATACCCCCACTAAAACAGAATCCCCATGAACTACTGGCTGATGAAATCCGAACCCGACACCTTCGGGATTAACGATCTGTACAACAAGCCCAACCAGACCGAACATTGGGACGGTGTGCGTAATTATCAGGCCAGGAACATGATGCGGGACGACATGAAACTGGGCGATCAGGTTTTTTTCTATCATTCCAACTGCGATGTGCCTGGCATAGTCGGCATTATGGAAATCGTTAAAGAAGGCTATCCCGATTTTTTGGCTTTCGATCCGGATGACAAGCATTTCGACCCCAAAAGCGATCATGAACATCCTCGCTGGTTCATGGTAGACGTTAAATACGTCAAAACCCTGTCACGTACCATCACACTTAAAGAATTGAAACTCCAGCAAGAACTGGGGGATCTCGCGCTGGTAAGACGCGGCAACCGGTTATCCATCATGCCGGTAAGCAAAGACCAATGGGAATTTATCCTCTCGCTGGAATGAATCAGCCCAAAACAGCATTACATTTAAGCAAGGTGAGACACCCACACAACAAAAAACCAGCAGCCCCAGAGGGACTGCCGGTCTCTTAAAATGCCTACTAATAATCTACTTGGCTTTTTCTTCTGTCTTTTTATCTATCTTTTGATCCGCGACTACGGCATCGCTTAACAAGACATCATTTTTGATTTTTGCAACGGTTTTCTCGCCGATTCCATCGACATTAACCAACTCTTCGACTGCCTTGAAAGCGCCTTTTTCTTCCCGGTACTTAACAATGGCCTGGGCTTTTTTCAGGCCTATACCCGACAAGGCTTCGCCTATGGTTTTTGCATCAGCGGTATTGATATTTACCGGTGAAGCCATGACATTAAATGAGCAAAAAGCGGCAACTAACACGACTAATAATCTTTTCATCTTTATTTTCCTATTGTAAATAATTATAGATTTATGATTTATGAATAGTCTTTATAGATAGCCAACCAAGTAATATTATTAACCATTCGCCCCTAAGTTTAGCCGTTTGCCATGTAAATACAATTCTTTTTATCGTCCTATCGCGTAATAGGCCAACCCGCTGTTTTTAACCCTGTCCGGCTCATACATATTACGGCCGTCAAAAATCACTTTATCCCGCAGCTGCTGGCTCAGCACGTCAAAATCAGGACTGCGAAACTGCTTCCATTCCGTCACAATCACCAGCGCATCGGCCTGCTTTACGGCGTCCTTGGGCGAATTGCAAAAATTCAAGCCCGGCTTGTCGCCATAAAGCCGCCGCGCTTCCTCCACTGCTTCCGGGTCAAAAGCCTGAACAGTTGCACCGGCATCAATCAAGGCTTCCAGCACAACCCGGCTTGGCGCATCGCGCAGGTCATCGGTATTGGGCTTAAACGCCAGTCCCCACAGGGCGAATACCTTGCCGGTTAAATTACCTTGATAATGTTTGTTAATCTTTTCAAACAAGCGGTGTTTTTGTCGATTATTGACACTCTCTACTGCATTCAGCAATTCGGCATGATAGCCATGCTCCTTTGCCGTTCTTTCCAACGCTTTTATGTCTTTAGGGAAACAGGAGCCGCCATATCCGCAACCGGGATAAATAAAGCTGTAGCCGATACGGCTATCAGAGCCTATGCCGTGCCTTACATGTTCAATATCGGCACCCAAATGCTCCGCCAGGTTTGCCAACTCATTCATAAAGCTGATTTTAGTCGCCAGCATCGCATTTGCGGCATATTTGGTTAATTCGGCCGAACGTATATCCATGGTGATGACCCGGTCAACACTGCGGTTAAACGGCGCATAGAGGGCCTTGAGCAATTCCGCCGTTCTGGGGTTATCGGTACCGATAACGATTCGATCCGGTTTCATAAAATCATCCAGCGCCGCGCCCTCTTTCAGGAACTCGGGATTTGAAACCACATCAAACTCCAGATCTTTGCCGCGGCTGGCCAAAACCTGCTGCATGACCGCTTTAACTTTATCTGCCGTACCCACAGGCACCGTCGATTTATCAACCACCACCCGGTACTCGTCCATATTCTCGGCTATGCTCTTGGCAACGGCCAATACATACTGCAAATCAGCTGAGCCGTCGTCATCCGGCGGCGTACCTACAGCTATAAATTGAAACACGCCGTGATCCACGGCCTCCTTAATATCGGTAGTAAATCTCAGTCGTCCTTCCGATTGATTTTCCTTGACCATGACTTCGAGTCCCGGCTCATAGATCGGGATGACGCCCTGTTGCAGCTTGGCAATTTTTGCCTCATCGATATCAACACAGATAACATCATTGCCGACTTCCGCAAGACACGTGCCGGTTACTAGCCCTACATAACCGCTGCCGAATATAGTGATTTTCATTTTTTCAACTTTAAATTATTAAAATATAACCCTGCCGCTGTAGCCGTTGGATTAGCGCTAACAACCGCGGGCATCCTAGATTTATCTCGCGCATTTCGATAAATTAGGATACGTATTTATATATAGATGCGTTCCAACAGTTTACACCAAAAAAGGGGCTTTAGGCGAAGCCTCCACTCACCGGCAACTGCTCCTGCGTCGCCTAAAGCCCCTTTTTTGGCGCTCTCGGCAATTGCTCTACCTCCCCTTCCGCGGGGTCGTACCTCCTGCATCCATACAGTCGTGCTCACGCCCCTTACCTACATCCATGTAGGCAAAGAATGCTTGTTACATTTATCGGCATTGGCCTATTATAACCATCAAATTTTCGAATTATTGTCTATCGTTTGATGAAAAAAAACACCGCGCCGAATAAACAGATGTTTAACGGATTTTCCGCCCCCGATACCGAACAGATAAATAGGGCGCTGGCGATTATTGCGCAAATTCCTGAAGATCCCCATTACTTCCGGCCCAAGGGCGTTGAGGTAGCAGCCGTTTTGATGGATTTTAACGTCGACCTGGACACCATCCTCGCCGCGATCTTAAGCGATCCGCGATTGGCCAATCTAAATCCCAAGCCCAATATTAAACAACAGTTTGGCGCAACGGTTGCAACGCTGGTTGACGATGTTAATTGGCTGAACAAGTTAACCGTTTATTCCCTGGAAATGACCGACCAGCCGAGTCAAACAGAAACCTTGCGTCGAATGCTGCTGTCCATGACTCAGGATGTCCGCGCCGTATTGATAAAGCTGGCTTACCGGATCCAACGACTTAAGGTTTTACCCAGGGAATCTTACGAACTCAGACGTTTTATTGCTCAGGAAACGCTGGACATTTATGCGCCGATTGCCAACAGGATGGGTATTCATCAGTTAAAATGGGAGCTGGAAGACATGGCCTTCCGCTATCTGGAGCCCCAATCCTATCTCCGCATAGCCAAGTCGCTGACCGATAACCGTGCGCAACGGGAAAACTGTATCAATAACTTTATTGCACTGTTACAGGGAAAACTTGCCGAACAAGGGGTTTCAGCCGAGATTTACGGCCGCCCCAAGCATATTTACAGCATCTGGAAAAAAATGCTTCGCAAGCAACTGGACATAGACGAACTTTATGATCTGTTGGCGGTGCGCGTTATTGTCGACAACCTGACTTCCTGTTACGCCACCTTAGGCATCGTACATAGCCTTTGGCAAACTATCCCTAAGGAATTTGACGATTACATCGCCAATCCCAAAGAGAACGGTTACCAGTCCCTGCATACCGTCATTATCGATGCCGACGGCAATCGTATCGAGGTGCAAATCCGCACCCAACAAATGCACGACTTTGCCGAGCTGGGGGTTGCCGCGCACTGGTCTTACAAAGAAGGCGGCAAGCATGACGCGGCCATCGAAAAAAACATCGCCTCTCTGCGCAAATTGCTGGACGAAACCAGCAGTCGAAAGGGTGGCGGCGATGAAGCGCTGTCCGAAAGCTTTCGCAGCGAATTATTTAATGATCGCGTCTACGTTTTAACGCCGGCCGGCAAATTAATCGACCTGGTTAAAGGCTCTACGCCGCTGGATTTTGCCTATGCGATCCATACCGAAATAGGACACCGCTGCCGCGGGGCAAAAATCAACGGTCGCATTGTGCCGCTGACCTATACCTTAAAATCCGGCGAGCAGGTAAAAATTTTAACTGCAAAAGAGGGCGGCCCCAATCACAACTGGATCGATCCCAATCTGGGCTATTTAAAGACATCGGCTGCAATCGGCAAAGTCAAAAGCTGGCTTAAAAACCAGCAACAAGCCCAGAACATAGCCGCAGGCAAGGCTATTCTGGACAAGGAAAGCCAACGACTGGGGTTAAAAATACTCAATCTGGCGGAGCTGGCTAAACATTTTCATCAGTCGGATACCGACAGGCTGTTTGAAGCCATAGGCCGTAGCGACATTAATAGCCGCCAGCTTGCGGCGTTTTTTAAGGTGCCTGAATTGGAAGCACCGGCAACATCCATTCAGCGCAAAAAGCCCGAGGCTAAATCAGAAATTTCCGTAGCCGGCATTGATAATGTCCTGACCTCGTTTGCCCACTGCTGCTCGCCGATTCAGGGCAACGACATTATTGGTTATATTTCCCATAAGAAAGGCATTACTATCCATCGTCAAGACTGCGAAAATATTTTGCACCTAGATCCTGAAAAACAGGCCCAGCTGATTGCGGTTAACTGGGGCGCAAAAAAGGCCAGCTATGCCGTGCCTATTGTCATCCATGCCTTTAACTCCCATAATTTGCTCAGTGACGTGACCCAGATTTTGGCTCAGGCAAAAATCCATATTTCCAATGCGGCACTGGATACGCATCCCGATTTTTCAGCGCTGCTCAATTTGACTATTCAAATTGAGAATACCGATCAGTTAAGCCAAGTACTTAATAAAATAAGTCAATTGCCTAATATCGTCGACGTTAAGCGCAAAACTTAAGGCGTTAAGAAATGGAACGCGGATGACGCAGATGATTATGATTTAATAAGATTAAGGAAGTAGTTAATTAGCGATTCCACTCGTTATATTTGTAACAAAAATGAAACACAGATTTAAAAGTGCATAACAAATTCGGCTTTTAAAAATCCGCGTAAATCCGCCTAACCTGCGTCATCTGCGTTCTATTAATCATAGTTAATAGTCCCTTAGCCTTGAGTCTAATTTATGTCCCAACAAACACAAACCTACCCTGAGCAATGTCAAAGGGAACGCCTGATCCTGGTTGACGGTTCCTCTTTTTTATTCCGCGCTTACCATGCCATTCCGCCGCTAACCAACGCGAATGGCGAACCCACCAACGCAATTTACGGCGTCAGCAATATGCTGCGCAAACTGATCGCCGACTACCACAGCGACCATATCACCATAGTCTTCGATGCGCCGGGCAAAACCTTTCGTAACGAGCTTTACGATCAGTACAAGGCTCATCGACCGCCTATGCCTGATGATTTGCGGGTACAGATCGCCCCGCTGCACAACCTGATTCGGGCGATGGGTTTACCGTTGATTATCGAATCCGGCGTGGAAGCCGACGATGTGCTGGGCGTACTGGCGCAACACGCTGAGCAACAAGGCTACGACGTGATCATTTCCACCGGTGACAAGGATATGGCGCAGCTGGTCACCGAGCACATTATCCTGGAAAACACCATGTCCAACACGCGCATGGATATTCAGGGCGTTATCGACAAATTCGGCGTCAGGCCGGAGCAGATTATCGATTACCTGGCCTTGATCGGCGATACCGTCGACAATATTCCCGGCGTGCCCAAAGTCGGCCCCAAAACGGCGGCAAAATGGCTGGAGCAATACCAGACCTTGGAAAACCTGATCGCCCACGCCAATGAAATCGGCGGCAAAATCGGCGAGAACCTGCGCGCCAGTTTGGATCAACTTCCTTTATCCAAACAACTGACCACCATTAAATGCGACCTGGATTTGCCTTACAGCATCGAAGACCTGAAACAGCAACCGATGGACAAGGCGGAGCTGAAAATTTTATTGGCCGAACTGGGCTTTTCGTCCTGGCTAAAAACGCTGGATGCTTCGACTGAGCTCAGCACAGGTTCTTCGACTACGCCAGACCTGAGCCCTTCGACTGAGCGTAGGACAGCCCCTATTGAAGCTGCGCAGACCGAAGATAAGCCCGCCAAAATCGACTCCAATTATGAAACCCTGTTAACCAAACAGCACTTTAATGACTGGCTTGAGCAACTGGAAAAAGCCGAATTGTTTGCGTTCGATACCGAAACCACCAGCCTGGATTACAGCAAGGCACAGATAGTCGGCGTATCCTTTGCGGTAACGCCCGGCAAAGCCGCCTATGTGCCGCTGGCTCATGACTATCCCGGAGTGCCGGATCAGCTGAACCGTTCTGAGATACTGGAAAAACTGCGGCCTCTGCTGGAAAACCCGGACAAAGCCAAACTCGGGCAAAACCTGAAATACGATATGCATGTACTGGCCAATCACGGCATTGCATTGCGCGGCATCGCCCACGACACCATGCTCGAATCCTACGTGCTAAACAGCACCGCAACCAAACACAATATGGATGACCTCGCTAAGGAATATCTGGGCGTTGAAACCATCCATTATGAAGATGTAGCCGGAAAAGGCGCAAAACAAATAGGCTTTCAGGAGGTGCCTATAGAACAGGCCGCACCTTACGCCGCAGAAGACGCCGACATCACCCTGCAACTGCATCAGGTACTGGCTGCAAAGCTGGCGCAGCAGCCAAAATTGCTTGAGTTATATACAGAAATGGAAGTGCCGCTAATCAGCGTGCTGGCCCGCATTGAAAGCAACGGCGTGTTAATCGACGCCGCGATGCTCGCGCAACAAAGCCTTGAGCTTTCCAGCCAGATTATATCGCTTGAGCAACACGCTCACGATCTGGCCGGACAGACCTTCAACCTGGGCTCGCCCAAACAGATCCAGGACATCCTTTACGATCAGCAAAAGCTGCCGGTGTTAAAAAAAACCCCAAAAGGCCAGCCGTCTACGGAAGAATCGGTATTGCAGGAATTGGCCCTCGATTATCCGCTGCCCAAGCTGATTCTGGAGTACCGCAGTTTAAGCAAACTGAAATCAACTTATACCGACAAACTGCCGCAACAGGTTGACGGGCAAACCGGACGGATTCATACCTCGTACCATCAGGCGGTAGCCGCAACAGGCAGACTGTCTTCCTCCGATCCCAACCTGCAAAACATCCCGATACGTAGCGAAGAAGGCCGCAAAATCCGTCAGGCGTTTATCGCTCCCGAAGGCAAAAAAATTGTCGCCGCCGATTATTCGCAGATTGAATTACGCATCATGGCGCATTTATCCGCCGATGCAGGTTTGTTAAAAGCCTTTACCGAAGGGCAGGACGTACACCGAGCCACAGCGGCGGAAGTGTTTGGCGTCGCTCCCGAGCAAGTCACCACCGATTTGCGCCGTTCCGCCAAAGCCATCAATTTCGGCCTGATTTACGGCATGTCATCCTTTGGACTGGCGCAGCAACTGGGCTTGTCGCGCGGCCAGGCGCAATCTTATATTGATCTGTATTTTGCCCGTTATCCGGGCGTCAAAAACTATATGGACAGCATCAGAGGGCTAGCTCGAGAACAGGGCTATGTTGAAACATTATTCGGCAGACGACTTTATTTACCAGAGATAAATTCACGCAATGCAGCGCGCCGCCAGTATGCCGAACGCACCGCCATCAATGCGCCGATGCAGGGAACCGCAGCCGACATCATTAAACGCGCCATGATTGCCGCCGACCGGTGGTTGTATCGGGATAAACCGGATGCCAAAATGATCATGCAGGTGCATGACGAACTGGTATTTGAGATTGCCGAAGATCATGTCGACGACTGCGCAGCGAATATCAGAACCCTGATGTGTGCGGCTACCGAGCTTAATGTGCCGCTGATTGTCGACATAGGTATTGGAAATAATTGGGATGAAGCTCATTAACTGTTAGTTATTATTTTTCGGTATTATGACGGTTTGTATTATAGTGGCGGTATAACTTGGATCCACATGACTAACAACTCCTTTTCTCTGCTATGCTCTAATAGTTATTACTGCTTAACCACACACAATGTCGAACTCAAAAAACGAAAAACTCATCGTCCTCGTTGAGAAAATGCCCGCTTTCCCCAGAAGCGTCCAGCAAGTCGTGCAGTTAACGTCAGACATCAATGCTTCGGCAAAAGACATTGTCCGTGTGATTGAATGCGACCCGGTCATGACCGTTAAAATCCTTAAGTCCATTAATTCATCTTTCTACGGCCTGCCTCACAAAGTCACCTCGGTGCAACGGGCAGTCGTGCATATTGGCCTTAACACCATAAAGAACATGGCTTTAGGCGTCGCCGCAATGGGCATGCTGAATGCCGACAACAAGGCCAATTTCAACACCTCCAGTTTCCTGCTGCATTCTTTAACCACCGCATCCATCAGTAAAATGCTTGCTGAACGCATCAGCCTGTCCTCAATAGAATGCAGCGATTGTTTTGTTGCCGGATTACTGCATGACTTTGGCAAGGTGGTGTTCGCCGAATTTATGCCCAATGAATTTAAACTTGCGCTGGAAAAAAGCAAAGAACAACAACTGCCCCTGCACCAAACCGAACTCGAATTTATCGGCATTAGTCATACACAGGCAGGTAAAATGCTGGCCGAAAAATGGGATCTGTCCGAGACGTTAATTGATGCCATCGCTCATCATCATGAGCTGGATCTTAGCCAAAATGTCTTAAGGGACTGCGTTTTTGCGGCCAATCAAATCAGCAAATACATGCAGTTCGGTGATAGCGGCAATCCTCTGATAGAAGACTTCCCCCAATCCATTGTCGCCCGTTTTGGCCAGGATCTGCCTGGCATGTGCGGGGCTTTAGGGAATTTGGAATCGATCAAAACAGAAGCTCAGTCTTTTATTAACTTGTAGTGCTCGGTTTGCGCTCCTGCATTGCTTCCACCACCTACCTCCATGCAGTCGAAGGACAACAATGAAATTTAAATTCTGGGGCGTTAGAGGATCCATACCCACACCAGGGCCCAATACCGTTAAATACGGCGGCAATACCACCTGCATTGAAATCAGAACCGATGACAATGATTTAATCATTATTGACGCTGGTACCGGCATCCACGCACTTGCACAAAACCTGCTGAAAGAAATGCCCATCCAGGCGCATATCTTCATTACCCATACCCATTGGGACCATATACAGGGCCTGCCCTTTTTTATCCCTATTTTCATCCCCAACAATCAGATCACTATCTACGGCGGGATTGACCCGGTCACCAATGAAACCATCAACCGCGCACTTTCCGTACAGCTGCAATACAGTTTTTTCCCAATACGGGAAGCACAGCTGAATGCACGGATTAACTACACCACAGTCATGCCGGGCGTACCGGTCAAGGTCGGCAGCGCCACGATCACTCCGATTGTACTCAGTCATCCGGTGTTAAATTTCGGCTACCGTATCGATTGCGACGGGCAATCCATTTTTTTTACCGGCGATTACGAACCGCAACTCAACATCTATGATCCGGAAGATGATGAATATGTTGAATTCCAGTCTTTTGTCGATGCCAAATGGAACGAAGTGGTACTGGCCATGAAAGATGTCGATGCGTTGATCGTCGACTCGTCCTATACCAATGAGGAATATGCCTCCAAACAAGGCTGGGGGCATGGCACTTATGATTCGGGGATAAAGCTGGCCACTGCCGCAAACGCAAAAAAACTATTTTTTACCCACCACGAACCCACCCGTAGCGATGCAAGCCTTGATGCCATTTATCAAAGCTTGCTGCAAAACCACCCGGAAACCGGCTGCGAATTATTGCTTGCTCAGGAAGGTGTCGATATTTTGCTCTGATCCTGCTGCTCCTGGTCAACAGGATTAAACAAATGATCCAGTGCACTATGCACCTCATCAATGCCGATTTTTTTCAACGACGAAAACAGCTGTATCGTCAACGGGAAACTGGCATCCTTTAACTCCTTTTGCACCTGCAACAAAGTCGTTTTAGCCGCCCCGTAATTCAACTTATCCGCCTTGGTTAACAATACATGCAGCGGCAGCCCGGTATGTTCGCACCACTCTATCATCTGCCAGTCGAATTCGGTTAGCGGATGGCGCACATCCATCACCAGAATAATGCCGCATAATGACTTGCGGCTGGTTAAATACGTTTCCATCAACTCATGCCATTTTTTCTTCACCGCTAAAGGCACTTTGGCATAGCCGTAACCCGGCAAATCGACAAACCGTTGCTGCTCATTAATTTCGAAAAAATTAAGCATCTGGGTTCTGCCCGGCGTCTTACTGATTCGAGCCAATGCGTTTTGCCGGGTTAAAGTATTAATTGCGCTGGATTTACCCGCATTTGAGCGCCCGGCAAATGCCACTTCCATGCCCTGATCCGGAGGCGTGTCACGAAGATGTGGCGAACTGTTAATAAATTTTGCTTGGGTGTAAACTGGGTTCATCGTTGTCTCGCTTAGCGTTACTATTTAGAGTAAAATTTAAAACTGTAGGGGCAATCCCTTGTGGTTGCCCTGTGCCTCGGGCAACCACAAGGGATTGCCCCTACGATAAATGATTAATCATTCCAAAGGGGAATTTGATGAAGAAAAAATGGCAGATACTTTCAATTTCTCTGGCGTTGACCAGCGCTACAGGTATTTTACATGCAGAAGGCGATGTTAACGCAGGAAAACAAAAAGCAGAGTCCTGCGCCAGTTGTCACGGAGACAACGGCAACAGCATGGTAGCAACATTTCCCAAGCTTGCACAGCAACATTCTTCCTATCTGGAACGGCAGTTGCGCGCATTCAAAGACGGCAGCCGCAGCGACCCGATGATGTCGGCTATGGCGCTATCATTAACTGACGAAGATATGGCGGACATTTCCGCATACTACGCGGCGCAAAAGATTTCCGAAAACGCCATGCCGGTCTTGGCTGCTGACGATGAAGACGAAAAACCGGCCGGCAACAAAGACATCCAGACCCTGATTGCCAAGGGCAGCGACCTGTACCGGAACGGTGACCTAAAAAGCGAAGTCTCCGCCTGCATCGCCTGTCACGGTCCTTTTGGCGAGGGCAATAAACCGGCTTCGTTTCCGGCATTAAAATCGCAACACGCCGATTATTTAATCAAAACGCTTACCGACTTTAAATCCGGCGCACGCAGCAACAATCCGGAAAACATCATGCACATGATTGCCAAAAAAATGACCGACGAGGAAATAAAAGCCGTTTCTTATCGCATATCAATGATGAAATGAGTGTAGGGCGGATTTGCTTTAGCAATCCGCCTATTTGTATATAAAGTTTGGCGGATTGCTCGGCAACTGCTCGTGCGTTGCGCTACCTCCTGCATAATCCACATGGATGTGGTGAATGCAGATATTGCATAACGCCATGGATGGCGTGTAGTAGAGTAATGCAGGAGCAATTACCGAGGAGCAAATATCTGTCCATGTAGTCGTAACGCGACTCGTTAGAGCACGAAGTGAAACCGCCCTACAAAACCAATAGAGAACCGTAGCCATGTTAAAAAAAATTACCCAAACCAGCTTATTAATCTTGTTATTTTCCTTCTCAGCCTTGCTAAAAGCCGAATCGGTTGGTTATGAAACCCTGTCACCGGCCCAACCCACCCATAATCCCGATAAAATTGAAATCATTGAATTCTTCTGGTACGGCTGTCCACATTGCTATAGCTTTGAACCGCTGCTGGAAAAATGGGTAAAAAGCCTGCCTAAGAACGTTGAATTTATCCGCCAACCCGCTGTATTCAGTGATCTTTGGGGCAAGCACGCCAAAGCTTATTTTACTGCTGAAGCGCTTGGCGTAGTCGATAAAGTTCATGGCGACTTTTTTGACGCTATACAAAACAAAAAACAAAACCTTGAGACCGAAGATCAGCTGGCTAAATTCTTTGTTGCGCACGGCGTTAACGAAGCCGAATTCCATGATGCCTACAATTCATTTCTGGTCGACGCCAAAATGCGTCAGGCGGCCGCCACGGCCAGTCGTTACGGCGTGACCGGCGTTCCCGCTATCATTATTAACGGCAAGTATAAAACGAATGGCCCTACAGCCGGTTCTCATGAAAAAATGATTGAAGTTATGAATCAACTGATCCAGCAGGAAAGCAAAGCAAAATAACTGCACCCGTTATCAGCAGATTACTTCTTTATAAATATTTTATTGTTTGGGCAAATGAGACATCAATGCGGCGACTTCTGACAAAGTCGCCTGTTGTACAAACAATCCTCCTTAAGCATTGACAAGGTCCATCATGAGTTTTTTTAATAAGGCAACCGACCCGAACAAATGGAAAGAGAAATATTTAAATCTGCTTGATGAACAGGAACAGTCGGAGGCTTCTTGCAAGAAATCAGAAGAATCTTACAAGGAAAAAGAAGACCTGCTTTGTAAAACAATAATACGCCTGACTATCGCAACCACTGGCCTCGACCCTCTCCTGGATCCGCACCTGCAGGGTATACGCGATCAATTAAAAAACGGCATAAACAGCCAAGCGCTTAAAGATGAACTTGAAAAATTCACCACCTCCGTCTCCCAGATCAAGCATACGCCGCCTCAAAGCCAGTCAGTGGAAACCGAACTTCTGTTTGATTTCCTACTTCAACAATATAATACTGAAACACAACAAAACGCACTAAGACTGCTGAAGAAAAAAACTGATACCGTAAAATTCGAAACCTCCAATCAATTATTTATCGCCATACTTGAAGCTATCGAACCAGACGACGACATATCAACGCCAACTATCATCGCCAACCACATTGATATAGGAATTGTCAGTAGGCAATTATTACTTTTGCTGGAAGGTATCGAAATCCCCAGCATCTTTGATCAACAGGCACAAACCGCAAAACAATTGCTCACTGCTCCTAATCGAACCACAACAGCGTTTGAAACAATTCTGGATAAATCCTTTAAACTGCTGCTTAAGATAAAACAACACAGCCAATCTGAACAGCAAGACATTGATAAATTTCTCTCTCATATTACCGAGCAACTGGCGGCACTGGATGTAAGCGTGCTGGGAGCCAGCTCGGCTGCAATAGAATCGGCCGAAAACAGAAGCAAACTCGATCAATCCGTTTCCGAACAGATGGAAGAATTGAAGTTAAGCTCGACCAACGCCACCAAACTGGAGCCTTTAAAAGGCGTCATTAACAATCGGTTAGCAACGATTGCCAAGGAAATCCAGGAACATAACCAAAAAGAGGCTGTTCAACGCCAAAAAACCCAGCAACAACTCGATGACTTGGTCAATAAAATAAAAGACATGGAGTCAGAATCCAGCGACCTCAAATCAAAACTGAAAATTGCCAATAACCAGGCATTGCGCGACACATTAACAGGCCTACCCAATCGTAATGCCTATAACGAACGCCTGGAAGCCGAACTGGCCCGCTGGAAACGTTATCACTCACCCTTAAGCCTCATCGTCTGGGACATCGATCATTTCAAAAACATCAATGATAGCTATGGTCATAAAGCCGGCGATAAAGTACTGCTGTTAATCGCCAAACAATTGTCCGACCATTCCCGCGCAACCGATTTTATTTCCCGCTTTGGCGGTGAAGAATTTACCATGCTGCTGCCGAACACCGACAGCCAATCCGCGTTAATAGTAGCCAACCAGCTGCGTCAGACTATTGAAAAAACCGGCTTTAATGCCAGCGGCGCCTCTGTTGCCATTACCATTTCCTGTGGCATTACCGAGTTTACCCTGAATGACACCGATGAATCGGCCTTTGAGCGCGCAGATCAGGCGCTTTATCAGGCTAAGGAGCAAGGCCGCAACCGATGCTGCATTTTGTAAAGCCCCCGCTGGTTTCTACCAAATCAAATCATCGGGAACCCGATACTCTGCATAAACATCATCCACCACATCGGTGGCTTTATTTTGCTCATTAAAGACAATCACGCTGTTGTATTTTTCTTGCCTCCTCGGCGGCCACCACTTCATAGTTTATCCCTATTAACCAATTACGGGCACTGCTGCTTAGTGCTCCTGGATGACATACGAGCCAAGCTCTGGAAATCCTAGCCCGAGATGCGTAAAAGAGCGTGTAATGGTCAGCAAACCAGGAAACGCCTTACCTAACTAGGTAACTGACACCATAGTCGTATAGTAATTCGATCCATTGTTAGCAACAAACTCCTAATTTTTCACTGTAAAAAGCTTTATTCAATACCGCCCTACACTGATCAAAAATAATAAATATCTTTATTATTCAAAGCACTCAAAAAACACCATGCGAAAAACAAATTACTTATGTCCAAAAACACTCTAACGCCTAAAATTTGGCGCATCAATTGCTTTGTTCTTACTGTGCAGCATATCGTTGCACATAAAATCCAATTACATCTGTAATTTATTAACACTTTTTAGGAGACGCCGTCATGGCTAAAGTTCAAAAATCAACTGACTCTTCTAGCTTAGCTGAAGTAGTAGACCGTATTCTGGACAAAGGCATTGTTATTGATGCTTGGGTCAAGGTTTCATTGGTCGGTATCGAATTGTTGTCTATAGAAGCACGCGTTGTTATTGCTTCTGTTGAAACCTATTTGAAATACGCAGAAGCCATTGGTCTTACCGCCAGTGCAGCTACTCCAGCTTAATTAACCAAAGAGTAAGAGTGACCAGCCGTTGAGTATTCAGCGGCTTGGGCGCTTTCCACCACCTCAAGGTTACTGCTTGGGGTTTTGCTAAAGTGATAACCTAAGGAGAATACCTATGGGACGCTTAACAGATGATATGGCGCAGTTACGTAGAAACATTGACGGTAGTCGTGAATCCCGTTTAGCACAACAAAATGCACGAGTTTTCAGTGTAAGCGCGCAAATTGCTGACTTTGCTGCTACCCGCGCAAGGAATGGCGTGCGAGATGCACACGTGCGGGCGGCATTTGTCACCGATAATACCAATGATGTTAATCGCTTACTGAATGAATTTCGGCATACGCATCAAGTGATGGGACGGCAGGGCCGCGAAGACCGTGCTGCTTTCTTGACCGATATGTCAAAGAAGACGCTGGATTTATTAGGCAGCTTTAAGGCTAATCGCAAAAGTATGGCTGAACGCAGTGCCAAAGAAAGAGCGGTTTTCATTGCCGATATGACTAACAATGTTGCTGCTTTTATCAAAGATGTTGCGCAAGACAGAGCAGGTGCTCACGCCGTATTTTTCGGCACAGCCACGTCTAAAAAAAAAACACCATTCCCAGCATAGCCATTCATCTTAATGAGACTCCGGCTGGAAGTGTTGAAGGTTCGCTAAGCCAACATGAAGCACATGGAAGTGCACAACCTGTGCTACCAGAAGTTGAGCAAACAGCTGCGCCGTCATCACGACATACAGAGCTCTTCGAGCCGATAGAAGCGGCTTCCGAGCGTACAGAAGCCGATGAAATCAAAAAACCTAAAAGAAAACCTAGTGAGTTTTTTGGCGCGAAGAAAGGCAAATAGGGATCTTGCCGCTGTAGCTCATAAAGAGCATGTGTGCAGATGAACAGCCTGCCTACGTAGAAAGAAACAAGGTTATTGGGAATGCAGTTTCACACTGAACTAATGACTTTTTCATAGACCTTTAGCGCTGATCAGGCACTAAAGGTCTAGTTGTGGTGTTTTTATTTTGTCAGTCAGAGCCCCACAGCTGTAAGAACATCTTCTCTAAGACAACTCTGATGATTTTTATCCAGAGCTTCAGCCCCACCAGTGTGGGAAACATATACCGTTTGGCACAGGAGTATTTTTATGATTAAGCAAAATACCGTTTCACATTATACCGTGGAAGATGACCTTGTCGTTCCAGAGGCGAGTGATCATTTTGTACTGACTTCTTATGTAAAAGATATTATAGATCGCGCGTTGGTTTATTTACACGCAGGCTATCCCGTACATTTTGCTGGTCCATCGGGAACAGGAAAAACAACTTTAGCATTTCATCTTGCTACACAATGGGGTCGCCCCGTCACCTTGTTGCAAGGTAACGAAGAATTCGTAAGTTCCGATTTAACAGGAAAAGACATTGGCTATCGCAAAAGCAGTTTAGTCGATAACTACATTCATTCGGTACTTAAAACTGAAGAACAGATGAACCGCATGTGGGTGGATAACCGTTTGACGACCGCGTGTCGCAATGGCGATATGCTGATTTATGATGAGTTCAATCGTTCGAAGGCAGAAACCAATAACGTGCTGTTATCGGTGTTGTCCGAAGGCATTTTGAACTTGCCCGGTTTACGTGGCGCTGGAGAGGGTTTTATGGACGTACACTCAAGCTTTCGCGCTATTTTTACCTCCAATCCAGAAGAATACGCGGGTACGCACAAGACCCAAGATGCCCTGATGGACCGTATGATTACCATCAATATCGGTCTTGCAGATCGGGATACTGAATTACAGATATTACATGCACGTTCTGACTTGGAATTAAAAGAGTCGGCATATATCGTTGATATAGTCAGGGAGTTGCGTGGCAATGAACACGAAACCAAACACGGGTTACGCGCGGGAATTGCCATTGCCAGCATCTTGTCCTTGCAAGGAATGAAGCCGCGTTATGGCGACAAGTTATTCCATTCTATTTGCTACGATGTTTTGAGCATGGAAACGGCTAAAATACAGCGTGCCGGACACTCGATCTTTCATGAAATGGTCGATGATGTTATTCGCAAAATTTGTCCGCCAGTGGGTTCAGAAGCTGTCAAAGCATCCACACAAAAAATGAAAGTGGTGGAGTAGTCATGGCAATCAGTACGCGTCCTCCTAGGACAATATCAGATATAAAAACTCATTCCGGACGGGGTAGTGGTGACCACCAAATATACCGAGACTATTTCCAGGTCGGTGCACTGGAATTGGAGCGTTGGCGGCGAACACGCGAACGTGAGGCTGCTTCATCGCGTATAGCCGGCATCGATAGTCGTATTGCCGATATTGATAAAGAAAAGGAAATGTTGCTTGCAGGTGCAGCCGCTGCCTGTGTGACGGTTGACGGTATATCAAAGCCAACTGAGAAGAAAAAGTCTTCTGGTCTGCGAATTAAATATTGAGGTAGTCATCATGAACAAAATTCGCACCCTCGCTCATATCCGTACCCCGCGTATGGCGAAGAGTTTTCGCGCTTGCGTCAACATGACGGGGAAGTCACAAATTCTTACCGATTTCGGACGTATTTATTCAGAAGAATATCAGCGATTAAACCGCATGCAGATGCGGCACACTAGAGGCAAACGCATTTTACTAAGGAGTGCATTGTGAACATCGATAAATCCAGAAGTTATCGTGCTAAGGTGCTTTATGCTCTCTGTGCGTCTGATGACTCAAAGCCCAACTACAAAATACGCGGACTGGAATCTGCCTCTGTTTATGCCATCGATAAAAACGGCTTAAGAGCCGTGGTCAGTGATACGCTTAGCACCCGTTTACGCCCGGAAAGACGCAATATTACTGCACATCAAGCCGTATTACACTCGCTGACAGAAGAAAATACCGTATTGCCGATGCGTTTCGGTGTTATTGCCCGCAATGCCGAAGCAGTACAGAATTTGCTGGCCTCCAACCAGAAAACCATCAGAGAACATTTTGAACGTCTAAATGGGCGAGTGGAAATGGGCTTACGCGTTTCTTGGGATGTCACCAATATTTATGAATATTTTGTTTCTTTGCATCCGGTCTTGAGCGAAACGCGTGATGAAATCTGGAATAGAGATTCCAGAGACGGCAATCGCCGCGAAGAGAAGATTCGATTGGGTAATTTATATGAATCATTGCGTAGCGCCGATAGAAAAGAATCTACTGAAAAAGTAAAAGAAGTATTGTTCGATTATTGCGAAGACATTATTGAAAATCCTGTTAAAAAAGAAAAAGATGTGATGAATCTGGCGTGTTTGGTAGAAAGAAAACGGCTGGATGAATTCGCTAAAGGCGTTTTTCAAGCCTCAAAGTTATTTGATAACGTTTATTTGTTTGATTATACCGGTCCGTGGGCGCCGCATAATTTCGTTACCCTGGATTTACATGCTCCTACAGCGAAGAAGAAAGCGTTGACCAGCGAAAGTGCTCACCCTGACTGAGGATAAACCATGCTGCTGGTCGATGACATACTGTTTTCTCCTGTTAAAGGCATCATGTGGATTTTTCGACAAATTCACGAACTGGCGGAAGAAGAATTGGCTGGCGAGGCGGATCGTATTCGTGAAAGTTTGACTGAGCTTTATATGCAACTGGAAGCGGGCCAGATCACCGAAGAAGAATTTGAACAACAGGAAGCCGTGCTGCTCGATAGATTAGATGCGCTGGATGAAGAGGATAACATGATAGGCGATGCTGAGGATGAAGCAGATGAGGATGACGAGGACGAGACAAAATGAAACTTGCGATTTATCCCAAATTTTTACAGGAGTCACTGCTGAAATTGGTCTTCTTCGGAGGTAAAGGCGGTGTAGGAAAAAGTACCTGTGCAAGTGCGACTGCGTTAAAGTTGGCGCAAGAACAACCACACCACCATTTCTTGCTGGTTTCTACCGATCCAGCGCACTCCCTGAAAAATATTCTTTCCGATCTGGTGTTGCCCAAGAATTTGGAGGTGCGCGAATTAAATGCCGCCGCTTCCTTGCATGAGTTCAAAATGCGACACGATGCCCTCCTGAAAGAAATCGCTGATCGCGGTACTTTCCTCGACAAAAACGACATTCAAGGTTTAATGGATGCCGCGCTTCCGGGTATGGATGAATTGGCGGCTTATCTTGAAATCGCTGAGTGGATTCAACAAGATATCTACTACCGTATCATTATAGATACCGCACCTACGGGGCATACATTGCGGCTTTTGGAAATGCCTGATCTGATTCATCGGTGGTTGACGGCTTTGGATACCTTGCTCGCCAAACACCGCTACATGCGAAAACGTTTTGGCGGCGATAATCGATTAGATCATTTGGATCATTTTCTACTGGACATGAATGATTCACTAAAAGCCATGCACAGTCTGATGACTGACACGGGGCGTTGTTGTTTTATTTTAGTGATGCTGGCGGAGACGATGAGTGTGGAGGAAAGTATTGATCTCGTCAACGCCTTGAATAAACAGCGGGTGTTTATGTCCGATCTGGTGGTCAATCGATTGTTTCCTAAAAACGATTGCCCGACCTGTTTAGCTGAACGCAGCAGGCAAATGCTCGCGCTTAAGAACGCCCTCAAACGCTTACCTGGACACCTGTTTTGGACGCTGCCTTTACTTGCCGCAGAACCTAGCGGCAAGCTACTTTACTCACTGTGGTCAGAGGTGCGTTTACTTGAAAAAAACGAAGTCATGCCTACTGCTTATAGTTATAAATTGCCCTTGCATGTAGAAAATCCCATTCAGCTACCTGCCAGCACATTACGGCTATTGATTTTTGCAGGCAAAGGCGGTGTGGGCAAGACTACCTTGGCCTGTGCCACAGCATTGCGCTTGCATAGCGAATATCCGCAATTGCGCATTCTATTATTCTCAACAGACCCCGCGCATTCGCTTAGCGATTGTCTGGGAATAAACGTACAACGGCATCCTACTTCAGTCCCTTCGACTACGCTTCCTTCGACTACGCTCAGGACAGGGTTGGTTAAAATCGATGCCCAGGAAATCAATGCAAAAGCTGACTTCGAAAAAATTCGGCGCGACTATCGTGCAGAATTGGAAGGTTTTTTGCAGGATGCTTTACCGCGTCTGGATATTACCTTTGATCGTGAAGTGATGGAACATTTGCTCGATTTAGCCCCCCCCGGATTAGATGAAATTATGGCATTGACCACGATCATGAATCATCTCGACAGTGACCGTTATGACACGATAATAGTAGATGCCGCGCCTAGCGGGCATTTACTACGTTTACTGGAATTGCCTGAATTGATTCGAGATTGGCTAAAACAGTTCTTTTCGTTGTTGCTAAAATACCGCCAGATCATGCGGTTGCCACATTTATCAGAACGCTTGGTACAGCTCTCACGCGAATTAAAGAATCTACGCATTCTGTTGCAAAATATCGAACAAACAGAATTGTATGCGGTCACCATTCCGACCCATTTGGCGATAGAAAAAACCAGTGAAATGATATGCGCATTGCAGCGACTAGGCATGACGGCAAAAGCGTTGTTTATCAATCAGATTACACCCGTCAGCGATTGTGCATTGTGCCAGGCAATCAATGCACGTGAATCGTTGCAACTTGAACGTACGCATGACATTTTTCCTAACCAGCCGCAAGCACAAATTTATCGGCAAATAGAGCCTACTGGCTTAAGTGAGCTAAAGGCTTTGGGTTCGGCATTGTTTCTATAAACTGTGAGTAAATGTATTATGTCAATAAATAAGCAGTATCAGGATGAACAGCAACAGATTTCTCTGTGTGAGGCATTGGATCGCATTCTGAACAAAGGTGCGGTTGTTGTTGCTGATGTAACCATTTCAGTAGCCAATATTGATTTGATTTATTTAAGTCTACAGGCTTTAGTCGCTTCTGTAGAAACAGGAAGACGTTTACGCGGTAGGGAGTAAAGCAATGACAACGAAGCACCTATTTCCAGATCATTCCAAGGTTGATTTACCAGCGCAATCAACGCAACGACTGGTTGTTGAAGGTAGCAAGCGCAAAATAGAAATCGATGGTGAACGCGTTCGTAATGGTTTGGCGCAACTCGTTTTAACACTGGTTAAATTGTTACACGAACTGTTGGAACGCCAAGCTATTAAGCGTATGGATTCGGGTTCGCTTAGCGATGAAGAAATTGAGCGCTTAGGTTTGACGTTAATGCGGCAAGCCGAGGAACTGGAGCATTTACGAGAGGTTTTTGATCTTAAAGAAGATGATTTGAATTTTAACTTAGGCCCATTAGGCCGATTATTATAAGGACGAGTGTGATGAACGGCCACCTTGCGAAACATAACAATACTATCGATATAAATGCAGCAACGCGTGGATTGCTACTGCGTATGGGCAATACTTGGTTTGAACAAGATGAACTATGGCAAGCGGTAGATGTGTATCTAAAAATTATTGAGGAATATCCTGACAGCGAGGAAAGTGAAGCTGCTCAATCCAGTCTGATGAGCATTTCCCGAGGTTACGAACAAGATGGTTTGTTGCGGCTATCGCTGGATGTACTTGAACGAATTGAGCAAACGATGACAGCGACCGTATAGTTAGTGTATGTTTTATCGTTCCCATGCTCTGCGTCACTACCATTAAGTTTTCTGAGTGGAAAGCATTTAGCAACGCTCCTGCGTTGCGTGACGCTGAGCGTTACTGACGGTATTCCCACGGCAGAGCGTGGGAATGATGAAAATGTGGCTTTGAGACCTTTAGGTCGACTACTGTAAGGATTTACACCATGAGCGACAACAAAAAATTAACCCACTCAACCAACTCGACCACCGTAGCTGATTTGTTAGAGCGATTATTGGATAAAGGTATCGTCATCAGTGGTGATATTCGAATCAGGCTGGTTGAAGTGGAATTGTTGACATTGGAAATTCGCCTACTTATTTGTTCTGTAGATAAAGCTGTAGAAATGGGTTTAGATTGGTGGAGCGGCAATCCTGCGTTTGATTCCAGAGCTAGAGCAGCATCATCTTTACCCGTTACAGAGTTAGAAGAACGTCTACAGCGTTTGGAAGCTCGTTTGGAAGCTATGCCGACCGTTATCGAAGAAACACACACATAAGGATTGCCTTTTCATGCGTGCACTGATTCATTTTCCCATTATTCACAGCGCCAAGGATTTAGGAACACTGGGCGAAGCGGTAAACAATTTGCGAACTGAAGAACAAGCACACGAGCATCTTGCCGCCATTGAACATTTCTGGACAATGATCGCAACAACGATTGAAGGTTTAGGACTGGATTATACAAACTTGAAAATCTATCAAGATGGTCTGCCTGTTTGCGGAAAAGAAAATGAAATAGTTGCCGATGTCGCTAAATCGGGTAGTCAGAATTACAGGTTATTACTTGCTTTACAGCATAAAGGGGCTATGCTGATGGGAACGGAATCACCCGAGCTGTTACTACAGGAACATGCCCTAATGACGCAATTATTACAGTCTGCGGAGCGAACCGAATCGTCTTTGGAATCAGCGCAAGCATTATTAAGTCGGCGAGATGATTATATTGCTCAACGTATTAACGAAACATTGCAAGACGACGAATTAGCGATACTTTTTCTGGGGCTAATGCATAACATTGAAACAAAATTACCCAAAGACATCGTGCTCATTCAACCTTTGGGGAAACCCAGTGGCATCCAGGTATAGGAGAGAATAGCTACCAGAATATTTAACATGTCATACACATATCATACAATAGAATATTTATGGTTTCGGATGGTTTTGATGAAATCATAGCGGCTTCTTTTTTACGGTGTTTCGATGTAAGCGTTCCACCTGCGTTGAACTCCAGTTTAATACCTTAAGAAATCGGGTAACGCTTTTTTGCCACTCCGTTTTAACGTATGTGTTGTTCTGCGCATCCATCGCAAACAGTACCCCATCAAATCTTGACCCACTGGATTTATTAAATGAAAAGCATTGATCCTGGCTATGTTTTGATAATTGATGACGACAAAGACATTTGTGATCTGCTGTCGCACCTACTGGAAAAAGCCGGCTATGAAACCCAGCAAGGTTACGACGGCGACATGGCGATAAAATTATTGTCTCAACGTGAACCTGATGTACTGCTACTCGACAGCATTATCCCTAAACACAGCGGTATGGCGGTATTAGCCAGTACCCACTCTCTGTACCCGCAACTCCCCGTTATCATTATTACCGGCAATGTTGGCATCCTTAGTGCCGTTTGTGCTATTAAAGCAGGCGCCTGGGATTACATTCCCAAACCGTTCGATAACAATCGAGTATTAGAGCTGGTGAACCGCGCTATGCAAACGCGCGGAGGTAAACACCATTCAAACTGCAAAGCCACCATAAACACTAAAAACCGCATCGCTGCCATGATGGGTAATAGTCAAAATATTCAATCTGTTATCAGAGATGTTATTAACGTGGCACACACGGATTTTTCAGTTATTATTCAAGGCGAAACGGGAACAGGCAAGGAACTGATCGCAAAAAACATTCACTTAGCCAGCCAACGCGCGACAGGCGTTTTTATTCCCATTGATTGTGGCGCTATTCCGGATTCGCTGATCGAAAACGAATTATTCGGCCATGAAAAAGGCTCATACACGGGTGCGGATCGCGTACAAACAGGCAAGTTTGAAGCCGCTGACGGCGGCACCTTATTCCTGGATGAAATCGCCAACATGTCATTATCCGCACAATCCAAATTATTGCGCGTACTACAAGAGCGCGTTGTTTATCGTATTGGCGCAACCAAACCCATTCCGGTCAATGTGCGCGTACTTGCTGCCAGCAATGAGGGTTTGCTGGACGCAGTGGTTAAAGGGAAATTTCGTGAGGATTTATATTACCGTTTGAATGAATATGTCATTCGTATCCCGCCGTTACACAGCCGTCATGAGGATATTCTATTTTTAGCCGATCGCTTTATGACAGAAACCTGCATCGAGCTAGACAAAACACCACTCGATTTTTCTGTTGCCGCTAAAGAAATACTTCTACGCTATCATTGGCCGGGTAATGTGCGCGAATTACGCGCCGTTATTCGCCGTGCTGTTTTAGTATCCGAAAAAGAGATTGATGTTGATGACTTAGGTCTGTTCATAAAAGAGATAGAACCGCCACAGCCGACAAACGAATATCATCCAAACACTATGTGGAATTTCTGTCTCGAAGGGTCGTCCCTCAAAAAGATCACCCAGCTAAACATTGATCAAATAGAACGTATCATCATTCAAGACACCCTGAAAAAAACAGGCAACAACAAGGCGGAAGCAGCGCGGCGTTTGAATATTGACTACAAAACGCTACATTCCAAACTCAAAAAAATCAATGCAGCCGAGGTAAAACAATCATGAGTAGCAAAAAAAAAGGTAACTTGACCGGCAATGTCGAAGGCATTTTGCGCGGCTTAGGCGATTTGGTGGAAAAATTGGCGGAAACCGGTGAACAAATAAAGCGTAGCGGTGCGTTCGATATCGACACGAGCAGCGGCAAAAATGCTAAGGCAGTTTACGGTTTTTCAGTAAAAATGGGCTTGGATGAGAACCAGGAAACTCGCGTAGAGCCTTTCGGCAATATACGCCGAGATGAGCAAACCGGTGAAACCACAGTGCAGGAAGTGTCTGAACCGCTGGTCGATGTCATCGAAGAAAGCGATCATGTCTTGGTATTGGCGGAAATGCCGGGGGTCGCTGATGAGGATGTGCATTTAGACTTGGACGGCGACATTCTGACGCTTCACGCTGAAAGAGGCAGCAAGAAATATCATAAAGAAATCGTGTTGCCGCGTTCGTTTGATGACAAAGCGATGGAACGGTCTTGTCGTAACGGCATTTTGGAAGTCAAACTAAAAAAGTGAGGCGGTCATGTCTGAAGAACTCAAGCTCAAAGTGGCTGAAGCCTTGCCTAAGGATGCTGGACGCGGTTACGCCCGTTTAGACCCCGCCGATATGGCTAAATTGAACTTGTCCGTCGGTGACATTGTGCAGTTAAACAGTAAAAAAGGCATGGGGATTGCCAAGCTGATGCCGACTTATCCTGATATGCGCAATAAAGGCATTGTGCAATTGGACGGCTTAACGCGGCGCAATGCAGGACTGAGCTTAGATGAAAAGGTCCAGATCGAACCTGTGTCATGCAAACACGCCACGCGTATCGTCCTCATTCCCACTACGATTACTCCCAGCCAGCGTGACTTGGATTACATCGGCAGTCTACTCGACGGCTTGCCCGTGCAGAAAGGCGATTTATTACGCGCTCATCTGTTTGGCAGTCGTTCTGCTGATTTCAGAGTCGACAGCACCACGCCAGCAGGTGCAGTGCTGATCAATCCGACTACTACATTAGTGATCAGTAAATCGAGCGAAGCCAAAAATACCAGTCCTGATACACAACGTTTATCTTATGAAGACGTAGGCGGTCTTAAAGGTCAAGTGCGGCGCATTCGGGAAATGATCGAGCTGCCGTTGCGCTATCCTGAAGTCTTCGAACGTTTAGGCATAGACGCCCCCAAAGGTGTGCTGCTCACTGGCCCTCCGGGATGCGGCAAAACCCTGATCGCCCGCATTATTGCGCAAGAAACCGATGCGCAGTTTTTCACCATCAGTGGCCCGGAGATCGTGCATAAGTTTTACGGTGAAAGCGAAGCCCATTTACGCAAAATTTTTGAGGAAGCCGGACGTAAAGGGCCCAGCATCATTTTTCTGGATGAAATTGACTCTATTGCACCGCGCCGTGACAAGGTAGTCGGTGATGTAGAGAAGCGTATCGTTGCGCAATTGCTCGCATTAATGGATGGTCTTAAGAGTCGGGGCAAAGTCATCGTCATCGCCGCAACCAATCTACCCAATGCGCTTGATCCCGCGTTGCGTCGTCCAGGGCGCTTTGATCGAGAAATCACCATTCCTATTCCAGACCGCGAAGGTCGCCGCGAGATTATCGAAATTCACAGTACAGGAATGCCGCTCAATGCCGATGTTGACCTGAACGTAATTGCCGATGTCACCCACGGTTTTGTCGGTGCCGATTTGGAAGCCTTATGCCGCGAAGCCGCGATGAGCGCTTTACGCCGTTTACTGCCTGAAATTGATTTCAGTGCCGCAGAATTGCCTTATGACCGTCTGGCGGCGTTGACGGTAACAATGGATGATTTTCGTGCCGCTTTGTGTGAAGTATCGCCGTCAGCGATTCGTGAGCTATTTGTCGATATTCCCGATGTGCGCTGGGAAGATGTCGGCGGTTTGGATGATGTGCGTCGTCGCTTGATAGAGTCGGTAGAGTGGCCGATCAAATACCCAGACCTCTATCTGCAAGCGGGCGTGAAACCGCCTAAAGGCTTGCTGTTGGCAGGTCCGCCCGGCGTAGGGAAGACGCTGATTGCTAAAGCCGTCGCTAATGAAAGTGGCGTTAACGTCATTTCAGTCAAAGGGCCGGCACTGATGTCGCGCTATGTCGGTGATTCTGAACAGGGGGTGCGAGAACTGTTTCACAAAGCCCGTCAGGCTTCACCGTGCATTATTTTTCTCGATGAAGTCGATTCTGTCGTCCCCGCTCGTGGTGAAGGCGCGACCGATTCACATGTTGCTGAACGGGTGTTGAGTCAATTTTTATCTGAAATGGATGGCTTGGAAGAACTCAAAGGCGTTTTCGTTATGGGCGCGACTAATCGTGCGGATTTAATCGATCCCGCGATGCTGCGTCCGGGACGCTTTGATGAAATCATCGAACTGGGCCTGCCCGATGAGGACGCGCGGCGGCAGATTCTGGCGGTGCATTTGCGTAATAAGCCTTTGGGTGCAAATATTCGTGCCGAAGATTTAGCCGCGCGTTGTCACGATGCCAGTGGCGCCGAATTGGCGGCAGTGTGTAATCGCGCCGCGCTAGCGGCATTGCGCCGCGCAGTACAACAAAGCAAAGAGCCTGTCCTGAGCCAGTCGAAAGGCGATGAGGTGCCAGTGAAACTGACGGTACGCATAGAACTGCATGATTTTGACGAAGTGATTGCAGAAATGTTTGGCGATGAGGCATGACGGTGATCACTGAAGTGCAGACCACCCAAGCTATTTATGTGTATGGTTTTACTTTGCCCGATTCAGTCGCACCGCCGATTTTGGGCGTCGACAATCAGCATCCGATTAGCGTACATCAATGCGCTGGGTTGAATGCGGTGATCAGTTCGGTGCTGCTATCCGATTTTACCGGTGAAATCGGTGAAAACAACGTCCAGAATGTCGCATGGCTAACGCCACGCGCTTGCCGGCACGCGCTGATCATCGACAGGCTTATCGCCAGGGATGGTGTGTATGCCGCAAGCCAGTCGGGAACTGGCGCGGCGATGGATCAAGGTTCGGTTTATCCTTTATCGTTCGGTACGCTATTTTCCAGTGTGAGCGCGTTGGAGCAGGAAATGACGCACCGCTCTACTGAAGTGTTGGCGGTACTACAGCATATAAAAGGCTGCCAAGAATGGTCACTGGAAGCAACACTGGATCGTAAACAGGCGGTTGACTCTTTATTCGCCGAAGGTCTGCACTCCGGTCGTTTTTGTTTGCCTGAAGCCGCAGGCCGCCGTCATCTGGAAGAGCAGAAATTACGCCGCACCTTAAGCTCTGATTTGAACGACTGGCTGGCACAATGCTTGACCTCAATGCAAAACCAATTGCGCCCCTTGATGCGTGATTTTCGCTCACGACGGTTGTTGGATGATAAAGTTTTGCATTGGGCGTACTTACTCCCTGTGAAAGAGGTTGCCGCGTTTCAGCAGCAAGTCAGTAACATTGCCGACCGCTATGAAGCCTACGGTTTTAGTTTTCGTGTGACAGGCCCGTGGGCAGCCTATAGTTTTTGCCAACTTGTCGTGTCATGACCCCCCTTCGGCCAAGCTCAGGACAGGCTTCGACTACGCCCAGAAGAGCCTTGTTACTGTATGGCATTGTTGCCGAAGACGCACCGCTGGCAGCCGAACCTGGGATGCAGTTGATTAAAGCAGCAAAGTTAGCGGCTATAGTTAAACTTGGCGAAACGGAAATCAGTCACGAACCGGCTGTAGTGCTGGCTTTTGGCGAACAGGTAATGCGCATTCATCAACAAACCACGCTCATTCCTATGCGCTATGGCAGTGTGTTAGCAGACGAATACGCGGTAACACAGCATTTACTCGACCATGAGGCGCGTTACCGAACACGATTAGCAATGCTTGCGAATTGTGAAGAAATGGGCATACGGCTACCGCTAGATTTAGCTGCAGACAATGTCGTTATCACGCCGCAAGTTAGCGGTCACGACTATTTGCTGGCGCGAAAACGCGCTTACGCCGTACCCGAACATGCCGAACAGCAAGCGATCATACTGAATAATGCGTTAGCAGGACTGTATCATCAGCACTGCGCGGCAATCAGCGTTTTTAATGGACAGCATACTTACCTGCTGAGCTATCTAGTGCCTCGCGCCGAGTTACAGGCATTTCGTGACAAATTAAATGTCCTGGCCGATAGCATAACAGATATAGGATTCATCAGTGGGCCTTGGCCTCCCTATAACTTCGCCAGTTAGCTACAAACCATAATGTCAGATAATCCTTTTAAAAAACAGTCCAAGAATCATTTTGAACTGCTGTACGATATGTTACTGGATGCTATTCCTTCTTCCGTGTTGATGGTAGATGAAAAGCTGCACGTGGTTTCAGTCAATCGGAATTTTTTACTGAAAAGCCAGCGTAGCAACGCGAATACAGTTGGTCGCCCTTTATCGGAAGTCTTTCCGACCGTCATTTTAGAAAATACAGGTATTGAAGAACGCATACGCAATGTGTTTCGTAGTGGCTCACCCGTCAATGGTCAGAAAATGACCTATCGCGCACCAGGTGTGCCGATTCGAATTTATTACTACTCAATTTTACCCATTCCTGCCAATCAGATTATGCTGCTGATGGAAGATGTAACCGAACAGGTTCGCCTTTCTGAAGAAGTGCGTCGAGTTGAGCGACACCTTGCTTCAGTCGTAGAAAGTGCCAGCGATATAGTTCTTTCGACCGATATTGAGGGGCGCATATTAACGTGGAATTCGGCTGCGGAAAAGCTGTCGGGTTTAAGCACGCATGAAGTTCATGGACGATACTTTTTTGAATTCTGCGACACTGCCCAAAAACAGCCAGTGCGACTGATCTTCATGCAAATGAAGAACAGTAATGAATCGCACACCACAGAATTTCATTTATTAACGCCCAATAATGGCGGTAGTATTTTGATTTCCTGGGTATTTTCACCAATGAAAGATGATTATGGTCAAACAGTAGGCACGGTGGTTGTCGGTCGTGATTTGGCTGAGCGGCGCAAGCTGGAACTGCAATTACGTCAGTCACAGAAGTTGACCGCATTAGGCGTCATGGCGGGCGGTATCGCCCATGAAATTCGCAATCCGCTTGCTGTTTGCTCTTCGGCCGCGCAATTTTTGCTGGAAGACAATATCACCGCTGAATTCCACAAAGAATGTTCAAGAAAAATACAGACTAATATTCAAAAAGCCTCAGCGATTATTGAGAACCTGCTACGTTTTGCCCGTTCTTCGCTCGACACCGAAATGGTAGAAGTCGATCTGAACTCGGTACTGAAAGAAACCATTGATCTGGTCACTAATCAAGCTAAAGTGCAGAAAATTCAGGTTTTGTTACCCATGCAAAAAGAGTACATCTTGGTGTCGGGCGTGTCGGGTTTATTGCAGCAGGTATTTATGAATATTTTTCTCAATGCCATTAATGCGATGCCCGAGGGCGGTGTGTTGCGCATTGTGGTCGATACCTTTGAAGATCGGGTTATTGTGCGTGTTTCTGACACGGGAATCGGTATTCCCGCAGGCGAGTTGGATAAAATCTTCGATCCATTTCATACCTCTTCGCCCGTAGGACAAGGCACGGGGCTGGGTTTGTCAATTTGCTATAGCATTATTCAGCAACACCTTGGCTCTATTCAGGCGGAGAGCCGCTATGGAGAAGGTGCTACTATCATCGTCACCCTGCCACTACTTTGAAGCCATGAATACACCTATTCTGATAGTCGATGATGAACCTGATATGTGTTGGGCTATCTCCCATATCATTCAATCGCAAGGCTTCAACGTCATCACGGCTTACAATGGGGAAGATGCCTGTTTTAAACTGACGCACGGCGATTTTTCTATTGTGTTTTTAGATGCCAAACTGCCGGATATGGATGGTTTAGAAGTAGCTCGCCGAGCTAGTACTCTGTTGCACGAAAGACCGCGCATAGTGCTGGTTTCCGGTTATCACTATCACGATGATCCTGTTGTTCGTCATGCCATAGTTGAAGGCATTATCTGTGGTTTCTTGGCTAAGCCCTTTACCAATAAAGAATTGCTGAAAACACTGCACACACTATCACAACCGATAGAGTAGGCAGGTCAATCGCGCTTAATAACACTTGGAGATAGAATTTATCGTCTTGATTTTCAATGATAGTAAAACCAATACCACCACTTTTCGAGTATTAAAGACCCCTCCTGATCTAAACGTTTACAACTAATCTGAATTAGTTGTGAGCGCCAATTTATTCGCCCTCTACCAAATCAAATCATCAGGAACCTGATACTGCGCATAAGCATCATCTACCACATCTACAATCTTATTTTGCTCATTAAAAACGATTACACTGGCTTCATCGCGAGACAGTATTTTTCTTGCTACCTCGGCTGACACCACTTCATATTGTGGCCCAAGTTTTACAATAGCCAACCGCCCGTCTGCGATCTGATCGCGCATCGCTTCTGAAACATACAGCCGCTTGACTTTGTTATTATCGGTAAAATTATAGGCCAAGCCTTCCGCATCTCTGGGCAGCCGGTTTAATTCAATAATCTGTTTTATTTGAGCAACCAACTGTTTTTGCTGGTCCTGCTGTTGGCGTATTTGATTAAGCTCTCTATCCCGTTCTATTTTTTCAGCCTGTGCTTTTTGAGCCAACTCTTTGGCTTCATCAACCACTTCGACTTTATTTTTGCGCTGCTGCTGGGTTTGTTTACGTTTATCGGATTTAACGTTTTTGGCTTGAGCGGCACTAACTAAGCCAGATTTTAGCAATTGTTCTTGCAGTGATAATTTTGCCATGTCCTATTCCACCGTAACCGACTTCGCAAGATTCCTGGGCTGGTCAACATCTGTACCCTTTAATACGGCGACATGATAAGCCAGCAGCTGCAACGGGATGGTATACACAATCGGCGAAATATCATTGCCAACCTGGGGGACTTTTACGATCTGTACATTTTCATCATTCGCCGCGGCTAATGTCTCATCCATAAAAACGATCAGTTGGCCGCCTCGGGCGCTGACTTCCTGCATATTTGATTTGAGTTTTTCCAGCAGGCTGTTGTTTGGCGCGACGGTCACCACCGGCATGTCGGCATCGATTAATGCCAGCGGGCCGTGTTTTAACTCGCCTGCCGGGTAGGCCTCGGCATGAATATAGGAAATCTCCTTCAATTTTAACGCGCCTTCCATGGCTATAGGGTAATGGGTGCCGCGGCCTAAAAACAAGGCGTGCTGTTTTTCGGCAAATTGCTCAGACAGGGCTTTTATTTCATCATCCAGTTGCAATACTTGCTCAATTTTTCCCGGCAAGCTGAATAATTCCGAGGTGATTTTTTGCTCGACTATTTCGGTCATATGAAAACGCCTGCCGATCGCAATGACCAACAGCATCAAGGTTGTCAGCTGCGTGGTAAATGCTTTGGTCGATGCGACGCCAATCTCCGGGCCGGCGCGGGTCATCAACACCAGATCGGATTCCCTGACCAACGAGCTTTCCGGCACGTTGCAGATGGCTAAGGAATACTTTGCGCCCAGCTTCTTGGCTTCCAGCAATGCCGCCAACGTGTCGGCGGTTTCGCCGGATTGCGAGATGGTAACAATCAGCGTATCCGGCGCTAAGACCGGATTTCGGTAGCGAAATTCACTGGCCACTTCGATGTTGCAGGGGACGTGGGCCAGTTTTTCAAACCAGTAACGCGCCACCAACCCGGCATGGTAACTGGTGCCGCAGGCTAAAATCTGGATCGCTTTTATGTTATCGAACACTTCGGCGGCATTATGCCCGAATGCGTTTTCCTGCAAGCGGTTGTTGATGAATCTTCCTTCCAGAGCTTGCGATACGGCGAAGGGCTGCTCATAAATTTCTTTCAACATGTAATGGCGATACTCGCCTTTATCGACCGAATCCGCAGTCAACTGGCTTTCTATGATCGGGCGATTGACTGCCCTGTCGTCCCGGTCGTAAATAACCAGCCCGTTAATGGTGATCGCCGCTATGTCGCCCTCTTCCAGAAAAATAAAGCGTTGCGTGACCGGAAGCAATGCCGCCACGTCCGAGGCGACAAAATATTCGCCTATCCCGACGCCGATAACCAGCGGACTACCTTTTCTGCATGCTATCAGGGTGTCGGGATCATTAACACTCATGATGCCCAGCGCATAGGCGCCCTCAAGTTTTTTGACAGCTTTTTTAACGGCGCTGAGCAATCCGTCGCTGGATTCCATCGCGTGGTATATTTCATGCCCGATAACTTCGGTATCGGTTTCCGATGTGAACTCGTAGCCCAGTTGCAGCTGCACTTCCCTTAAATGCTCATGGTTTTCAATAATGCCGTTGTGCACTACAGCCACTTTATTCCGGCAAATATGCGGATGCGCATTTGCGGTGCTGGGTTTACCATGGGTAGCCCAGCGGGTATGCGCTATGCCGATATTACCTGAGATGGGATCGGCCTCCAGCAACGTTTCCAGGCCTTTTACCTTGCCCAGCTCACGTTTCCGGTAGATTTGCTGATTGTTGATAACAGCAAGTCCCGCAGAATCATAACCGCGGTATTCCAGCCGTTTCAAACCCTCCAATAAAATGGGCACTACATTTCGTTGCGCGATGCCGCCTACAATTCCACACATGTTATGTCTCCTTTTTAACGGGTCGTTGCCAACTGGCAAGGGATATTTGTTTGGCTCTGCTTAAAGTCAGCTGATTCTCAGGGCTGTCTTTGGTGATCGTCGATCCCGCGCCTATCGTGGCGTTTTTGCCTATCGTAACCGGGGCGACCAGTTGGCTATTCGAGCCGATAAAAGCGCCATCTTCAATAACGGTTCTGAACTTATTCACGCCATCATAATTGCAGGTAATGGTTCCTGCGCCTATATTGACCCCGCCGCCCACCGTCGCATCGCCGATATAGCTTAAATGGTTTATCTTGCTGCCTGCCGCTACCGATGATTTTTTGATTTCTACAAAATTGCCGATATGGACGTCATTTGCTAAGACGCTTCCCGGTCTGAGTCTAGCATAAGGGCCGATCCGGCTGCCTTGTCCTATGACCGCATCCTCAATAATGCAGTTTGCAAGAATCTCTACATTATCACCAATGATGGAGTTTTTTATATTAGTATTGGCACCTATTTTGACATTGCTGCCGATGCTGTTCTTTCCCTCCAGGATCACATTAATATCGATTTCTATATCTTGGCCGAGGCTTTCAATCGTACCTCGTTGATCAAAGCGCATCGGGTCATTTAGGGTGACGCCCTGTTCCATCAGGCTATAGGCTTGCTCTTGCTGATAGACGCGCTCCAGATGGCTTAACTGTATCCGATTATTTACGCCCAGCACTTCATCTTCGGTTTCCGGCTGGCTGGTAACGATGTTGATTTGATCGGCAGCCGCCATTTCAATCACATCGGTCAAATAGTATTCGCCCTGCGCATTGCTGTTATTTAACCGGCTCAGCCACTGTTTGAGCTGCTTGCCTTGCACCGCCATGATGCCGGTATTGATTTCATTGATCAGCTTGTCTGCATCTGTCGCATCTTTTTCTTCGACAATTTTTGTGACCTGCCCGGAAGCATTTCTGACTATTCTGCCGTAACCCGAAGGATCGGCAAGGTTCACCGTCAGCAAAGCCAAAGACTGTTCATTGACACTGTTTATCAGCAATTTGGCGGTAGCCAACTTCAACAATGGCACATCGCCGTATAGGATCAAAACGGTATCGGCATCGGCAATTTGATCGCTAACCTGCTGCACGGCATGGCCCGTGCCTAGCTGCTGCTTTTGCTCCACCCAGTCGGCATCCAGATCCTTTAAAGTGTTTGTAACCAGCTCGGAACCGTGACCGACAACGATCTTGATAGCATTGTTTTCCAATTGCTTGGCTGTGTCGTAGACATGTTGCAGCAAAGGCCTATTGGCAATTTTATGTAAAATCTTGGGCAGTTCCGAACGCATACGCGTTCCTTTGCCCGCAGCCAGAATAATGGTCGTTATTTTCATTTGATATTCCTTTACAAATCTGTCTGGAACAGATTTGCATTTACCAGAAGGGCGTCAGGCAGGACAGCCTGACGTGAAACCAAAAAAGCCCGATAGCGCATTAACACGTTACCGGGCTTTCTATAAGGGTTATGATGGGTCGTGCAATCTTCCCACTACCCGCCGCGTTTTCTAAGTCGATCCAAGGTTCTTAATTGCATGATGGCATCCTGCAATTGTGCCTGAGCTGTTGCAAAATCGATTTTACCCGACTTATCCGCCAATGCTTCTTCAGCCCTGGCCTTGGCTTCAATTGCTGCTGCCTCATCAATATCTTTCGCTCTTATCGCCGTGTCAGCCAGGATGGTAATCATATGCGGTTGGATTTCCAGCATACCGCCTGACACATAGAACGGATAAATTTCTTTATCACTGACTTTTACCCGAACTTCGCCGGGCTTAAGTCTGGATATTAATGGCGCATGCCGCGGTGAAATGCCCACTTCGCCAAGTTCGGCAGGAGCAAATACCATTTCCGCTAATCCGGAAAATATTTCCTTTTCTGCACTAACGATGTCTACATGTACGGTCATGGTCATGATTATTACCTACAAGTTTTATTTCATGCCTTTTGCTTTCTCAAGCGCTTCGTCTATGGTTCCCACCATATAAAAAGCCTGCTCAGGAATCGCATCGTATTCACCGTCGATAATGCCTTTAAAGCCGGCAATGGTATCTTTCAGTGATACATACTTACCGGGAGAACCGGTAAATACCTCGGCAACGAAGAAAGGCTGGGACAGGAAGCGCTGCATTTTACGCGCTCTTGATACGGTTAATTTATCTTCTTCAGATAATTCATCCATACCCAGGATCGCGATAATATCGCGCAATTCCTTGTAGCGTTGCAAGATGCCCTGTACTTTACGAGCCACGTCATAATGTTCTTGTCCAATAACCAATGGATCCAGCTGACGGCTGGTAGAATCCAACGGGTCAATCGCAGGATAAATACCCAATTCGGCAATTTGACGTGACAATACAACGGTCGCATCCAAATGGGCAAACGTGGTTGCAGGCGATGGATCAGTCAAGTCATCCGCTGGTACGTATACCGCTTGGATAGAGGTAATAGAACCGGTTTTGGTTGAAGTAATACGCTCTTGCAACACACCCATTTCTTCAGCCAGAGTAGGCTGGTAGCCCACCGCTGAAGGCATACGGCCTAACAGCGCCGATACTTCGGTACCCGCCAAGGTATAACGGTAAATGTTGTCAACGAAGAACAGTACGTCGCGACCTTCATCACGGAAATATTCCGCCATGGTCAAACCGGTCAACGCAACGCGCAGTCTGTTTCCTGGTGGCTCGTTCATCTGGCCGTAAACCAGCGATACTTTGTCGATTACGTTTGAATCGGTCATTTCGTGGTAGAAGTCATTCCCTTCACGAGTACGTTCACCCACACCGGCAAACACCGAGTAACCACTGTGCTCAATCGCGATATTACGGATCAGTTCCATCATGTTAACGGTCTTGCCAACACCGGCACCACCGAACAATCCGACTTTACCGCCTTTGGTAAACGGGCAGACCAAATCGATAACCTTGATGCCGGTTTCCAGCAGCTCGGTTGCCGCAGCCTGTTCAGCATAACTTGGCGCTTCACGGTGGATGCCCCATTTAACTTTTTCGCCGATTGGGCCTTTTTCGTCGATAGGTTCGCCCAGCACATTCATAATGCGCCCTAGAGTTTCCTGCCCGACCGGTACCGCAATAGGCGCGTTGGTATTACTAACGTCCAAGCCTCGGCTTAAACCATCTGTCGTGCCCATCGCAATAGTTCTGACCACCCCATCGCCTAATTGCTGCTGAACTTCCAGCACCAAGCCTTTGCCTTGTACATTTAAGGCGTCATATACTTTAGGCAAGTCTGCACGTGAAAATTCCACGTCAACGACCGCACCGATAATCTGAACGATTTTACCCGAACTCATTGAGTTGTCCTCTTGTGTTGTGTCATTTAAACAGCTGCGGCACCGGCAACAATTTCTGAAATTTCCTGAGTGATAGCGGCTTGTCTGGCTTTGTTATAAACCAGCTGTAACTCGCTGATAATATTCCCGGCATTATCCGAAGCACTCTTCATCGCCACCATTCTGGCCGCCTGTTCGCAGGCATTGTTTTCAACCAGACCTTGGTAGACGATGGATTCAATATATCGGGTTAGCAGATGATCCAAAACTTCCTTGGCATCAGGTTCATAAATATAATCCCAATGACCGTTTAGATTTTCCTCAAGCTCACCGGCTACGACAGGCAATAATTTTTCGATAGTAGGCTTCTGGGTCATGGTGTTAACGAACTCATTGCTTACTACATGCAACTCGTCGATTCTACCTTGCGCATAAGCATCCAACATGATTTTAATAATGCCGATAATGTCATGCTGGTGCGGCGTATCGCCCAGTTTAGAGACCTGACCGACCAGATTCGATTTCAGGTTGCCAAAAAAACCAAAAGCCTTGGTGCCTATCGTGCAAATATCCACTTCAATATTGGCTTTGTCCCACTGCATCATTTGGCTCAGCGTTTTCCTGAATAAATTTGAATTCAGGCCGCCGCACAAACCCCGGTCGGAGCTAACCACAATGACACCAACCCGCTTAACCTCACGTTCAACGAGAAAAGGATGTTTATACTCTGGATTTGCATGAGCCAGATGTTTGATAATCTGGCCGATTTTTTTCGAGTAGGGACGCGTCGCCAACATTCGGTCTTTTGTTTTACGCATTTTACTCGCGGCAACCATTTCCATGGCCCGGGTGATCTTTTGAGTATTTTTAATACTCCCGATCTTGCTGCGTATTTCTTTGCCAACAGCCATCTTAAGACCCTTTTACCAGCTATGAGTTTTGACGAAAGTCTGGATAGCGGAAAGCATACCCTTTCTTATGTCATCGCTAAAATCGCCAGTTGCATTAATGTTGTTCATTAACTCAGAATGCTCTGACGTCATGTATGACTGTAAGGCAGCCTCAAAATCAAGAACCTTGTTAACTTCTATGCTATCAAGGAAGCCTTCATTAGCCGCAAACAAGGAAACCGCCATTTGCGCAACTGACATCGGCGAATATTGGTTTTGCTTCATCAATTCAGTCACACGCTGACCACGTTCAATCTGCTTGCGAGTGTTTTCATCCAAGTCGGATGCAAACTGTGCGAAAGCCGCCAACTCGCGATATTGCGCCAAATCAAGACGCGTACCGCCGCCCAATTTCTTGATGATCTTGGTTTGAGCTGCACCGCCCACACGCGATACCGATAAACCTGCGTTCACCGCCGGACGTATGCCGGAGTTAAACAAATTGCTTTCCAGGAATATCTGGCCGTCGGTAATAGAGATTACGTTGGTCGGTACGAAAGCCGATACGTCACCGCCTTGGGTTTCAATAATAGGCAATGCGGTCAATGACCCGGTTTTGCCTTTTACCTTGCCGCCGGTCAGTTTCTCAACTTCAGCCGCATTAATGCGTGACGCTCTTTCCAACAAACGGGAGTGCAAATAGAACACGTCCCCTGGATACGCTTCACGACCTGGCGGACGACGCAGCAACAAGGAAATCTGACGATAAGCCCAAGCTTGCTTGGTTAAATCATCATAAATGATCAACGCATCTTCGCCGCGATCCCTGAAGAATTCGCCCATCGAACAACCGGTATAAGGCGCGATAAATTGCAGCGCTGCCGATTCTGATGCCGACGCCGAGACAACAATTGTATGTGCCATTGCGCCATGCTCTTCGAGCTTGCGAACCACGTTGGCAATCGAGGCGCGTTTTTGGCCGATAGCCACATAGATACATTTAATGCCTGTACCTTTTTGGTTGATAATCGCATCAATCGCGATTGCCGTTTTACCGGTTTGTCTATCGCCGATGATCAACTCACGTTGACCACGGCCAACTGGAATCATCGCATCGATAGATTTCAAACCCAATTGTACGGGTTGGTCAACCGATTGACGGGCAATTACGCCGGGTGCGATTTTTTCAATTGGAGAAGTTTCGGTGGTTTCAATAGCGCCCTTGCCGTCGATAGGATTACCCAGCGCATCAACGACGCGACCCAGCAATGCTTCCCCGACAGGTACTTCCAGAATCTTTCCAGTGCATTTTACGGTGTCGCCTTCAGAGATATGCTGGTATGCGCCTAATACCACCACACCCACGGAATCTCTTTCAAGGTTAAGCGCCATACCAAAGGTGTTGCCGGGAAATTCCAGCATCTCGCCTTGCATCGCTTCGGAAAGACCGTGTACACGTACGATACCGTCAGTCACACTGACAACAGTACCTTCCGTATGAGACTCGGCGCTCAGGTCGAAGTTTTCGATCTTCTTTTTAATCAGATCACTTATTTCAGATGGGTTTAATTGCATGTTCTGTTTCTCGCTCTGGTTTAGAGTCGTTTTGCTAATTGTTGAAGCTGGCCTTTAATGGAACCGTCAATCACTCTGTCGCCTGCACGTACCAGTACGCCGCCGATTAATGATTTGTCCACGGTCACATTCATATGAACTTTTTTGCTTAACGTTTTTTCCAGCGTTGAAGTGAAACTTTGCTTTTCTTCTTTGGAGAAGGCAAAAGCCGTAGCGACTTCAACATCGACATAACCTTCACTTTCCGCCTTTAAGGCTTCAAATAGCTCTGCAATAGTCGGTGCCAAGGTCAGCCGGTTGTTTTGAATCAGTAATTTCAGAAAATTCGCACCTTCTTCATCTACCTGCCCCTGGCAAATATCGAGCATCAGCACCGATAACCGCTCCCTACTTACTTTCGGGTTATCCACTACGGCAGAAATTTCTTTATCATTCAGGACAGCCGACAAAAACGCCAAACTCTTCGACCACTTTTCAATCGTACCGGTCTCCAAGGATCGTTTGAACACCGCCGCTGCATAAGGCCTTGCCAATGTTGCCAGTTCGCTCATTACGCTTAACCCAATTGTTTAGAGATTTTGCTCAGGATGTCCTGATGCTTGGTTTTGTCGATTTCCGCACTCAGAATCTGTTCCGCTGCCCGCAAAGCCAAGGCCGACACTTCTTTACGCAAACTCTCTTTAGCGTTTTGTTTTTCCTGCTCAATTTGCGCCTTCGCCACAAGAATCAAACGTTCGCCTTCTTTTTTGGCGGTGTCTTTTGATGCTTCAACAAGTTCATTGGCACGTTTTTGAGCCAGATTAACAATCTCTGAAGATTGTTCTTTGGCTTCTTTTAAAACACCCTTGGCTTTTTTCTCTGCCAAGTGCATTGCTTCCTGACCTTTTTCAGCCGCAGCCAAACCGTCAGCAATTTTCTTTTTACGTTCTTCTAAAGAGTCAAATAAAGGCGGCCAGATGTACTTCATGGTAAACCATACCAGAAGTGCAAAGGTAATCATTTGCCCAATCAGAGTAGCATTGATACTCACGATGCGTCCCTCTTGTTGCTAGTAAAGTTAAACAGCTTGTTAACCCGCTGCCGCAGCTGTTACAGCAGACAGGAATGGGTTAGCGAAAGTGAAGAACAACGCCAAACCAACGCCGATCATGGTTACCGCGTCTAACAGACCCGCAACAACAAACATTTTTACTTGCAGCATAGGAACCATTTCAGGTTGACGAGCTGCGCCTTCCAGGAATTTGCCACCTAACAGACCGAAGCCTATCGCTGTTCCTAAAGCGCCCATACCCAGAACCAGACCCACTGCGATAGCAGTCATGCCTTGTACATCAGCAATCAATTTTGCAATTTCCATGAAACCTCCAAACGGTTAGTTAAATTATAAAAAGTTAAAAAATTATTGTATCTACATCAGCAACTAGAAAAATAGAACACTGATGACGCTGATAGTTATGATCAAATAAGATTTTTTGAGTTATCCGCGTTAATCATATTTATCTGCGTCATCTGCGTTCCATTTGTTAATGATCTTCGTGCGCCATGCTCAGGTAAACAATGGTCAAAACCATGAATATAAATGCCTGTAGCGTGATAATTAAAATATGGAAGATCGCCCAAGGGAAACTCAACACCGGCTGAAGATACCACGGCAATAAGGCAATCAAGATAAAGATCAACTCGCCCGCATACAGGTTTCCGAATAAACGAAGCGCCAGTGAGATTGGCTTGGCAATTTCTTCGACCAATTTCAGCAGCAGATTGAACGGCAACAGCCAAGGGCCGAATGGCTGAAACATCAACTCTTTGGCAAAACCCCAAGGGCCTTTTATTTTGATGCTGTAGAAAATAATCAAACAGAATACGGAAATGGACATCGCAAAGGTTGCATTCAAATCCGTACTTGGCACGACACGCAGATATTCAATGCCCATCAGCGAACCGATTAACGGCAATATGTCGACCGGAAACAAATCCATGAAATTCCACAGGAACACCCAGCAAAAGATGGTCAATGCCAGCGGCGCGATTAATTTATTCTTGCCGTGAAAACTGTCCTTAACCTGGGTATCGACAAATTCAATCAGCATTTCTGCAAAAATCTGCACTAAGCCCGGAACGCCCGCCGTCGCTTTATCTGCCGCCATCTTGAAAAACCAGACGAACAGAGCGCCCAAGACCGCCGAGAAAAACAAGGTATCCAGGTTCAATGTCCAGAAACCCTCGCCCACGGACAGCGAAGTCAAATGGTGAATAATATAACCGGTTGCACCTTCGGCATGAGCTTCGGTAGCCATCGTTCCTCTCTAAATATTAAAAGTGTCAGCGCATCAGCAGCGCAAACCAAAAAACCGATAAAGCTGCTATATATACGGCCAGCAGCGGTAATATTTCTATGTTTGGGAGTTGAAAAATCATAAAGAACAGCGCGGCCGTCAACAACAACTTGCCTGATTCCCCGGCATAAAAAGATCTTACAATCTTTCTTGCTTCCTGCCCTGCGGATCGATGTACCCGCAATGCAAAATACAGATTGGGAATAAATGCCGCCGCCCCGCCTAAAGCCGCCGACAAGGCGTAAGACCGACCATCGGTCAGAGCAAATCCCGCCGTCATTATTATGATCATCAGAATTTGATAACTTATGATTTTGCTGACAGCAGAGCGATTTCTAGCTGCCACACCCAACTCCATACTCAACAGCTCGGGAATTATATCTATCGACCCTCATTAAATCAAGGAAGATTAAATTTAACTTACATTTTTTATTGTTTTTCATCTGCAGGCTCATTGCCTATCGCACTATTTAATCTGCTCGAGAATCCCATCCAGCTCTTCCAGGCTGGAATACGCGATAACCAGCTTGCCTGTGCCGTTTTCTTTGTGCTCAATCAGCACCTTTGCACCCAGCTTTGCCGTCAAGTCTTCCTGCAAACGCAAGATGTCTTTGTCTATTTCCTTAGGCTTGGTTATTTTAGGCTCGGCTTGGCTGTCCTTAACCAGACGCTCCGCCGCCCTGACCGTTAAGCCTTCCTTGACGATCTTGTTGGCCGCAGCTACTTGCTTTGGGCCATCCAGGGAAAGCAACGCTCGCGCATGACCCATTTCCAGCAGCCTGCTGATCAATAGCTTTTTCACGTCCGGGTGCAAATCGATCAGCCTCAATAAATTGGTTACCGTGGCACGCGACTTACCGACCGCATCGGCAACTTGTTGGTGAGTCATTTCAAACTCGTCCAACAGTCTTCTTAACGCTTCCGCTTCTTCCAGAGGGTTCAGATCTTCCCGCTGGATGTTTTCAATCAGCGCTATGGCCATTGCGGTGCGATCGTCTATGTCCTTGATGACCACCGGTACCTGCTGCAATCCGGCCAATTGCGCAGCGCGCCAGCGACGCTCTCCGGCAATAATCTCGTATTTCTCCAGGCCAATTTTCCGCACCACGACCGGCTGGATGATGCCTTGCGCTTTGATGGAATCTGCCAGCTCCTGCAATTTTTCGGGGTTCATATCTATTCGTGGCTGATACTTGCCCCGCTGCATATGTTCGATCGGCAAGGTATGCAGCTGATGGCCTTCCCCGGCTGCCTTTTGATCATCTTTATCGGGAATATTGCCCAACAAAGCATCCAGCCCTCGATTTAATCCGCGTTTTTTTACAGCCATAACGTTCAACTTTTCTCTTTTGCTAGTTCCCAAGCTCCAGCTTGGGAATTCGGTGCTGGAAGCTGGAGCTTCCCGTTTCGCGAAGCTCCAGCTTCGTCAACTGGGTTCCCAAGCTGGAGCTTGGGATCCCGCGTAAATATCATCACGCCGATTTACGACAAATCATCGCCAAGCTCATCCAACAGTTTCTTTAAACCCTCCGCTTCTTCCAGCAAAGCATGATGCTCTTTCTGAATGCTTTTAAAAAACGCAACCACCATTGCCGTTTGCTTATCTGTTTCCGCGCCAGCCGCAGGCTGTGTTTCTCCCTGGTGCGCCTCTTTAGCCGGCTGATGTTTAGCGGAATCGTCAGCCAGCAAAGCTTCAAGCCCCCGACCTAACCCATGTTTTCTTATAGTCATGTGCTGTTGAGTTTTTCTTTTCTGATCATTTCGCCCGCCAATGCAATATAGGCCACAGACCCCCGCGAGGTTCTATCGTAGCTCAGCACTGGTAAGCCATGGCTTGGGGCTTCCGCCAGACGGATGTTTCTTGGCACGCAAGTCCTGAACACCTTATCGCCGAAATAGCGGATCAGCTGCTCCGACACATCCTTGGTCAGGCGGTTCCTGTCGTCATACATGGTACGCAGGATGCCTTCCAAATATAGGCCGGGATTGACGGTATCCTGAATGTTTTTAAGCGTGCTCATCAATGCAGACAAGCCCTCAAGCGCATAATACTCGCACTGCATCGGCACCAGCACGCTGTCGGCTGCGACCATCGCATTCAAGGTCAGCATGTTCAGTGAGGGCGGGCAATCGATCAGGATGTAATCATATTCCGGCTTGATCGGGATCAACGCATCGGCCAGCCGCCGCTCCCGGTGATCGGCCTGCATCAACTGCACTTCGGCCGCAGTCAGATCGCCATTGCCGGGGATCACCGAAAAACCGATGTCCGGCAGTTTAATGACCGTTTCCGAGGCTGGCACATCTTCCATCAGCAAATCGTAGCTGGAATATTTGACCTCCTGCTTATCGATACCGCAGCCCATCGCCGCATTACCTTGCGGATCGAGATCCACCAGCAACACGCGCCGGCTAGCCGCAGCCAGCGAGGCCGCCAGATTGACGCTGGTTGTAGTTTTTCCTACACCACCTTTTTGATTGGTTACGGCAATTACTTTTCCCACTTACCTTACCTCGGCCTGTTCAGGCGATTGAATTCGCACCAGACATCGTTCAACATCAGAGCCCGGCACACTTACCGATATGACAGATTTTTTTGCTGTAATCTCTGCCAGTTCCGCATCCGGAGTCTGCCCCTTCATTGCCAGCAACACGCCATACTGGGTCAGCAAATGTGCTGTCAATTTCACTATATCGGACAAGCCGGCAAACGCCCTAGTTAGAACCGCATCATATGCAGCTTCAGGATGATAATTTTCCACTCGACTGTGGATAACGTCGACATTTTTAAGCTTTAATTCCAACACGACCTGCTGCACAAACCGGGTTTTCTTGGCGTTGCTGTCGAGCAGGGTAAAGTGTATTTCGGGCAAACAAATCGCCAATGGAATGCCCGGCAAACCCGCGCCGGTGCCTATATCGATAACCCGCAGACCTTCAACATGGGGAACAATCGCTAAGCTGTCCAGTATATGCAGCCTTGCCATCTCTTCCCTGTCCCGTATCGCAGTCAGATTATAAGCTTTATTCCATTTTTCAATCAGTTTTATAAAGTCAAGCAACTGATCGACTTGATGGTCGGTGACGCTTAAATTTAACGAGGCTATCCCGGAGACCAGGATTTTTCGACAGTTTTCCATCAGGCGCTTTTCTTCTTTAGATAAACCAGCAACAGGGAAATAGCGGCCGGCGTAATGCCGGGGATACGCGATGCTTGACCCAAGGTTTCAGGCCGCTGTTTTTTAAGTTTTTCGCTCACCTCATTGGATAGACCGGGCACGCCGCTATAATCGATGATCTCAGGCAAACGCAGGTGATCGTAACGCAAAGCCTTGTCTATCTCGGTTTGCTGCCGGTCGATATAACCGGCATACTTGGCCTGAATTTCAACCTGTTCGGCCACCTGCGGATCCATATCCTCGACACCGGCCATAAACGACAGCAACTGCTGAACATCCACTTCCGGGCGACGCAGCAAATCCATCAGATTGGCTTCCCTCATTAGCGGCTTGCCCCAATATTGCTCGACCTGACCGGCCTGTTCCGTTTCCATCCTGACCCATTTCTTTTTCAAGTCGTCCTGCAATTGGGTGACCGCAGCCCGTTTGGTCTCGAAAGCCTGCCAGCGCTCCTCATCAACCAAGCCCAATTCCCGGCCTTTTTCGGTCAGACGCAAATCGGCATTGTCTTCCCTTAACAGCAGCCGGTATTCCGCACGACTGGTGAACATCCGGTACGGCTCTTGGGTGCCTCGCGTAATCAGGTCGTCGATCATCACGCCGATATAAGCCTCGTCACGCCCCGGACACCAGCTTTCCAGCCCTTTAACCAAACGCGCCGCATTAAGTCCCGCGATCAGGCCTTGCGCCGCCGCTTCCTCATAACCGGTGGTGCCGTTGACTTGCCCGGCAAAAAACAGCGCATCCATGTGTTTGGTTTCCAATGACGATTTCAAATCCCTGGGATCGAAAAAATCATATTCAATCGCATAACCGGGGCGCAAGATTTCAGCATTTTCAAAACCCAGCATCGAGCGCACAAGCTCATACTGCACATCGAAGGGCAGACTGGTCGAGATGCCGTTCGGATAAATCTCATGGGTATTCAAACCTTCCGGCTCGACAAAAATCTGGTGCGAATCCCGGTCGGCAAAGCGCACAACCTTATCTTCGATGGACGGGCAATAACGCGGCCCGACGCCCTCAATAATCCCCGAATACAGCGGCGAACGATCCAGGCCGGAACGAATAATATCGTGGGTTTTATTATTGGTGCGGGTGATATGACACGGAATCTGCCGAGGATGATGCTCGCGCTTGCCGATAAACGAAAACACCGGCACCGGATTATCGCCATGCTGCTCTTCCAGCTTGCTAAAGTCGATGGTGCGACCATCGATACGCGGCGGCGTGCCGGTTTTTAAGCGGTCGATCCTGAACGGCAATTCCCTTAAACGCTCGGCCAACGCAATCGAGGCCGGATCGCCCGCACGACCGCCACTGTAATTTTCAAGGCCGATATGTATTTTGCCGCCCAGAAAAGTACCCGTGGTCAAGACCACGGCTCTTGCGCTAAAGTCCAAGCCCATTTGCGTTTTAACCCCGGCGACCCTGCCGCCCTCGACAATCAAATCGGACACGGTTTGCTGAAACAACGCCAGATTAGGCTGGTTTTCCAGCGCCGTTCTTACCGCCTGCTTATAAAGCTGACGATCCGCCTGGGCGCGGGTCGCCCGAACCGCCGGGCCTTTGCTGGCGTTCAGAGTGCGAAACTGGATGCCGCCATGATCAATGGCCCGAGCCATTATGCCGCCCAACGCATCGACCTCCTTAACCAAATGCCCCTTGCCTATCCCGCCAATCGCAGGATTGCAGCTCATTTGGCCCAAGGTGTCGATATTTTGTGTCAACAACAATGTGTTCGCACCGCACCGGGCCGAAGCCAAAGCCGCTTCCGTACCCGCATGACCGCCGCCAACCACAATGACATCAAAGTCTTTTCTAAATTTCACTAGCGCTATGTACTCTTAAAAAATGATATATTACTACTGTGTGGACTCACACAATCTTTTCATATTATAAGAGGTAAATGATGAAAAAACGTAAAAATCAGCAAGGAACCGATGGAGTTCCCAACCAAAACCCGGTCGCGAAGTACGCGCACCTGTTTAATAAAGCACAAACCTTTTGCGATAAAAGCAAATACAGCCGCAAAGCGAAACACACAAGGCAGGAGGCTAGTCCAATGGTTCCAGGCGGAATTATTCGACTAGCCTCTTGTTTTATCCTACAGGCCTGAGGTATCCAAAACCATCACTGAATAGTAATCAACAGGATTAACCGCGGTAGAGAAGCTAAAGATTATCGAAGTGCTTTGTGGGGATTTGGTCAGTGTCGCGGACAATCTCCCCAGCCTGTCTTGGCATGAAACCGAGCTCATAGAGACTGAAAAAGTTTTCTCTCCGGCGATATTGTAGTACTCGATGGCAACAAGCCAAGAATGAAATGCGCTCGCAATTTGAATGAAAATTTTTAGAGCCGTTTCGCGCAGCAAACAGCCATTTCATGGCGCAAGCCGACTTCGGTCTGCTCAATAAAAGACATGCCCTCTATTTTCCTCATCCCTATCCTTTCAGGAGATAAATTATGGCCTCTATATCGTACGACACAACCCGCGACTCCCTTTTTCATCCAGGTCTAGCCCAAAACTTTTTCGAACTTGGATCTATTCAAAACGATGCTATGTTGTGTGCAGAAATGTCACGTATTGCCTACGTTAAAGAAGAAACGGATTTAGCTACGTATCTCAATAAACAGGGCTTTCAAAAAAATCTTGCCATAGGTTACGATAACCTAGGCACCCAAGTGTTTATAGCCAGTAACCCGACCGACAAATTAACCGTCGTCTCATTTCGAGGAACAGAACCGAATGATTTTGTCGATGTACTAACTAATGGTAAGTTAATACTCACACCTTGGTCTGATATCGCGGGCAATTCGCTAGGACAAGTCCACCAAGGTTTTGCCAAGGCATTGCTGGATAATGATGTTTTAGCCCAAGTGGTGGATTGTGTAGCTCCTCTGGCTAAATCGAACCGCGTCCTTTTAACTGGTCACAGTTTGGGGGCAGCACTTGCTACATTAACCGCCAGTTGGATAGAGGCCGAACATTTGTACACGTTCGGCTCATGCCGAGTCGGAAATGAAGCTTTTGCTGAGTCCACGAAAAACATCAAACACTCCCGTTTCGTAGATTGTTGCGATATTGTCACCTGTTTGCCGACTGAGAATTTTGGTTACTTACATGTCGGTTCATTAAACTACATCGACAGGAACGGCCAACTTTTGGGCTCACCAAGCGACACGGTAATTAAAGTTGATCGTATGCAAGCTCGTATTTGGTATTTATTTCGTTTTTTTCGTAGTCGTACCCTATTACCCAGAGAATTAGCAGACCATGCACCAATCAACTATCTCTCCGGGGTCATGGGTTTAAGAGACCAAATCTAAACTATCCAATCATCTTCCCGTATGGGGTGCAATGCGCCCATACGGGAAGACGAAAAACCGGACACGGGCGAAAGCTTCTTCTATATCTGAACACCCAATGCCGGCAAAAATGTTTCCACTGCCGACTTCTTCGTTGTCTGCCTTGTTCATAGTATTTTCCCCTGTGTTTCGACAACCAATGCCGCATAATGTGTTTTTAGCAAAATATCCACGCTAGCTTATTTTCATTTTTAAGGGCTATTGTACTCATCATATAAATTGAGATACTTGTAGCGTCCGTTGTATAGGAGATCGAACCTTGACTAAACGACCAAAAATTCAAAAGCCCCAACCCTCCACACCTCCGTGGCATCTTCTTGAACCCTGGCAGACCACCGCGTGGCTTAAGGTCGATCCCGAAAATGGCCTGAATTATCAGGAGGCAAAAGCACGTCTAGAGGCCTATGGCCCGAACGCCATCAAGGAGCAACGTCGCCGGGGGCCGATTCGGATGTTTTTTGGGCAATTCGCCGATTTCATGATCATCGTGCTGATGTTGGCCAGCATCGTTTCGGGCTTGCTCGGCGAGGTGACGGATACGGTCGCCATTGTCGTTATCATTGTATTGAATGCGATCATCGGTTTCATCCAGGAGTACCGTGCGGAAAAAGCCGTTGCCGCGCTCAAACGCTTGTCCAGCCCCACCGCGCAGGTGCTGCGCGAGGGAAAAACCCATACCATAGCGGCACATGAGCTGGTTCCCGGCGATCTGGTCATGCTGGAGGCCGGCAATATCGTCCCGGCCGACCTCAAGCTATTGGATGTGGCGCGGCTCAAGGTGGAAGAGGCCGCGCTGACCGGCGAATCGCTGCCGGTCGAAAAATCCGGAGCGTTGATACGGGAGCTGGATTCACCGATCGGCGACCGGCTCAACATGGCTTACAAAGGGACGATAGCAACTTATGGCCGTGGCGTCGGAATAGTCATCGCTACCGGGATGGACACTGAACTCGGTAAAATCGCCGAACTGCTGCGCCAGGAAAAGGAGACTAAAACTCCGCTGCAACAACGCCTTGCCAGTTTCGGCATGCGCCTTGCCCTTTTGGTTTTGGCGGTCTGCGCGATCATTTTTGTGACGGGTTTGCTGCGCGGCGAACCGCCCGTATTGATGTTTCTGACCGCTGTCAGCCTGGCGGTGGCCGCCATCCCGGAGGCCTTGCCTGCTGTAGTCACGGTGTCCCTAGCCATGGGAGCACACAAGATGGTTATGAAAAGCGCACTGATCCGGCACCTGCCTGCCGTGGAAACCTTGGGTTCGGTGACCTTTATCTGCTCGGACAAGACCGGCACGCTGACCCAAAACCGCATGCATGCCGAAGCGTTCTACGCCGAAGATAGCCTGCGGGAAGGAATAGCCGCCGATTTTCCGGCTCCGCTGTTACGGGCGCTGGCCCTGAACAACGACGCCCACCGCGACCACGATGGACAACTGTTGGGCGACCCCACCGAAATCGCCTTGTTCGAAGCCGCCGAGAGCGTGGGCTATGTTGGCACCGATCTAGCCAAGGACGCACCGCGACTGGATGAGATCCCTTTCGATTCCGAGCGAAAACTGATGACCACGCTGCATCAGGAACATGGCGAACTGGTCGCTTACACCAAAGGCGCGCCGGAGAATGTGCTGCCTCGCTGCGTTAACTTATGGGGCATCGACGGCCCGCAGCCTTTGCTAAAGGACAAGATACTGGCAGCCGCCGATCAAATGGCTGCGGAAGGACTGCGTGTACTGGCTCTGGCCTACCGCCAATTCCCTGAACGCCCGCAAACGCTGAACGCCGATTCTGTCGAAACCGAGCTCATATTTCTAGGCCTGGTCGGTCTTATGGATCCCCCACGACCCGAAGCCAAAGAAGCCGTGGAACTCTGCAAGACCGCAGGGATCACGCCGGTCATGATCACCGGCGATCACCCGGCAACTGCCCGCGCCATCGCTATCAGGCTCGGTATCGTCGATGCCGGCTGCAAGGTACTGACCGGCCCGGAACTGGCGCGCATGAGCCTTGAGGAATTCGAGAAACAAGTCGAAGACGTTCGTGTTTATGCCCGCGTTGCGCCGGAGCAGAAGATCAAAATCGTCAAGGCGCTACAGGACAGGGGCGAATTCATCGCGATGACCGGGGATGGCGTCAACGATGCCCCCGCTTTGCGAGCCGCCAATATCGGCATCGCAATGGGCAAAATCGGCACGGATGTGGCGCGGGAGGCATCGCACATGGTGCTGCTGGATGATAATTTCGCCACCATCGTCACCGCTGTGCGCGAGGGGCGGCGGATTTTCGACAACATCCGCAAGTTCATTAAATACGCGATGACCTGTAACTCGGCGGAGATCTGGACGCTGTTTCTGGCGCCTTTTCTGGGTTTGCCGATCCCTTTGCTGCCTATCCATATCCTCTGGATCAATCTGGTCACCGACGGCCTGCCGGGGCTGGCCCTGGCCGTCGAGCCGGAAGAGCGGGGCATCATGCAACGTCCGCCCCGCCCGCCCCAGGAAAGCATTTTTGCGCAAGGTATGTGGCAGCATATTTTGTGGATCGGCCTGTTGATGGGCGCTGTTTCCTTGTTCTCCCAAGGCTGGGCTTATTTTACCGGTTCCGCCCACTGGCAAAGCATGGTGTTCACGGTGCTGGCCCTGTCACAGATGGGGCATGTGTTGGCGATCCGGTCGGAACGGGAATCGCTGTTCAGTCAGGGACTGTTTTCCAACATACCGCTGTTGGGCGCAGTGTTGTTGACCTTCGGCCTGCAAATGGCGGTGTTGTATGTGCCGGTCTTGCAGCCCATCTTCAAGACCGAGGCCTTGAGCCTTGATGAGCTGTTGATCTGTCTGGCGCTTTCTTCGGTCGTGTTCTTTGTCGTGGAAATCGAAAAGTGGATGCGCCGCCGGGGCTGGATTTACCGGAATGGGCCGTAAGGACTAACCAGTTAAATACAAAAGGATGCCAAGCCAATGACAGGCATGACTGTCTAAGGGCTACTCATGTTGCAGGTACAGTACTGACAGATTGAGGATGTAAATGATCAGCATGAACAGACTGCCCCAGCCTACGGTCTTGAATAAACGTTGTTGCGGCCGATACAGGAGCCCGACAATGGCAATGCCGGTCATCATGATGGCCGACTGGCTGGTAACCAAATGTACCGGCGAGACGTTGGCAAGGATCGGGCCTTTCAGGTAAGCCATATCGTCGATGGCGATGATGACCAGATCGAACAGGTTGCTGCCCAACAAATCGCTGATCGCCATGTCCAGCGCCCCAATTCTCAGCGCCGAAACAGTGACCGCCACTTCGGGCAAGGAGGTGGCCATAGCCACGAACACCGTACCCACGAAACTCCGTTGCCAGCCCATGGCTTCGGCCAGATGCTCTGCCGTTACCGGAAGCCTGATGCCCGCCAAAACCACCACGACGGCGGCCAAACTGAAAAATGTCAGCGCCTTGGCCAAACTGATTTTCGGATAGCGTTCGGCAATTCCTTCCACGATTTCCAGGCGCAGGGCTTTTTCGTAACGAAAAACCGTGCGCATCGCAAACATGTAAAACAGCACAATGATCGGCGAGTATATGCCGACATGCCAAAAACTCAGATTAATGCCGTGTTGATTCAAGACCAGATTGAACGCCACGAAGCCGAGTAGCACGACCCCGAAACCGGCGGAAAGTATATGTCCCTGACTGATTCGTGTGTAAACCGATGCTCCTCGATGCAGGAAATCCAGCAGCACGATCAACAGCAGATTGAAGACGCAACTGCCCAAAGCATCGCCTAATGCGATATTGGGAACATTCACATAGGTCACCGCGCTGACCCCGGTGACCAGCTCGGGCAACGAGGTGACCGTGGCGAGCATAGCGATTCCGATCCAAGTGCCGCCCAATCCGGTTTTTTCGGCAATGACATCGCCGTAAAGCGACAGAAAGTAACCGGACACACCGATTACTAAAGCCAATGCAGCAAACTCAACAAAAATTAGCCAATGTGTCATGCGATATACGGCCTATTAATCAATTTTGCTTGCTTGAATTCGGCGAACATCAATAAGCCGGGATGGAGAACTGCAATCGATTCATGATCAGTTTGTTTGCCAGTATATCCTTATTGTTTTTCAGCCATAATATCTAAATCATTACGGACAGTAACTGTTCCCCCTTTTTTAATCGCAAAGCCGACACTGTGAATGTCCAAAGCCAGCTTTGGACTCCAGAAAGTGTGATGTCGGAGTTCAAAGCTGGCTTTGAACAATACATTAAATAGGGTGAGTAGTTACTACGAACATTTTATTGGGTGTTAGAATACGATTAGAACTGTGCGTTTGCCCCAATAGCCGTGATCTGAAAAATGCACAAAACGAATCCGTTAAAAACATTTTCTATTTAAGAGGACACTATGCGGAACCTGAAGCTTTTACCCGCGCTGCTTGGAGCGATACTTGTCATCGCCATCATTTTATATGTCGCCTTCTATTTCATCTTTCTCGATCTGTTTGTCGACTTATGGTGGTACGAGTCATTAAAACTTGAAGCCTACTTCTGGCTCAGGCTGCTTTACAAGTTCTTCCTTTCCGGCGGCGTCACGCTGGCATTTTTTGCCATTTTCTTTTTTCATTTCTGGATCGCTTCGCGCTATCTGGGCATCAATCCGGCCGACGAGCTTCTTAGCAATGTCGATAAACGCCGACGTTTCCAGCGTTTTGCCGACACCTTTATGAATGGTTCGGCAGCCGTATACACGCCAATATCGCTGATTCTGGCCATATTTATCGCCATCCCTTTCTATAATCAATGGGAATCGACACTGCTGTACTTTTTCGGCAGCGACTCGGGAGTAACCGAAACGGTTTACGGCAAGGATGTCAGCTTTTATATGCTGTCTTATCCGACCTACATGCTGATTCAGCAAGAACTGCTGACAACCGCCGCGCTAATCTTCTGTATGGTCGGCATTTTATATTGGCTGGAACATGTTTTTATACCCGATGAAAACTCCGAATTCCCATTGGGCGCAAAGATTCATCTGACCGTGCTGATCGGCTTTGTGGTTGCTTTTGTGGTCTGGGGATTCATGCTGGATCGCTTTACGCTGCTTTATACCGATACGCACGAGCCGGTTTTTTATGGCCCCGGTTTCGTAGAATTGCGCTATCACTTGCCGCTGATCTGGCTGGAAATCGTTACTTTCGTGGCGACGGCGATAACGGCAGGGCTGTTTATTTTTTCCGAAAAACACCGCGTAAAAGCGCCCTTTTTAATATCGCTGACCCTGTTTCTTTGTGTCGCAGGTTTGCCGAAAGTTCAATTTATCCCCGATTTAATCCAGAAATATATCGTCAACCCGAATCCGGTCAAAACCAACAAGTCACTGATGCAGCACAATATCGATGCGACGCTGGCGGCTTACGATTTAAAGAATATCAAGACGGTTGATATGACTATCAAGCTGGATGCGACCAAGGACATTGAAACCTGGAGCACGCAAAAACATTTTGATAATATTCCGGTATGGGACAGAGAATTTATCGTTGACAACTATAAGCAGTTACAGGAGATAAGACCTTATTACAAATTCTCGTCTGTCGATGAAGACCGCTATTTCATTCTCGGCCATACCCGGCAGATTAATCTGGCGGCACGGGAAATCAATATTTTGAAGCTACCGCCCGAAGCGCAAAACTGGGAAAACACCCATTTGCGCTATACCCATGGCTATGGCGCTGTTGCAAATCCCGCAGCACAGGATGCCGATAAGCAGCTGTCTTGGTATCTGCGCGATTTAAACATGTATTCCGATGTCGGCATCAGCGTCAAGCACCCGGACATCTACTACGGTCAGGAAAAATTCCACTTTGCCATAGTACCTAATAAGTTAAATATCATGGGAATTGCCGGCACCGACCCAGAAATGGTGGAAGCTTATCACGGCGAGGGAGGGATCCCCATTCCATCGCTGTTCAGAAAAGCCTTATTTGCCTTTTATTTCAACGATGAAAAAATATTCTTTTCAACCGGCATCACCAAAGAAAGCAAGCTTAAGATACGCAGAAATATCACCGAGCGCATTAACACATTGACCCCGTTCCTGCATCTGGATAAAGACCCTTATCTGGTTATAACCAATGATCGCTTCTACTGGATACAGGACGCCTATACCTTATCTAACCGGTATCCGGTTTCCAAGCCCGCAGCCGATGACTTCCTTGAAGGGAAACAGGATTTCAACTATATCCGCAACTCGGTTAAGGTTGTTGTCGATGCCTTTGATGGCGATGTCGATTTTTATATTTCCGATCCATCAGACGCCATTATCAAGGCGTACAGCAATGCGTATCCCGGATTATTTAAAAACCTGGAGGAAATGCCGTCCGAACTAAAGCAACACTTGCGCTATCCGCGCGATCTTTATTATCTGCAAATGAAGGTGTATGCCAAATATCATCAACAAAGCCCTGAGTTATTCTACGAACAGGCAGAAACCTGGCAGTTTGCCAATGTCCGCGGAGAGCCGGTATTGCCTTATTATCAGACCATGGACTTTGGTAACTGTAACGATACCGAAGAGTTTGTCATGATTAACCCGATGACGCCCTTTAACAGAGGCAATCTCAGCATGATCGGCGTAGCAGGGACACTCGATGACACCAAGTGCGGAGAGAATTACAAACCCAACATTACCATTTACAAGTTTGGCAAGGATGTTCAGGTCAATGGCCCGGCCCAGGTTGAAGCCCTGATTCACCAGGATTCGTTAATTTCCGAGCAATTTACCTTATGGGATCAGAGCGGTTCGCGGATTGAAATGGGACGTATGATTATTCTGCCGATGGGCAATAACGTTCTGTACGTACAGCCTGTGTATATCGTCTCAACCAAAAACAAAATACCCCAGTTAATCAGAGTCATTGTTTCTGTCGGCAACGAGGTGGTTATGGATAAAACGCTATGGTCGGCTTTTAACCGGTTAAAACAGATTTATATCAAAAGCGCAGCAGAGGGTAACGGAATGACAATCCCTGAAGGCATTCTAAGTCCGGGAAAACTCAAATAATCAGAGGGAATGAGCCAGCGGTGCACTATCCGCTGGTCATTTATCGGTCAGCATCAAAATACCTATTGCAACATCAACTCACAAAGCCGGTCTTCCAAATCGATTCTCTTTGCCAGAGTTTCGCCTAATGCCGATAAATCCTGTTTCAGGTCATCAAGAATTGTTGTTGCGGCGCCATTTTCATATTTATCATTAAACGATACCGCCGCTTGGGTGGTGGATGACAGCGCCGGATAAATTTCTTTCGCTGCTGATAAAGCCGGATCTTGGTTGTCGGCATCTGCAAACAGGCACTCGCAAACACCAAAATGGCCAAGCGAAACATAATCGATCAGCATTTCAGAAAAGTGAGCCAATTTCTTTCTGACGGTTTGATTAGCCGAAAAAGGCATCAGTTCGGCGACATGGCAATACAAAGACCACACTTCTTGTCTTTCGTGTTGTAGTTCGGCTATTAATTGATAAGCCTGTTGTTGTCTTTCCGGATTAATTTTAACTGCAATCGACATGAGCACTCTCCTGGGTTTTGTTATTGTTTTCAGTTAGTGACTTTAATTTATGTCGATTCTCACGAAAGCGCAACAATTAATTAAATAATAAGGATATTTTATGAAAATCTCAGTAGTAGTTCCCACTTATAATCGACGAGATCTGTTGAAACGGGCGCTATTGTCCGTGTATTCCCAAACCTTATTACCGGCAGAAGTTGCGGTAATTGATGACGGCTCGACTGACGGCACGGAAGATATGCTCCGCCGGGAATTTCCCCAGGCAAGCTATTTCTATCAGGATAACCGCGGTGTCAGCGCGGCGCGCAATCTCGGCATACAGCAGACAACCGGCGACTGGCTGGCTTTTTTGGATTCGGATGATGAATGGCTGCCTGAAAAGCTGGCAAAACAGGAGACGGCGTTGGCGGCCAGCCCTGAATACAAGGCTTGCCACACCGAAGAAAACTGGATACGCAACGGCGCACAGGTCCACGTGCCCAAAAAATACGCCAAAACAGGCGGCTGGATTTTCAGCGATTGCTTGCCGCTTTGCGCGATGTCGCCATCCACCGCATTGATACACCGCTCGATATTTACGGGCGTCGGCCTGTTTGATGTCCAACTGCCTGCCTGTGAAGACTACGACCTGTGGCTCAGGATTACTGCTATTTATCCGGTTTTATTGGTTGGTCAGCCGCAAATAAACAAGCACGGCGGTCATGAAGACCAGTTATCTTGTGCCCACTGGGGCATGGATCGGTTCCGGATAGGCGCCTTGCAAAAAATCATTGATGCCGGTCAGTTGTCTGAGCAAAACCGGCAGGCGGCAGTCAATATGCTGCTAAAAAAAGCCGGCATTTACCTTAACGGCGTTACCAAGCGGGGAAAAACCGAGGAAGCGGGCTATTACCGACAACTCATTGAGCGCTATAAAATAGATACTATTTGATCCTAAATCACACCTACTCGCACCCTCAAATGCAATGGAACGCTGATGACGCAGATGAATATGATGAGCGCGGAGAGTTCAAGAAAAATCTTATTTAATCATAATTATCAGCGTCATCAGCGTTCTATTTTTGGCTGCTGGAAGTAACTCTAAATCTACAGCTACAATCGCCCTTGGCCATACAGCTTAACTGCTCGACTTCTTTGCCCAGCAAAGAGGACATCAACGCCAAATCGAACTCGCAAATCTCATGATGTTTCTGGGCCAAATCGTGATAAATACAGTTACAAGCCTGTATATTCGGGATTTCAGTTTCAGGTTCCATGCTCGCTTTCACTTGAAAACCAAGATCGGTCATGATCAAGGCCAACTGATCAACGCGCTCGTTTAGATTTTTCCCTTCGAATTTGCCGCGCAGTTTATCTGCCAGCTTGCCACCCAGTTTTTGCATATAGGTTTTAAAGCGTTCAGGGCCTATTTCCTGTTGCAAATCGCTAATAATCAATTCTGAAAACCAGGCATATTGCTTCGGAAAATAGTTGTTGCCTTTGTCGGTTATGACGTAAATCGTCACCGGACGCCCGGCTGTTTTATTGAGCGTGCTTTTTTTGATATAGCCGTCCCGCTCAAGAACAACAAAGTGCTGTTGAACACCCGTTCTTGAAATATCCAGCACTTTAGCCAGCTCATCGACACTCAAGCCATTCCTGTTTTCCAGCAAGTGTTCAAGTATTTGATGTTGGCGGGAACTTATCTTTTGAGGTATTAGCGGATTCATCCTTTTCGTCATGCCTTTTTGTTTAGCTTATAGCGATAATAGCTCATTATGACATATATAACTTATAAAAGTTTTATATAGCATAAATTCGTCTGTTGTTATAAACTTCCATACGAGCAAGTTTGCTTAAATAAGAATAATTACTCAACACAATACTGGAGACAATAATGAGCGAATCACAAGAACCAACTTCAAACCAAACACTTTATGAAAAACTCGGCGGCGAAGCGGCTGTTAATGCTGCCGTAGATATTTTTTATCGCAAAGTATTGGCAGATCACCGCATTAACCGTTTTTTCGACAATTCCGACATGGAAAAACAAGCGGCAAAACAAAAGGCTTTTTTGACTATGGCATTTGGCGGCCCAAACAATTACAGCGGCACCGATATGCGTACTGCGCATGCTCGTCTTGTCAAAATGGGGCTGAATGCCAGCCATTTTGATGCAGTCATGGAACATCTCGGCGCAACATTAACTGAGCTGAATGTACCGGCAGAACTGATCGCTCAAGCAGCAGCCATTGCAGAAAGCACACGCAACGACGTACTGGGCAAATAACCGAAATACCAGGTGGAGACCATGCGAAGCATAACTATTGGCGAATCAACATTTTCCTGTCAACCGGATGAGACTGTATTGGAGACCCTGTTACGGGAAAACATAAAAGTGCCTAATGGTTGCCGTCAAGGTCTTTGCCAAGCCTGCCAAATGCGCAGTCTTGATAACTCTCCACCTGTCTCGGCCCAAGTCGGCCTTAAAGATACCCTGCAAAAGCAGAACTATTTCCTGGCTTGCATCTGTCATCCCGAACAGGATATGACCGTCGCCTTGCCCAACCAGCAAGGCGCTTCGATTGAAGCCGGTGTTATCAAAAAACAGCTGTTAACGCCCGATATCGTACAGTTGGTTTTGGAATACCAAAGCCCGTTTAATTTTTTCGCCGGTCAGTTTGTTAATTTAAAACGAGCCGATGGTTTAACCCGCAGCTATTCGATTGCGAATATCCCGCATCATGAAAACATCCTGGAATTTCATATTCGCCGCTTGCCGAATGGTCAGTTCAGCAGCTGGGTCTATGACGAATTGGAACCAGGCGAGTCTGTAACCATCTCGGAAGCGCAAGGCTCTTGCCATTATCTGCCCGGACGCGCCGAACAACCCTTGATGCTGGTCGGAACCGGCAGCGGCTTGGCGCCGCTTTACGGCATTATCGCCGACGCGTTGGCGCAGGATCACTCAGGCCCTATCCATTTGTATCATGGCAGCCGCGATCTTAACGGCCTGTATTTTGTTGATGAAATGCGCGAACTTGCCGCAGAGTTTGATAACTTTCATTACACACCCTGTCTTTCTGGGGAAGATATTGAATCGGATCATGTCCGGGGCCGCGCCCATGACATTGCCTTATCATCCACAGAATCCTTAAGCGGATGGCGGGTTTTCCTATGCGGGCACCCGGAAATGGTCAATCAGACCAAGAGAATGGCGTTTATGAAAGGCGCGTCCATGGGCGACATTTACGCAGACGCGTTTCATGTGATCCAAGCTGAAAAATAAACGTCGCTATTTGTTTGCCGAGCTTTAAGCAATACTGTTGTCACCCACAATAGACACATCTCTTCCGGTGCCTGACGCTGCGTAATCTGTCTTTTCAATCAAGCAGACTGACTTTATCTCCAACTTGAACCTGCCCACCGGCACCACTGGTAATCATCGCAATTGCAAAAGTCGGCTTTTCCTGGCTAAAGGCATGGGTCAGCGTTTTAAGGATCGGCAAGTCCCGAATGCCGGAGCTTGGATTCGCCTGCGTAACGAGACATCTGGTCTTCGGCATCGCAACGTCGAAGTTAACTTGGCCGATACGAATCTTGCGCCCCACCCAACTTTGCTCTTCCCATGCGTCCAGACCGTCGATGACGATATTTGAGCGGAAGCGGAGCTCGCTGAGATCGTTATCGCCGACAACAGTACCGACAGCCGCCAAGCTTGCGCGGCTATGCAATGTTATCTGGCCCGCCTCGTTGTCCTGATACCGGGGCGTAACCCCGTCTCCCACTAATCGCAACGGCAGCCTTTCCGGGTGCGAGGTAAGCGGATTTTCGTCCAGTTCGAGCACATAGTTTTCGATCGCGGCAGCAATTTTCTTACGCCCTTTCTCGTCCAGCGCTTCATTAACCAAAACGGTGCCGTCCAGGCTGATGCATAAGCTAAGCGCCTTATGATCGAACCGAAGCTGAAGCCGCGCTATGCCGGGCGTGTTCACCAGCGCAATGAACTCGTGCTTTGTACTCCAGGCATCATCGATTGCGCCTGAATCGGCAAAACGGAAGCCGAGAACCCTGTCGCCGGCGATTCGCCCTTCCTCGAGGACATCGACAACTTCACACGGTTCAGCTGTGAAGCCTTTTACTGGATAACGATATAAGGCAACGACTTGAGGCATACGACCCTCTCAATTTGTAAGCATTTGCAGAAACATGACAGGCCGGTAGCCGGACAAACGCCCCGAAAATCCTGCGCTGGGTTTTTAATCAGGAAGACTGACTGACGTTGAACGCATCGGCATAAATATCCTTCATCGAGGCTCCCGCCATAAAGGCTTTCATCTTGGCCGCTTTAACCATGTCCGGATGCCCGCAAAGAAACATGCGCCAGTTCTTGAGATTCGGAATCTGCTGAAAGGCCACGTCATCGGCCCGTCCAGCCGCAAAACCGTGGGGCACATCGCCACCGGAAAGGCAGGGCACATAATTGAAGTTCGAATATTGCTCAACCAGATCACGCAATTCGCCGGTCAGATAGAGCCCGTTCAAATCGCGGCTGCCGTGAAACAAATGGATAGGCCCGGTATGACCCTGACTGAGCGCATCGCGAATGATACCGTAGAGAGGCGCAAGCCCTGAGCCCGTACCGATCAGCACCAAGCCCTGCTCGGCATTGCCGGGTATGTAAAAGCAGTCGCCGCCGGGGCCGCGAATCTCGACCGTCTCGCCGGGACGCAGTTCCTCATGTATCCAGCCGCTTACCCTGCCCTGCGGCAGTCGGCGGACATGCAGGTGTAGATGATCGTCTTCATGCGGCACGCTGGCAAGCGAGTAACTGCGGCCAATAGACTGATTTTGGAAAAGATTGATGAATTGCCCGGCCCTGTAATCGATCGGCGCGTGGCATTCGAGCACGACGTGCATGATTTCCGAATTGAGTAATTTCAGACTTTTGACGGTAGCCGGAATAACCGCCTGCACATCATCGTCATTCGGCATGGCAACTTCGAGGTCTGCGGTGGGATGGCAAATACACGCGAGAAAATAGTTCTGGAGTTTGAGAGTATCCTTCAAGCCGTTTTGCGAACTTTCAGGAGGCGTGCCTCCAGTGGCACGCATCAGACAGGTCTGACAGACCCCGCTGCGACAGGAAAAAGGAACCGGCACGCCGCGACCGGTCAAACAATCCAGAACGGATTGGTTTTCAGCCAATTCGAAATTGTCTTTTGCGTAACGAATATTAACCATGGCGGCGCACCTGTTTCGAAGATGAAGATTTAACGGCCCAGCACGTCGTTGCGCTTGCTTTCGGCGATGGCGGCAACCTGAGCGATCAACTCCTCACTTACGTTCAACTCGCGGAGGGTTGCACCCAGGTCCTCTATCACTGCATCGACATGGGAGTCATTCAGGCCGCGCTCGACCAGATGGGCATGCCCACGACGCATATCGAGTCCGCTGTAATTGTGCGGCCCACCGAAAGCCATGGTCAAGAATGATTTTTGTTTGGCGGCCTGCTTCTCCATGTCCACGCCTTCGAAGAAGGAACTGATGCGGTTATCGCTCAGCACCTTGCGGTAAAAAATATCGACAGCGGCATTAACGGCGGCTTCGCCGCCCAATTTTTCGTACAAGGATTCTTGTTGTGACATATATTTCTCCAAATGTTTAAATGTAATGGTTACCGGCCCATTTAGGCAGGCAAGAATCTTTCGCTGATCACCTGTTTATCCGGCACCCCCTTGGCTCGCGCGGCCGCTTCGGCGGCATCGATCAGGGCGGGCGGGCCGCACAGATAAATGTCGGGAAGGACTGTCGCATCGGCCAGATCTTGAGCCAAAGCATCAACCGGCGTACCGCTAAAACCCTGCCAGTTATCTTCCGGCTTCCAGACGCAGTAAATCACCTGTAGCTGCGGCAGTTCCGCTTGCAGCGCTTTCAACTCGGTCTGGCAAAACAATTCCTCGGCCCGGTTTGCGCCAAAATAGAGCCGCGCCGGATGCGGTTCCTGAAACTCGGCCATCCGCCTTAACATCGACAGCATCGGCGCTAAACCTGTGCCGCCCGCGACAAACCAGCGCGGTCTCAGGCCGCTTTCAGACAAGCCGAACGCGCCTTTGGGGCCGTGAACGATCAAGGTCTGCCCGACAGCCGCTTGTTCCCGCAGCCAGGTGGAAAAAAGCCCGCCGGGTTGCAGGCGGATCAAAAACTCCAGCCGACCCTCCCAGTTGCCTATATTGGCAAGCGAATAGGCGCGCTTGATGTCTTGCCCCGGCACTTCCAGTTCCATGAACTGTCCGGGTTCAAATTCGGCTACGCTGCCGCCGTCTTCATTCGGCGCTAGGCATAATTCCAAGCGCAGGGTATTTTCACCGACCGAATCAATGGCTGTGATTTCGGCATTTCTGACCTTGATTTCGCCTATCAGGATACGGTCATGATCAAAGGGCAGGGCAATGCGCAAATCGCTATGCGGAAAGGTACAACAGAGCAGGGTGCCGCCCTTTGCTTCATCAGCTACGGGCAGCGCGGAGGGATTGTGTTTGCCCAAGGTAAAGTCGCCGTGGGTGACATCGGCATAGCAAGTGCCGCAACTGCCCTGTCCGCACTGGGCGGGCAATACAATACGGGCGCTGGCGGCGGCTTCCAGCAGATTCTGGTCATCGGCGCATTCGAAACGGAGCTGTTGCCCGTCGCGGGTGGTAAGTTCAATGGCGTGAGTGTTCATGTCTTGTTTGGACTCCAAAAAAAATGCCGCCGGAAAGACTGTAAGTATTCGAGCTTTCTTTGAAAAAGGGGGATTTCAAAGTGGAAGTAAGGCTGAATTATTACGAAAGGCTTATATAGTTCCGGCAGCGAGGGAGAGGATAAAGTTATGCCGCTTTACGCGTCAGCGAGGCTTCGATGTCAGCCTGAGCGGTAGTGATCGGCTGCAACCCGAACTTATCGACCAGCACCTGAACCAGATTAGGCGTCAGGAAGGCAGGCAGCGTGGGACCAAGGCGAATGTTGCGGATGCCCAGAGCCAACAAGGTCAACAACACGGCAGCGGCTTTTTGCTCAAACCATGACACAACCAGCGACAAGGGCAGGTCATTCACTCCGCATTCAAACGCACCGGCCAGCGCGGTGGCAATTTTGATCGCCGAGTAGCTGTCGTTGCATTGCCCTAAATCCAGCAGGCGCGGAATGCCGCCGATGTCGCCGAAGTCATGCTGGTTAAAGCGGTATTTGGCGCAGCCCAAGGTCATGACCACGGTGTCCTGCGGAGCTTGTTCTGCGAACTCGGTGTAATAATTGCGACCGGGTGCTGCGCCGTCACAGCCGCCGACCAGGAAGAAGTGCTTAATAGCGCCGGACTTGACCGCATCGATCACTTTGTCGGCCACGCCCAGCACAGCATCGCGGCCGAAACCGACGGTGATGGACTTTTCGCGGACGTCATCTTTATAACCCGGCAATGCAAGAGCCGCCTGGATCAACGGCGCAAAATTCTTGTCGCTGATGTGGCGCACACCGGGCCAGCCTACCGGGCCTGCGGTAAAAATGCGCTGGCGGTATTGAGCTTGCGGCTCGATGATGCAGTTGGACGTCATCAAAATACTGCCCGGAAACTCGGCAAACTCTTTTTGTTGATCCTGCCAGGCGCCGCCGTAATTGCCGACCAGATGCGGATAAGCCTTGAGTTTCGGATAAGCGTGAGCGGGCAACATCTCGCCGTGCGTGTAGATATTGATGCCCGTATCTTTGGTTTGCTCCAGCAAAGCGGCCAGATCGCCCAAGTCGTGGCCGGATACCAAAATGGCCTTGCCTTTGATCGGGGTGATGCGCACTTGAGTCGGCTGTTGCGCGCCAAAAGTGCCGGTGTTCGCCTCGTCCAATAACGCCATGACTTCAAGATTTAACGTGCCCAGCGCCATAGACTGACCCAGCAACGCTTCGACATCAGTAGGATCTGTGCTGAGAAAATCCAGTGCTTCTTCGATTCCGGCGTAAACCGTATCGCTTTCCTTGCCCAACACATAGGCATGGTGAGCATAGGCACAAACGCCCTTGAGACCGTAAAGCACCAATGAACGCAGGCCGATAATGTCCGCGCCGACTTGGTCGAGTCCTGCATTAATGCCCACACCGGCGGCCTGTTTGAGCATCCCCTCCATATTGGCCGCGGGCTGCCAGGCAGCTGGACCGGTCAGTTCTTCAGGCGTAAGGCCTGCCGCAAGCGCAGCTTGAACGTAGCTCGCCTTGACCCGGTCCCGTATCTGGGCCGCTTCCTGTATCATGGTAACGAAGCGGGTGGCGTTGAAGTTCACGTTGGTCAAGGTGGTGAACATGGCGTACAGCATGAATTCGCCAGCCGCATTATCCGGGACATTGAGGGCGCGGGCGCGTTTGGCGTATTGGGCAATGCCCTTGACACCGTGAACCAGTAAATCCTGTAAATCGGAAGTCGTGGCGTCTTTGCCGCACATGCCTTTGGCAGTAGCGCAACCGCTGACGGCATTGGAGCGGTCGGTTTGTTCGCATTGGTAACAAAACATCAGGTACTCTCCTCGAGATTGAATAACATTAAAGGTCGGACACGTTAATTCTGAATACACAGCAGCTGACGTTTTTATAAGTGTCACAAGACTTGTAAGCAGTCACTGTGTTTTCCAGTTTGATTGGATTTTCCCAATCTATAGGTATCTGCACTTACCATGCCAAGCAAAAAACCTTGTGTTTACTGGGTTAGCCAAGGTATCGTTGTGCTATTAACATCGCCTTTGCGTTGTTTAATTGACATCTAAGTTATCACTATGACGACAAACTTATTCCTTACCTCGCTAATTTCCATTGTGGCCGACCTGTCCACCAACATGTCGGCGGAGCAACGCTACCAACGCTTGTTGGAGCATTTGTGCCGGATTTTCCCTTGCGATGCGTCCGCGTTGCTCAAGTTTGAAAACCCTTATCTGATACCGCTGGCGGTTAACGGCTTATCGGAAGACACCTTGGGACGGCGTTTTGTCGTCAATGAGCATCCGCGTTTGGCGCAGATTCTGGCCTCCGATCAATCGGTACGCTTTGCCGCCGATTCCGGCCTGCCCGATCCCTATGACGGCCTCATTGAGACCGATAACGACCAACTTCTGGTGCACGATTGCATGGGGGTTACGTTGTTTATCGATGGAGAACCCTGGGGCGTTTTAACAATGGACGCGCTGGCCGCAGGCACTTTTGACAACATCGACCCGATGCAACTGAACACCTTTATCAGCCTGACTGCCGCGACGGTCAAGGCGGCGGGACTGATTACTTCTTTGGAGCAGCGGGTACGTTATGTGACCCAGGCATTGCTCAAAGATAATCCCGACCATGACATGATCGGCGACAGCGACTGTATGCGGAAATTGCGCAACGAAATTTCCATCGTCGCCCCGTCGGAACTGGCCGTTTTGATTTTGGGCGAAACGGGGGTAGGCAAGGAACTGGTTGCCCGGCGCATTCATCTGGAATCGAATCGCGCCGATCAAGTCATGGTCTATGTCAATTGCGCGGCATTGCCTGAGAGTATTGCCGAGAGCGAATTGTTCGGCCATACCAAAGGCGCGTTTTCCGGCGCGGTTAGCGATCGGACCGGTAAGTTTGAGCTGGCTGACGGCGGCACCATTTTCCTGGATGAAATCGGCGAACTGCCGCTGTCGATTCAGGCCAAGATATTGCGCACCCTGCAAAACGGCGAGATACAGCGCGTCGGCAGCGATAAGCAAATCAAGGTTAATGTGCGCGTCATTGCCGCAACCAACCGCAACCTGCAACAGGAAGTCGCGGCAGGCCAGTTTCGACCGGATTTATACCATCGTCTGGCCGTTTATCCGATGCACGTTCCGGCATTGCGTGAGCGTGGCAAAGATGTTTTGTTGCTGGCGGGCGCTTTCCTGGAAAAAAACCAGCAGCGTCTGGGCATTAAAAAATTGCGTCTGGATCAGGACGCCAAGAAAGCCTTATTGGCTTACCACTGGCCGGGCAACATTCGCGAGCTGGAGCATTTGCTCAGCCGGGCGGCGTTAAAATCGGCGACCCAGGAAAATCGCCAGGCGGATTTTATAACCATTTCCCAAGACTATCTGGATATAGTGCCCGAGCCGTTGAATTATCCACCCGACAACACGGTGACCGATGCAGCGCCGCCTCCATCCGCACCGATAGATTTTAAAAATGCAGTTGACGAATTTCAGCGCCAACTGATCCGGCAACAACTTACCGCGCAACAGGGCAATATGGCCGCTACTGCGCGAGTGCTTGGGCTGGATCGGGGTAACTTTCATCGCCTGCTGAAACGATTAACCGTTAAAATCGAAACCTAGCTGTCCGCTGCCGGTATGAATGTAAATCACGAAGAAAATCATGTCTTTTGTGTGAGTGCTGATGCAGTACAATGTTTGTGAGTTGTTTTTATTACCATGAAGGACATGAAGATAATGAAGGGAATTTCGTGATTACGATATTACGCATGAAACCATCTTCAAGTCCTTCAAGGGCTTCATGGTAAAAACAAATGACATTTTCTGGAATCGACGCCTCTCGTGTCTTCGTGGTGAGTAAAAAACCATAAACAACACTACCTGAATGATGCAACCAAACCCGCCCCGAATTTTTATCTACGCCGCGCTGCCCTGCGAAGCCAAGCCGCTGGTCGAGCATTTCAAATTAAAGAAAGATACGACTGTCCAGCCGTTTGCGGTTTATTTAAATCAGGATATCTGCCTGACGGTAACCGGACTGGGGAAAAGCGCGATGGCGGCCGGGGTGGCTTACACCCAGGCTTTGTTTGCTCCGGTTGAACATCCGGTGCTGATTAATATCGGCATTGCCGGGCATATTGACCATGCAATAGGCAGCCTATTCTTAATCGACAAAATCACCGATGTTGACAGCCGAAAAAGCTATTATCCACCGCTGGTTTTCTCGCCGCCTTGCCCCACCGCCAACATTCAAACCGTATCTAGGCCGCAGCTAGCCTATGACCGGCACCATCTTTGCGATATGGAGGCGTCTGCATTTTATGAAACCGCGGTACGGTTTTCGTCGGGTGAATTAATCCACTGCCTGAAAGTTATTTCGGATAATGAATCATCGCCCGCCGAAAACATCCAGCCCAAGCAGGTCGCTGTATTAATAGCCTCGCATGTCGCCGCTATTGAAACGCTACTGGCTGAGTTAAGCCGTCTTGCGGCACTGATAACTGCGCCGGAACTCCCGTTATTTGTAGAGCTGATACAACGCTATCATTTCACGTCCAACGAACAGGGACAGCTGAAAAACCAGCTGTCCCGCTGGGCGGCATTAACCGATACCCAAGTCCCTGAGCTTAACGAAACCCAGTTGCACAAAGGCAAAGATGTCTTACTCTGGCTGGATCAACAAATCAGTGAAATTGAGTTTTGTTTGTAACGGCGGTATTTAAGTCGCTTAAAATGGTGTAAACATTGTAGGGGACGTTGATCCAATGCCATTAAGTTAAGCGTAATGATGCCGTAGGAGCGGGCCGCGCCCGCGACATTTAAGCAGTGATTTCTAAGTTGTAACTCCATCATCGCGGGCATGGCCCGCTCCTACAGTGCTTAACTTAATGGCATTGGGCTTTGATCTGCTCACAGCTAGCGTTTAGCTATACATCGACATCTTGTCGCAACAGCCGGCTGCCCGGCAATATCTGATAAAGATCGAAGTAGGGATTGCTTTTCGTGAGCAAGAATGAGTTATAAAGCCGCTTGCTATAACTCATATTTGATCATATTATGAGTTATAAACTAGAGGTGTATAACTCATGACGTGGAACTGGCAACAACCTGACTGGCCTTATTTCAGCTACGACCAATCCTCGATTGACGGTTTCGAGAAACAACTGCTGCTTGGCGCGGGCCTCTTGTTCGGGGCATTCAAACACCTTGATGAACAAGACAAGCAGCAATTAACCATCGAACTCATCAGCAATGAAGCGTTGAAAACATCGGAGATTGAAGGCGAATATCTTGACCGCGATAGCCTTCAGTCATCTATTCGCCGCCAATTCGGCCTGAGCGCTGACAACCGCAAAATTCCCCCTGCCGAACAAGGCATCGGGGAAATGATGGTTGATGTGTATCGGAGTTTTGAAGCACCGCTCACCCACGCCATGCTGTTCGAATGGCACAAAATGCTGACCAACGGACGCCATGATCTAACCGACATAGGCTGCTACCGGACGCATAGCGAGCCGATGCAAATCGTATCCGGCACCATCTATGCCCCGAAAGTACATTTCGAAGCGCCGCCGTCATCGCAAATGATGGCTGAAATGGAGCGCTTCATCGACTGGTTTAACGACACAGCATCGAACGGAAAAACACCGCTGTCGGTTTTATTGCGAGCCGGTATTGCCCACCTTTATTTTGTCAGCATCCATCCCTTCGAAGACGGCAACGGCCGAATCGGGCGGGCGATTGCCGAAAAAGCGCTTGCCCAATGCCAGGGTCAACCAACGCTGATTGCCATTGCTTATACCATCGAACGCGACAAAAAAGCCTATTACAGCGCACTTGAACGGGCAAACAAGCAGAATGAGATAACTGCGTGGCTAATCTATTTCGCGGAAATGGTCGTAAACGCCCAAAGTTACACAACAACATGGATTGATTTCCTGATCAAGAAAGCCAAGCTCTATGACCGGTTACGCGGGCAAATTAATCTACGCCAGGAAAAGGCTCTGACCAGAATGTTTCGCGAAGGCCCGGATGGCTTCATCGGTGGATTGAGTGCGGAAAAATACATCGGCATTACCGGCGCTCCCAGAGCTACCGTTACTCGAGATTTGCAGGATTTAGTGAGCAAGGGGGCTTTATTCCGGCACGGCGAACGTAAACATACCCGTTACTTTCTTAACCTTGAATTTGTTTGAACCCAGCACGTCGAGCGGGCATGTTGCCCCGTCCCGCTTCGCCAGTAAACTCAGTAGGATAAAACGTCGCATAAAATGACTCAACAATCGATGTCATCAATGATGGTTTTCGTTTCCTGCCTTAGCTTCCAGCGTTACATTCACGGCGAACCGGATCGGCAAGGTCGCCCAGCCATTACTTCAACCTGTTTTTTAAAGATTCATTATCTAGCGGCGAACTAGAGCACAAACTTGCACGGCTCAGTTACGCCAGCTAGCACCCCATAGCTGACTGGATTATCAGGCAGAAGAATTTATTTACACGACTAAAGCTCGATACGAATACCCAATTCAACGACACGCTCGACGGGAATTTTGAAAAAGTCTATCGCACTTGAAGCGTTGTGGAATAAAAACCTGAATAAAGGTCTACGCCACTTGGGCATCGGGCTTTTTTTCCGGAAAGAGAGGCGCTCGCTACCGATAAAAAACGACGCCTGCTTGAAATCGATGTTCAACCCTTCCTGGGCACACTGCTCTATAGCTTGCCTCACGTCAGGGCTTTGCTGAAAACCATAGTAAAGCTTAACCCGATGAAAATTATTATCCTTGCCAAATGAACGAATTTTGATCCGGTGCGCCACATCAACATACGGCTCATCTTTAGTGACAATGGTTAATACAACGATTTGTTCATGCAGTACATGGTTATGCTCGAAATTGTGTAAAAACACCTGTGGCACGCCATGCAAACTTTTAGCCAGATAAATGGCTGAACCTTCTACGGTTGCAGGCGGATGGCTTGTTATCTTTTCCTCTAATTCCTCGAATAGCACACGCCTCTCATCCGCATGCTCTGCCAACAATGTTCGCCCTTTAATCCAGGTCGTCATGATCAGAAACAACACGGTACCCACCATTAACGGCAACCAGCCGCCTTCGGGTATTTTCAGGCTGTTGGCAAGAAAAAACAAAATATCGAATGTCAAAAAGATGGAGAGAAAACCGATGCTGGTGGCCTTATTCCATTTCCACAGTTCCTGAATCACGATAAATGCCAATATCGTCGTTGAAATCATGGTGCCGGTCACCGCCAGCCCATAAGCGGAAGCCAGCGCCGTCGACGATTTGAAACTCAGCACCAATATAAATACCGCAACCATCAACAGCCAGTTCACTGCGGGGATATAGATCTGCCCCATTTCTTCGCCGGAGGTATGGAGAATGTTCATCCGTGGCGAATAGCCAAGCTGAATAGCCTGCCTGGTCAGGGAAAAGGCACCGGAAATCACCGCTTGCGAGGCAATGACGGTTGCCAGAGTAGACAGGATTAACAACGGATACAGCGCCCATGTCGGTGCCATCAAATAGAACGGATTTTCTATGGCTTCGGGATGACTGATCAATAGCGCGCCTTGGCCGAAATAATTGAGCAGCAGGGCAGGAAATACAAAGCCGAACCAGGCGTAGCGTATCGGTTTTAATCCGAAATGCCCCATGTCGGCATACAACGCTTCGGCACCGGTGATCGTTAGCACTACCGCCCCCATGATTAAAAAGCCTTTCCAACCCTGCTCAAGCAACAGATGTACTGCATAATAGGGATTAATAGCCATTAATACGCCGGGTTGTTCAACAATGTTGACCACCCCCATGATCGCCAATACCGCGAACCAGATACATATGATCGGCGCAAACAGTTTGCCCATTGTCCCGGTGCCTCTGGCTTGCAAAAGAAATAGCCCGCCCAATACCGTAATTGTCGCCGGTAATACATAATGCTCTAATTTGGGGGCAATGATTTGCAGCCCTTCAACCGCGCTGAGCACCGAAATGGCAGGTGTAATAATACTGTCGCCGTAGAACAGCACGGCTCCGATCAGGCCGGTAGTAATAATGAACCGGGCTTTCTTCGAATCAAATTTGGCACCTTGTAAAGCCAAAGCCAGCAAGGCCATGATTCCTCCTTCGCCCTTGTTGTCGGCCCGCATGATGAAAATCGCGTATTTTGTCGCTACAACCAAGGTCAAAGACCAAAAAATCAGCGAAAGCACGCCGAGGACGTGGGTCGTGTCTGTCGTTAATCCGCTATGGAATACTTCTTTGACGGCATATAACGGGCTGGTGCCAATATCACCGAATACGACACCTATGGCACTGAAGGTTAAGCCGGTTAAATGTTGCTTGGAATGACTCTGTAGATTTGTTGACATGATAAATATTGGGTTAAGTAAAAAAAATTAATTGGGGCCTTTATGCTTTTTAACGCAGTATGTATATCCAGTGCGCTCATCAAAGCGGGTTTTAATTGTCCATCGCCAACCGATAACCTACGCCCGCTTCGGTCAACAAATAACGCGGCTGATTGGGATCTAACTCGAGTTTCCGCCGCAATTGGCCCATGTAAATCCGTACATAATGAGCGTGCTCCACGTAAGCAGGCCCCCAAACGTCCAGCAACAGCTGTCGGTGCGTCAGCACCTTACCCGCATGATGGATCAACACAGTCAGTAGCCGGTATTCAATCGGGGTCAGATGAATTTCCTGGTTGCCGATATGTACGCTGCGACGGGATAAATCGACCTGCAAATCGCCGACATGAAACAACGTTTCGATGCCGTCTCCGGCAAGCTGTGCGGCGTGGCGTAGCGATACGCGGATGCGCGCCAGCAGTTCGCCGATGCTGAACGGCTTGGTCAGGTAATCGTCCGCTCCGGCATCCAGCGCGGCAATCTTGTTGCTTTCCTGGCTTCTGGCCGACAGCACGATGATCGGCACGGCGGACCATTCGCGAACTTTGCGGATCACTGCTATGCCGTCCATGCCCGGCAAGCCCAGGTCGAGGATGACTAGCTCCGGTTTGCGGGTGCCGATTTCCACTACGCCCCGTTCGCCGGTTCCCGCCTCGACTACCTGGAATCCCTGCACGCTCAGGCTGGTTCGCAAAAACCGGCAGATTTGCGGGTCGTCCTCGATCACCACAATGACAGGCTTTGCGCTATTCATCTTGCAGCTGCTCCGCGGCCAGTTGCGGCGGCGCTTCGTCTACCGGCAGCAGAAAGAAGAATTGCGCCCCGCCGCCCTGCCGGTTAGCGGCACCGATAACGCCGCCGTGCGCAATGATGATAGCCTTGCAAATAGCCAAGCCCAGACCGACGCCGCTTTGGGTACCCTCCCGGTGTACCCGGTAGAATTTATCGAACAGCTTTTCCTCTTCTCCCGGCGGTATGCCGGGGCCGCGATCCGCTACCGTCACCTTTAGCATATGGTCGGAGAGTTCGGCGATGATGTCGATCGGGCTGTCTTTCGGCGTGTATTTGCAGGCATTTTCCAGCAGGTTGACCAGCACCTGTTCGATCAGTACCGCATCGACGCGCACCAAACAGAGCTCATCCGGCAGTTTGGCGTTGACCACACGCCCTGCAAGTTGCTTGCGCATTCGCGTCAACGTTCCGCCGATTATTTCATCCAGCGGATACCATTGCCGGTTCAGCGATGCCTGTCCTGCATCCAGGCGGGCCATATCCAGAATATTGTTGGCCAGATTCGACATACGCAGCGCTTCGTCATAAATGGTCAGGCTCAATTCCTGTCGATCCGGCGGGGCAAGCTGGGCGTCCTCTTCCACCAAGGTACTGGCGGCACCAACGATGGACGCCAAAGGCGTGCGTAAATCGTGGGAAATGGCGCTGAGCAAGGAATTGCGCAGGGTCTCGGATTCCATGCGCAATTGCGTCTGTTGCGCCTCTTCGGAGAGACGCACCCGTTCAACGGTTTGGGCAATCTGGCTGATAAAGGTATCCAATAGCCGACGCTGTTCAGGCAGAAACACCCGCCGTAGATTGGCGGCGCGCAAAGCCAGCACACCGATGACGCCGCGGAAACCTGACATAGGAAAAAACACCGCGCCGGCTCCGGGCAAGGTATCGGTGCCTTGCCCGGCAATCTGGTCGTGATCGAAAACCCACTGCGCCACGCCCAGATCGCAATCGCGCAGGGATTCCGGCACGGGCGGATCCAGCGGATAGACTATCCGACTATCATCGGTTGGAAACAGCAATACGCTGGCGCCGCCGAATTCATCCTGAATATGACGCGCGGCGATTCTGGCGGTATCCGCTACGGTACGACTGGCCGCCAAGTCTTCACTCAGCGCGTAAAGGACGTTGGCCCGCCGTTCCCGATGCGAGGCAACCTTCGCCTGGGAACGCATATTGCTGGTCAGATGGCTGATGATCAAGCCCACCAACAGCATAATGACGAAGGTCACCAAATACTGGGCATCGGCGACCGCAAAGGTATAAGTCGGGTTTACAAACAGAAAATCGAATGCAGCAACACTCAGTACCGAGGTCAGGATAGATGCCTCACGGCCGAAGCGGGCCGCCATGAAAACCACGCCCAGTAAATAAACCATGACCAGGTTCGCCGATTCGAATTTCCCGGACATTAACCAGGCAACCAAAGTCGTTCCACCGGTCATAAGCAGCGCCCAGCCCCAATTTAACCAGCGTCGCTTGGCGCGTCCCCAGGGATAACTGGGCCGCAGCACTTTGGCCCCCGGCCTCTCTTTAGCCGTTTTTTGCTCCAAGGTGTCTTCGCCGCGCGGGCTGCCCAGCAAATAGACATTGATATTATGGGCTTCGGTGATCAGGGTGTCGACGACCGAGCCCAGCACCCAGCGCTTCCAACCCCGGCGACTGGGTTTGCCCAACACGATTTTGGTGACATTGCGGTTTTTGGCAAACCCCAGGATTTCTTTGCTCATGTCCGGGCCTGACAAGGTCACCGTTTCGGCACCCAGTTGTTCGGCGAAACGCAGTATCCGCAACACCTCATCGCGGCGTTCGGCAGGTAGGCGTTGCAGCTCCGGCGTTTCCACATAGGCCACGATCCAGTGTGCATGAAGGCTGGTAGCCAGCCGTTTGGCGGCGCGTACCAGCCGCTCGGCGAGCGCATTGGGGCCTATGCAGACCAATATCCTGTCGCCGACCTGCCAAACATCGCGTATCGCGTGGTCGTCCCGGTAGTCCTGCATTTGCGCATCGACCCGATCGGCGGTGAGGCGCAAAGATAACTCGCGCAACGCAATCAGATTGCCTTTGCGGAAGAAATTGAGCATCGCCCGTTCCGCCTGTTGAGGTACATAAACCTTGCCTTCCTTGAGCCGCATTAATAATTCATCAGGCGGTAAATCAATCAATTCGACTTCATCGGCCAGCTCGAATACCGTATCCGGCACGGTTTCCCTAACCTGCACGCCGGTTACTTGGCCGATATCGTCGTTAAGACTTTCCAGATGCTGGACGTTCAGCGTGCTGTAAACATCAATTCCGGCATTCAGTAATTCTTCGACATCCTGCCAGCGTTTGGGGTGACGACAGCCAGGGGCGTTGCTGTGCGCCAACTCGTCCACCAAGACCAAGGTCGGGCGGCGTTTTAGCGTGCCGTCCAGATCGAACTCGCGCAGCACCGTACCCCGATGTTTCACCAGCTTGGGCGGCAGCACATCCAGGCCTTGTAATACCGCGACGGTTTCTTGCCGGTCATGGGTTTCCACCAGTCCCACCACCACATCGACGCCTTCAGCCCGTTTGGCTTGAGCCGCCAGCAGCATCGCATAGGTTTTGCCAACGCCCGCTGCCGCGCCGAAAAAAACCTTGAGCCGCCCGCGCCGCCGCTGGTTTTCTTCGCGTTCTACACGGGCTAGCAGGGCGTCAGGGTCGGGTCGGGTGGGATCGCTCATAGTGTGTATTGTGCATTGTGCGTTTGGAGTTCAAAGCTGGCTTTGAACAATTTATACGTACAAGGCTAGCCTTGTACTCCGGTATGCTGTCAACGCCGATTCTGTGATTCGTGCCGGACTTCATTTAAGACGCTGATCCAACGCCAGATTCAATTTCAGCACATTAACACGGGATTCGCCCAACATACCCCATTGCCGAGGCTCAGTATAACGCTCAACCAGTTCACGCACACTGTCCGGCGACAAGTGCCGGGCTAAGGCAACGCGGCTGATTTGATAGGCAGCGGCCGCAGGGCTGATGTGAGGATCAAGCCCGCTGGCCGAGGCGGTCACCAAATCCACGGGTACAGCTTCAGAATGGCTAGGGTCTGCATCGCGCAACGCTTTGATGCGCATTTGAACAGCATCGATCAGTGCAGAGTTGGTCGGCCCTTGATTGGAACCGCCGGAAGCTCCGCCGTTATAGGGAGTAGGCGAAGTCGCTGAAGGTCGTCCCCAAAAATATTCGGGGCGATTGAACGCTTGGCCGATTAATTCGGAACCGAGCGGCTGCCCGTTACTGCCGAGCAAGCTGCCGTTTGCCTGTCTGGGGAATAGGGTTTGTGCGCTGAACGTGACTGCCAATGGATAGGCGATGCCGGTCAGCACCGTAAAAAACAATAACATCAGTATTGCGGGTTTAATGTGGCTTGTCATTGATGACTCCTTTATTTCTTTTTGTGTGACTGGAAGCTGGAGCTTCCAGCACTGCATTCCCAAGCAGGAGCTTGGGAACGAGCGGATAACGTCAGTAAAGCGGGCTTGATGTGCTTAATCACAGTGATCTCCTAATAATTAGAACGGTAACGCAGTTAAGCCAAGATCAATCAACTTAATCCCTATAAACGGCGCGATAATGCCGCCGCCACCGTAAACCAGCAAGTTATTGCGCAGCAATGCCTCCGCGCTTTGCGGCCGGTACGTCACGCCTTTCAACGCCAAGGGAATCAAGGCGACGATAATCAGGGCGTTAAAAATAACCGCCGAAAGTATCGCGTTGTCCGGGCTGCTAAGCCCCATAATATTAAGCGCGCCAAGTTGCGGATAAGTGCTGGCGAACGCAGCCGGAACGATGGCAAAATACTTGGCCAAGTCATTAGCCAGACTAAACGTGGTCAGTGCGCCGCGCGTCATCAACATTTGCTTGCCGGTTTCAACAATCTCGATCAGCTTGGTGGGGTTGGAGTCGAGATCGACCATGTTACCGGCTTCCTTGGCCGCCTGCGTACCCGAATTCATCGCCACCGCCACATCGGCCTGAGCCAAGGCAGGGGCATCGTTGGTGCCGTCGCCGGTCATCGCCACCAGGCGGCCTTCGGCTTGTTGTTCGCGGATCAGTTTGAGCTTGGCTTCGGGCGTCGCCTCGGCCAAAAAATCATCGACGCCCGCTTCAGCCGCGATCGCCGCCGCCGTCAAACGGTTATCACCGGTGATCATGATCGTTTTAATGCCCATATTCCGCAGCTCGACAAAACGCTCCTTGATGCCGCCCTTGACCGTGTCTTTCAGCTCGATAACCCCCAACACCTGGCCGCCATCGACAACCAGCAGCGGCGTGCTGCCGCGGCGCGCGACAATATCGGCGATTCGTGTCGCTTCCTCGGGAAATTTTGCCTGCTGGGCTTCGACATAGCCGCGAATCGCATCGGCAGCGCCTTTGCGAATTTGGCGATCGCCGATATTGACACCGCTCATCCGGGTTTGCGCGCTAAAGGCGACAAAGGTTGCGCCCAAGTCATGAATATTGCGCTCGCGGATCGCGAATTTCTGCTTGGCAAGAATAATGATGCTGCGGCCTTCCGGCGTTTCGTCAGCCAGCGTCGCCAGTTGCGCGGCATCGGCCAGTTCTTTTTCGGTGGTCTCGCCGATCGGTATAAAAGCCGAGGCTTGACGGTTACCCAGCGTAATCGTGCCGGTCTTGTCCAGCAGCAACACATCCACATCGCCCGCCGCTTCAATAGCCCGCCCCGAGGTGGCGATGACGTTTTTCTGCATCATCCTGCCTATGCCCGCAACACCTATGGCGGACAGCAAGCCGCCGATGGTCGTAGGAATCAGGCAAACCAGCAACGCCACCAGTACGGTGATCGAAACTGGCGTACCGGATTTGGCGGTTTCCACGCTGTACAGTGAAAACGGCAGCAGCGTCACGGTGGTCAGCAGGAAAATCAGCGTCAATGCCACCAGCAAAATAGTCAGGGCGATTTCATTAGGCGTTTTTTGCCGCGACGCGCTTTCGACCATCGCAATCATGCGATCCAGGAACGCTTCGCCGGGATTGACCACGACCCGCACCACCAGCCAATCGGACAATACCCGCGTACCGCCGGTAACCGAGCTGAAATCTCCGCCCGATTCGCGGATCACCGGCGCGCTTTCGCCGGTGATCGCGCTTTCGTCCACACTGGCCGCGCCTTCGATGACTTCGCCGTCGGCTGGGACAAAGTCGCCCGCTTCAATCAGCAGGATGTCGCCGCGCCGTAATGATGTGCTGGCGACTTTGGCATAGTCTGTACTGTAACGCGGTACATCCAGTTTCTTCGCCATGATGTCGCGCTTGGCGCTACGTAATGACGCCGCTTGCGCCTTGCTGCGGCCTTCGGCGACACTTTCCGCGAAGTTGGCGAACAGCACCGTAAACCACAGCCAGAAAGTCACGGCCAGCATAAAGCTTGTTGGCGCATTGTCCCCTGAATACAGCGCCCACAGCCATAGCCCGGTGGTCAGCAAACTGCCGATATAGACCACGAACATCACCGGGTTTTTCCATTGCTGTTGGGGGGCCAGTTTGCGCAGGGTATCGCCCAGCGCATCCAACAGAATCTGGCTGTTAAATAGCTGTTGTTTATGATTTTTTGTGCTCATCAATTGTTTCTCTCTATTTATATAATGGAACGCAGATGACACAGATAATTATGATGAACGCAGATCATTCAAGAAAATCTTATTGAATCATAATGATCAGCGTCATCAGCGTTCTATTGTTCTTCCAGGCGGGACGGGGTTTGTAACCCCGTCCCAAACGTTTTGACTGTATCGCTCTCTTTGAATCATGCGAGAAACCCTGCGGACGGGGTAACATACCCCGTCCGGCTTTAGTTGCTTATGATTTTTTGAGCTCATCAATTGTTTCTCGCTTTAATATAATGGAACGCAGATGACACAGATAATTATGATGAACGCAGATCATTCAAGAAAATCTTATTGAATCATAATGATCAGCGTCATCAGCGTCATCAGCGTTCTATTGTTCTAAGTGCTGTGCGGCCAGTGATAAATGCTCAACCACCGGGCCTAATGCCAACGCGGGTACGAAAGTCAATGCACCGACCAGAACCACGGTGCCGATAAGCAGCATCACGAACAACGGCGTATGCGTAGGCAAGGTGCCGACGGTGGTCGGCACGGTCTTTTTTGCCGCCAATGAACCGGCAATGGCGAGCACCGGAATAATGATCCCATAGCGCCCGACCAGCATCGTGACAGCCAGGGCTATGTTATAAAACGGGGAATTGACGCTTAGACCGGCAAAAGCGCTGCCGTTGTTGCCCGCAGCGGAGGAAAATGCGTAAAGAATTTCGCTGAACCCGTGCGCGCCGGGATTGGCAACCGCTGTTTTCCCCACCTCCAGCATGACCGCCAATGCCGTACCACCCAGAATAAAGAAAGCCGGAATTAAAATAACGATGGCCGCCATTTTTATCTCGAAGGCCTCGATTTTTTTGCCGAGATACTCCGGGGTGCGCCCTATCATCAGACCGGCAACAAATACCGCAATCAGCACAAAAACCAGCATGCCGTAAAGGCCGGAACCGACGCCGCCGAAAATGACTTCGCCCAGCTGAATCAGCCACATCGGAACCAAACCGCCCAGCGGCGTATAAGAATCGTGCATGGAATTGACCGAACCGTTCGATGCAGCGGTCGTCGCAGTCGCCCACAGCGCGGAATTGACGATGCCGAAACGCGTTTCCTTGCCTTCCATGTTGCCGCCGGACTGGCCGATACCGACGCTTTGCTCGACCCCAAGCGCAGCCAGCGCAGGATTGCCGACTTGCTCATTACCCGCGGTGACAAATAGCAGGCTGGCGAACACCAGCGTCATCGCGGACAAAATAGCCCAGCCCTGGCGCGGGTCGCCGACCATCGTGCCAAAGGTGTGGCATAGCGCGGCCGGTATCATCAAGATAGCCAGCATTTCCAGAAAATTGGCCAACGGCGTCGGGTTCTCGAAAGGATGCGCCGAATTGGCGTTAAAAAAGCCGCCGCCGTTGGTGCCTAGTTGTTTGATGGCGATTTGCGAGGCGGCAGGCCCCAGCGCCAGGGTTTGCGTGGCATTTTCCGTTGCCGTGCCGACCTGCTCAACCAACGGAACGGTTTGGTAAGGTTTGAAGGTTTGCACCACGCCTTGCCCTGCCAACACCAACGCCAGCACAAACGACAGCGGCAGAAGGATATACAAGGTGCCGCGCGTCAGATCCGCCCAGAAGTTGCCGATACACTCCGCATGAGTGCGCTGAAAGCCGCGTATCACGGCGACCAAGACCGCCATGCCGGTGGCCGCCGAAACAAAGTTTTGCACACTCAAACCCAGCATCTGGGTCAGATAACTCATCGTCGTTTCGCCGCCGTAACCCTGCCAATTGGTGTTAGTGGCAAAACTGACCGCCGTATTGAATGCCGAATCGACAGTCACATTAGCCATCTGCTGCGGGTTCAGCGGCAGATAGGCTTGCAGCATTTGCATTGCAAATACCGCCAATCCGCCGAACAGATTAAACCAGAGCAGGGCGCCTGCGTATTCACTCCAGCGCATCTCTTGCTCCGGCTTAACGCCGCTCAAGCGATAAAGCCCCGCCTCCAAAGGCGCCAATATGCGCTTAAGAAACACCGGGCGGTTTTCATACACCGCCGCCATATAAACGCCCAATGGCTTAGCCAACAGCAACAGGGCGACAAAATATAAAGTGATTTGCAATAAGCCGTTTTCAGTCATTAGAATTTCTCCGGGTAAAATAGCGCCACCAGCAGATAGATAAATAATGCGAATGCGAGCAAACCGCTCAAGCTGTAGATAAAGGTCATGATTACCTCTCTTTATATGGATATTCCGAGAGGCTAATGTAACGCGGTTGTTATAAAAAAATTGTAAAAATTAAGCGAGTATGCCGTTAACAACGTTCTGGAAACACAATAATTAGGACTTATGAACGCATTCCTATGGATTCCAGGGAAGGACTTTCACCTTGCAAGAAATGACAAGCTTCGCTTGTCGCAGGCAGGCCATTAATCAGGATCGGACGCGCTGCTCGATCATTGTCCAGCACGTCATATGGGCATTTTAACTACAGCCAACCGGCCCTTTTCAAGCGTAAATACAGCAACAGACTGCACAGCGTCACACCGCCGACCACCGCCGGATAGCTGTATTCCCAATCCAGCTCCGGCATGTGCCTGAAATTCATGCCGTACCAGCTGAATACCATGGTCGGTATCGCCAGGATCGCCCCCCAGCCGGCCAGCCGTTTGACGACTTCGTTCTGCCGCACCGTCTCAAAGGTCAGATGCACCTGCATCGCCGCGAACAGCATCTCGCGCATGCCGTGAATCGCCTGATCGATGCGTTTGATGTGATCGGCAATGTCGCGAAAATACACCTGCACATCTTTGGGAATAACCCCGCTATGGAAACGCATCAGTTCGTTGCAGATATCGATGACCGGGTTAATGGCGCTTTCCAGCTGCAACAATTCGCGTTTTAGCTCGTAAAGGCCTTCTATGGTTTGCCGACTGGGCCGGTATTGAAAAATTGCCTCCTCCAGCACCTCGAACCGTTCCTGCAAGCCGTCGATAACCGGTACATAGTTATCGACGATAAAATCCATGATCGAATACAGTGCAAATCCCGGCCCTTTAGCCAATTGTTCCGGCATGGCCTCGCAACGCTCCCTGACTTTGCTGTGGCTGCGCGAAGCGCCGTGCCTGACCGTCACCAGAAAACGCGGCCCGAGGAAAACATGGGTTTCGCCAAACTCGACCTGATCTTCGGCAAGATGGGCGGTATGCAGCACCATGAACAGCGATTCGCCGTATTCCTCGATTTTCGGGCGCTGATGCGCCGCGCAGGCGTCTTCGATAGCCAAGTCATGCAGCCCGAATTCCTGCTGGATTTTGGCTAACAAGTCGGCGTTCGCCTCACGCAAACCCAGCCAGACAAAGGTGTGTTCCCGTTGCAGCACTTCGCTGATGTCTTCGATGGTCACCTCGCCGATACTGACGCCGTTTTGATAGGCCACGCATTTCATGACCATATTGTTGTCAATTTGTCCCGTCAAAAGCTTCTCCCGTTATTTGGCAATGGTAATGGTCGGCGCGCCTTGTTGCGCCAGATCGGTCATGGTCATTTGAAAAATTTGGCATAACAACCGAAAGCCTTCGCGATTCCATTGATAGCCGGTTTCCGGTTTGAGCGCGTAGTGCCAATCGCCAAACTGCACACTGATATCGGCAGCCGCCGACTCGTCATCGCTAACCAGCAAAGCCATAGTGTGCTCCGGATTCTCGCTGACTCTGGGGGTTTGCGGATGTTTGGTAACGGCATATTCCGGATCATCGCTGATGGACTGGCCGATAAAATTCAGCACATTATGAAAGCTGCGCAAGCGAAAGACCCCGTGTATCGGCCATTCGCCGCCCGGATAACCGGGCCGGATATCGACACTGACATCATTTGCTGCACCTTTATCGGCTTCTTCATTCAAACGAATGCGCTCCTCGTTGCTTAACGTCGTCGGATCGTAATTGGTCAACAGGATATGCCCGGTCACCCGCTTGCTCAATGTGACTTCCTTACGCTCAGCCTGATATTCGACCTTGAATTCTTTTTGCAGAGCGGCCATCTGTTCCGCCGTCAACGATCCGGCCGGCAAGGTCCAATGCTGATCAAACATCAACGGTTCTACAAACAACTTGTGTCCATCCTGAATCGACGACAAATGCAGCACGGCTTGCCGAAACAACCGGTAGCCCTCTGCATCGCCGGGTTTGTTCAGATAAATGCCGCCCTGCCCGTTGCCATAAATCCGCAACTCACCGGCCAGCAGGCGCAGAATCAAATCCACATCAACGCCCTGCCGCAACAGCATGGTCAGTTTGTTTTCCTGAAATGGCGTCAGCAAACGCCGAGTAAACTCCTCGCCCTCAATCGGCACGATACTGATGGTCGGATTCTCGGAAACTGTGCCACCAAACACCGGCGTCAATAACGAGCCGGTCGGACCGGTAAACGCCGGCGTCGCCCCGGCATTAAATTGAAAATTAAAAGTCGCGGCAATATTGGAAACCCCGGTGAAATGCAAGGGCTGATGTTGATGGGAACGGGCAATATTCAGCAGCAGCTGTTTGGACAGAATGTCCGTGGTTACCTGGTCGTACTCGATTACCGCCCGATCCAGCGCTATGGGTGAAAAGCAACCTTGCAGGCCGCATAAAGTCAGCATCGTCAGCCATCTTGCAGTGGCCTTGGGCAACACTACCGACCAGTAGAGATTGAAGATCATGTCGTTCCTTTGAATTTGGCAAAAAAGAATTAAGTTTGCATTCTACAGGCACTAAAACTCAATTAGACTTTAATTATTGCCGATATCCTCAGCTAAGTCGCCGCATCAAACGTTCATCACATTACTGGGTCGACCATATAAGGTCTATAGCCAGGCTAACCAACGCATAGAGCTTGCCCTCACCTACCTTGATATTCGACAATTACAGTATCAAATCATCCGCTCGGCATCGAGTGCGAACAGAATTCCTGAAATTGATCCCGGCCCATCTCCGGAAAATCCATCAGAATGCATCATCGATCAGCTTATGCTCACGGATGACTCTCCCGGTTGCCAAGTCGCACAGCACGAACCACTCCGAGCCGTCGCGCGCCTGTATCTCATATCGCGCCCAAAAATCGCCGTGCCGATGTAACATTTGTTGCTTCTCAATCGCTCCCGGATGGAGAAGCAACACCTCTCGTTGACAGGATTCGATGTAAGCTTTGCTGGGAGGCAACGTATAGCGGTCGGTAATGTCCGCGTCCGCGCTGCCAACCTTCCTATAGGCCGACAATTCCGATAGTGCGTCTGCTGGATGGGCTATATTCGACAATGCAGCCTGAGCCACAAGACTCGACACCAAGACCAAAAATTTTTTAACCATCTTGTTATTCATGAAAGCGCCTCGTAAAAAACTGCAAGGAAACCGCTTGAATTAATTCCGGCCCAATCGGTGTTTTATTGATTTCAACAGCAGCCGATCATCAAGCAATTAACTGCATGGTATAAAAAACGCTGTAAAAAAATTGTAAAAACTAAGCTCAATGCTATAAATTCTTTCGGAATCAAAATGAGTTATCGCAGCCAATAAATAGCAGAGTAATGTTAATTTAGCCTGATTCTCAGGGGAGCGCTGGCGTGTCAAGACAATCGAAAACCTGTAGCCTAACCAGAACAAGCGCAAACAGTCCTCAATTCGCGCATGGGTGGAGCATGTTTTCCGGGGGATCAAACAGCAATTCGGTTTCGAAAAGACCGGCTATCGTGGTCTGGAGAAAAATACATCGCTGGTTGGCTACGATGGTTTCTTGAGGGAGGGCAAAAGCGCCTGCCGCTTCCCGAAAACGGCAGATTAATAAGAAAAATCGGGAAAACCGGTTAAGAACTCATTTATTGGGTATTGCCAGACGGCGATTTCTGAAAAAATCTGCTTGTCTGGCAATTGTGACGGGGTAGCGATTTATTCAGCGCTTCCCTAGCCGTTAAAAGAATATGAAGGCATGCTTGCTGACCGCGACAATTGCGATATAAACAAAGCAGGCAAGCGCACCGGCAAAGGCTTTCCAACGCAGCTCGCCCTGGCTCTTGATAGCAACAATCCCCAAACCGACGTATGCCACCAAGGCTATTAGCTTAGCGATAATCCAGCCGTACTCGGCTGACAGCCATGAACCTTGAAAAACCAGGGTAAAGCCGGTGATCAATAAAAAAGTATTGACGACATGCGGCCCGATTTTTATCCATTTTTGTTCCAGCATTTCCGGGCGCTTCTCTGCCAGATAAATCCTGCCGATAAAACTGGAGATGGACAATAAAATAAAGGTAAGGTGAAGAATTTTAATCATGCTGTGCTCCTAAGGTTTAACGATAAATAAGTCTGTTGCCGATGTTGTAGCAGTATACGCCGAAAAATCAGCGGGTCTTTTTGCTGGGTTATTTCGCCGGGACGGGGATAGCACTGGTGCTCCAGACGAGACAGCCAAAAGCGCAACGCCGCGGCTCTGAGCAGGATAGGCCAGTGTTGTTTTTCCATCGGCTCCAGCGGCCTCAGGCTTTCATAAGCAGCTAACAACGCAGTGAACTTTTCATCATTCACCGTGCCGTTATCACAACACCAGTCATTAGCCGTTATCGCAACATCAAGCAGCAAAGTGTCGGTGCAGGCGCTGTAAAAATCCAACAAGCCGCTAAGCCGCTCATCTACAAACAACACATTATCCCTGAACAAGTCGGCATGAATAACGCCGCGCGGCAGATTAACTGTGCCATTTTCAGCCTGGAAATCCAACTCATCATCAATCAGCTCACGATCGGCTGCCGATAAATGAGCGCCTATCTTGTTCAGCACCGTTTTGCACCAGCTTAAATCATTGCCGCTTTTTATCGGGAAAACGTAGTCTTGCGTGCAACGATGCAAACTTGCCAGCTGCAAGCCGATTTCCTGGCAATGCAAAACAGAGGGCGATGCCGTTGCCGCGCCGGATAAGCGCTTAAATACCGCCGCCGGTTTGCCATTAAGCCGGCGCAACGAATTGCCCTGCCGATCGCTTTGGGGGCGGGGACACGACAGGCTGTTTTTGCCCAGATGCGATAGCAATTCCAAAAAATGCAGCAACTCATCGGCAGTCAACGACTCAAACAGGGTCAGTATAAAGCCGCCCTGAGTGGTGGTTACAAAATAATTGGTATTGTCTATGCCGTCCGTTATGCCCTCAAAACTGACGACTTCACCGAGGGTATAAGCACTAAAGAATTGATCGAGTTGCAGGCGTGTTATGCGTGTATATACAGACACTGATTTAAGCGGCTACCATTCCAGCAACTTCCACATATTGATGTCATTCTCTCTATCCACATCGCTGCGGCGCACATCCATTTTGCCGTCGCCATTGGTATCGAGAAAATAATAAGGAGGGCCGACAGCCGGAACGACTTTTATCATATAAAGCCTGCCGCCACGACGGTATTCCTGGATGGTGTCTTTACCTTTACGAATAATGGTAATGTCCGGCTCCATGGTTTCACCGTTTTGCACCGGCAAAGGCGGTTCCGGCGCTTCCGGCACAGCCTCAAGCTCAGGCGGCCGCTCATCGACAGCATCGGCCGCGTAAACCGGAAAGGCCAGCAAACTCAGTAGGATAAAACGTCGCATAAAGTGACTCTTTTAATAATAAAAACTGCGGCTATCTTATTACAGTTTTTGCAGGCTTGCTTGACTAAAACACATGCTTGAAAATGCCAAGTTAAACAGTTATTCGAACGGCACTCGGGCCAAACATAACCTCAGGCGACACTAAGCATTTTGTTAGCGTAGTCTTTACCTGATGTTGGAGGGGGCAAAAATTTTCCATCTTGTTGGTATAACGCGATAGTTTCCTCGACTATTTCGCACAATTCTGCGAAAACCTGCTTTTCATCGCTGCCATGACAGCCACCATAAAAAAGACCAGGGCAACTGCCTACAAAACATTGATCTTCTTCCGACCATTCTACAATTTTTACGTAACGGTTTTTTTCATTCATTTCTTTGACTCCTCTATTGCCGCCTTAACTGCTGTTTCTTGATATTTCAGGGCATCAGCGCCAAGTTGCCCGGAAATCACAACCGGTTTCATCACCGTTGGATGCACAAAATTTCTGTGACTTCCTTTTCCGCCTCGATTAACAAAGCCGGCTTTTTCAAGCTCACTGATCAATTCTCTGATTTTCTTGGGCATTAATGACACCAAAAGTTATATGTAATGTCCATACTCAGCACGCTGAACTAAAATAAATTTTACTATGAACAGAAAAATGAGGCCTGTGCCAATTAACGCAAGAACAGCTTCATAGAAGAATGGCTCAAGAAACGGTATTAATTTTTGGGAGTGCAAAACTGACAAAACAAGAAGTACAGAACTAAGCACCACCCCAATCAGAGAAAAAGATACAGTGATATGTTGGTCTAGCTTATCTTGTTTAACGGTTTCACGATGAAATGCTTTCAGGCCATCACGAAGAATAGTTACGAAGATAGATACAGAAAGAAAAGACCATGCAGGAAGCTCCCGTAGCTGGCCATCTTGGCCGATAGAGAATAACGTAAACCCCCAGACAAGAATGGGCAAAATAGCCAAAAGCGTTTCATAGCTAGCCCAAAGGAGTGACTTCTGTATAACCTGGAATTTTGATACGGACTTGGGATCATTCATAGTATACCTATCGATTATCAAAAATAATTTATCCTGACACCTTACCATTAACCATAAATCACATCCATTAATTTGCAGCTAACTATATTCGTTAATATGGCTGTATCGAGCAATACATCGCAGACCTTATTGTAAAAGGCAGAGACACTCTGGCGTAGGAATAATAAAAACTCTTACCTTTGTTCAAGCCTTAGTTGTAGCATATGAGCCATCATCAAATTCATGTGAGTTCCCATGTCCATAGCAAACGATATACCACAACTACACGCTCAAATGCGCCAGTGGCGTCAGCATCTGCACCGGTTTCCAGAAACCGCTTTCGAAGAAACCCAAACGGCGAAATTTATTGCCGATAAGCTGGCGAGTTTCGGCCTGGAAGTGCATCAGGGATTAGGCAAAACCGGCGTTGTCGCTACGCTTTCTGCCGGAAATGGCGACAAGAAAATTGCGTTGAGGGCGGATATGGATGCGTTGTTCATTCAGGAGCAGAACAGCTTTGCCCACAAATCCTGCCATGACGGCAAAATGCATGCCTGCGGTCATGACGGCCATTCGGCGATGCTGATGGGCGCGGCTTGTTATTTAGCCGAGCATCGGAACTTTAACGGCACGGTGTATTTTATTTTTCAGCCTGCCGAGGAAGGGCGCGCCGGAGCCAGGCAGATGATCGATGACGGGCTGTTTGATCAATTTCCGGCCGACTGCGTTTTCGGCATGCATAATGTCCCCGGTATTCCGCCTGGACATTTCGCGGTCAAACCCGGCGCGATGATGGCGTCATTCGACTGCTTTGAGATCATTATCACCGGCCAGGCGACCCATGCAGCGATGCCGCATTTAGGCAGTGATGCGATAGTCGCATCCGCCCAGCTGATTACCGCATTGCAGACTATCGTCAGTAGAACTCTCAATCCTGCCGATCCGGCGGTGGTCAGCATTACCCAGATCCATGCCGGCAATACCTGGAATGCACTGCCGGAATCGGTTGTGCTAAGAGGCACTTTCCGTTGCTTTAGCAACGCGGTTCAAAAGGCCATTGCCGATAAAATCAGTCGGCTGGCAAATGCAATTTGCGAGGGTTTTGGGCTCAGCTCAGAAATCAAATTCAACCCGGAAAATCCGGGTTACCCGGTGACTTTTAATGCGGAGGCCGAAACGGAATTGGCGATTAAAGCGGCGATAGCCGTGGCCGGGAATGACGGTGTCGATCGGCAACCGACACCCGGCATGGGGTCGGAAGATTTTGCCTTTATGTTGCAGGAAAAACCGGGCTGTTATATCTGGATAGGCAATGGTTCTTCGGAAAACGGCTGCCTACTGCATAATCCGCATTATGATTTTAACGACCAGATATTGCCGGTCGGCACGGCTTATTGGGTGAAACTGGTTGAAACGGTATTGTGTTAAGCCGCGCCTACTATTTTTTTGACTCAAACAGCATGTGCGCCATTTTTTTTGCTTTGGTTTTTAAATAACCGACATTGTCATCGTGCGCCACGACCTCGACCGGAATGCGGCCCGCCACGTTAATACCGAGCTTTTTCAGCTCTTCTATTTTCTTGGGATTATTGGTAATCAGCTCTATGGACTTTATGTTCAGGTTCTCCAGCATTAACGCGGCAATGCTGTATTCCCGCTCGTCGGCAAGATGGCCCAGATGGATATTGGCATCGACCGTATCCATGCCCTGATCCTGCAAGTTATAAGCCTGTAGTTTTTTCAACAAGCCGATACCGCGCCCTTCCTGACGCAAATAAATCAATACGCCGAAACCGGCTTTATCGATCATTTGCAGCGCCATATCCAGCTGTTCGCCACAATCGCAACGCCTTGAACCTAACACGTCGCCGGTAAAACACTCGGAATGAATGCGCACCGGTACATTTTCTTTACCCGCGACATCGCCTTTAACCAGGGCAACATGCTCCTTGTCATCAATAGTATTGCTGTAGTAATGCAGGATAAATTCGCCGTGTTTGGTCGGGATCGGCGTCTGTACCAGATTTTCTAATTGTGGCTTCACGTATCTAACTAATCCAAAAAATTCATTCTATTTTACCCAATTCAACGGCTAGCCAGTTAAAAAGTTTCATGCCGTCTTTTTGGGGTTTTATTATCAAATAAGCATCGGCTTAAATATCCTTTATTTTCTGGCTTCAATCAGCTTGATAATATGACTGCTGCGTTCATCGACATGCACTGAGGTAAAAGCGCAGGCTTTAACGTTTTTAACGGTGTTCCGGTTGATGTTGGCCCCGACCAGCGCGGCAACGACAGGGTTAAGCAGGTTCATGACGGCGGCAAGGACGGGATTTGAACTGACCACATGTTCCAGCAATAAGACCTGCCCGCCCGGTTTGCATACCCGGTAAACCTCTTTCAGGCCCTTTACCGCCGACGGCACCGAACAAAAAACAAACGAACAAATCACCGTGTCGAAACTGTTATCGGCGAAACATAACGACTGAATATCCATCAGTTCCAGGTCGACATTGATGTTTTTCCTGTCACGTTTCTGCGCCGCGTACTTCAGCATTTGCTCGCTAAAATCGATCGCTGTTATTCTGGCATCCTGGGGATAATAGTCGAAATTCTTGCCCGTCCCCACGCCAACCTCAAGGATATGATGCCCCTCAACCTTGGCCCATAGTTTTTTCCGCCAGCTTTTAAAAAACAGCCCTTCCATGACCGCTTCCATGCCCTCAAAATACGGGGCGATGCGGTCGTATCGTTTTCTAATAGCGGCGCTGTCTGGCTTCATGATGGCTTCGGGTAATTAATCGGGAACTGCATAGTACAGCGCAAGCTTGGCTGTCATCAACAATAATATGACGGTAAGGTAACTTACAAAAAATACACTACCACACTACCACATCCTATAATCTTAACTACTCAGCAGCCCAAAATAGAACGCTGATGACGCTGATAATTATGATCAAATAAGATTTTTAAATTATCTGCGTTAATCATATTCATCTGCGTCATCTGCGTTCCATTGTATTTAATAACTGGGCATTTTATTTATTGCGAATTGCCTTAATGGTTTATCAGGGATATTGAACAGGCACCGGCTCCAACTTCCAGATTTCCCGGTTATAGTCGCTGATGGTTCTGTCCGTGGAAAATTTGCCGCTGTTTGCGCAATTTAATATGCTCATCCGCGTCCAGTGATCCTTATCCTGATAGGCGGATTCCACGCGTTTTTGCGCGTCGACATAGCTACGAAAATCCGCGATGGTCATCCAGGGGTCGAACTTGCTTTTAACGGATGAGATCAGCTCGTCGAAAATTCCCGGCTCAAACTGATTGAAATGCCCGCTTTCCAGAAGATTCATCACCCGCTGCAAATCTTCATCCTGATCGATGATGGCAACAGGGTCGTAATGCTCCCGTCTTGCTTCGATCTGTTCTTCGGTCAAGCCGAACAGGAAAAAGTTTTCATCGCCGACTTCTTCCCTTATTTCAATATTAGCTCCATCCAGTGTGCCGATAGTGAGTGCGCCGTTCATCATCAGCTTCATGTTGCCGGTGCCGGAGGCCTCTTTTCCTGCGGTAGAAATCTGCTCGGAAAGATCGGCTGCGGGGCAGATTATTTCCATCCCCGAAACCCGATAGTCAGGCAGAAAAAACAAGGTCAGCTTTTCGTCGACATCGGGGTCGGCGTTAATGACATGGGCGACATTGTTAATCAGTTTAATGGTTTTTTTCGCCATCGCATAACCGGGCGCAGCTTTGCCGCCGATCAACACGCAACGCGGAACCCAGTTGGTTATCTCGCCGCGCTTGATGCGGTCGTAAAGATGAATTACATGCAGCACATTTAAAATCTGCCGCTTGTATTCGTGGATGCGCTTCACCTGTATATCGAACAAGGCATCGGGATTTAAATGGATGTCCAGATATTGCTTCTTGTGCTCAATCAGGCGCTGCTTTGCATGCTGTTTTATCGCGCGCCAGCGATTTCTAAATGCGGCATCTTCGGCAAAAGGCTCGAGCTTCTTTAATTCATCCAGATGGGTTACCCAGCCGTCGCCGATGGTTTCGGTGATTAACGCGGCCAATTCGGGATTGCACGAGGCCAGCCAGCGGCGCGGGGTTACGCCGTTGGTCTTGTTGTTAAACTTGTTTGGCCATAATTCATAAAAGTCGCGAAACAAGCCCTGTTGCAACAACTGGGAATGCAATTGGGCAACACCATTGACCGAAAAACTGCCGACAATGGCAAGATAAGCCATGCGCACCTGCTGCTCGTCGCCTTCCTCGATGATCGACATCCGGCTCAACCTGGCTTTATCGCCGGGCCAATGCGCTGCGACTTCCGACATAAAATGCGCATTGATTTCAAAGATAATCTCCATCAATCTTGGCAACAATTTTTGCATGAGTCTGACTGACCATTTTTCCAGCGCTTCCGGCAGCAGGGTATGATTGGTATAGGCCATGGTTTGCCGGGTAATTCCCCAGGCTGTCGCCCATGACAGGCCATGCACATCCATTAACAGGCGCATCAGTTCGGCTATGGCGATGCTTGGGTGGGTGTCGTTTAGCTGAAAACAGCTTTTCTTGGCGAAGTTGTCGAACTCATGTCCATGTTGCCTGACCCAATGGGAGAGGACATCCTGCAAGCTGGCAGAAGCCAGGAAATACTGCTGGCGCAGCCTTAATTCCTTGCCGTTTTCGTTGGCGTCATTGGGATACAGCACCATGGTAATATGCTCTGCGGTGACTTTTGCAGCCACTGATTCGGCATAATCGCCCGCGTTGAATTCATCCAGGTTAAATTCCTCGGTCGCCACGGCTTTCCATAAGCGCAAGGTGTTGACGGTATTGTTTTGGTAGCCGGGTATCGGCGTGTCATAGGGCACGGCCAACACATCATTGGTGCTGATCCAACATACCCGCTGGTTGCCTTGTTCGTCAGTCTGTATTTCGGTGTGGCCGCCAAGCTTGACGCGCAACGAGTATTCCAGCCGCTCGACTTCCCAGACATTGCCGTGACGCAGCCAGTGATCCGGCTTTTCAACCTGTTCGCCATTGACGATGGTTTGGGTGAACATGCCGTATTCATAACGTAAGCCGTAACCCACGGCCGGCAGTTGCAGTGTCGCGCAACTGTCGATAAAACAGGCGGCCAAGCGCCCCAAGCCGCCATTACCCAAGCCGGCATCAAGCTCCCTGTCTATCAGCTCTTCGATTTCAATGCCCAAATCGTGCATGGCCTGGGTCGCTTCATCGGTGATGCCCAGATTAAGCATCGCATTGCTCAAGGTTCTGCCCATCAGAAATTCCATGGACAGATAAAACACCTGCCGACTATCCGTTTTGATATAGGTTTTATAGGTGGTTTTCCAGCGCTCCATCAACCGGTCGCGGATAGACAGCGACAGGGCCTCGCAGGCATAGAACGGCGATGAGCGGAAGTTTTCATCCCGCCCCAGCAAATGAACGTAATAGCGCTTAAAGTCATCAATAAAATCCTCTCTTTTTACCCCCAATATAGAGACTTCCGTGATTGAAGATTTGGGCTTGCTCGTAACAAATCGTTTATTAGGCATGGTTTACTCCAAGAGCTTGATGCGAATAAAGTGTTTTTATTAATGGAACGCAGATGACGCGGATAATTATGATTGAATAAGATTTTTTGAATTATCCTAGAAAACGCAGTTGAAGCGAGTGGAAGCCGCTAACCCATTTGGATTATCCGTGTTCATCATAATTATCTGCGTCATCAGCGTTCTATTTTTTTGCAACAACGCGGGCCAGAATTTCCTGCCATAAGGCATCGTAAGCGACCGTGGACTGGCTTTTCTTGATATAGCCCCCCAGCGGCATGCGCTCCAGCCCCATGCGTTCAATATCGCTGGCATAGGGAATGGCTGTCGCTAAAATTTCGGGGTGGCTCTGGGTCAGGTTATCCATGATGTCCCGGTGCATTTTTTTGCGCCGGTCGGCCATTGAGAAAAACGGGATCAGCGCCAGTTTATTCAAGCCGTTATCTTCGATGAACTTTTCCAGCTGTTCGAGTGTTCTTAACGACAAGGTGGTGGGAATGATCGGGGACAACAAAATATCGGCGGCCTCAAAAACGGCTTCGGATAATAACGAAATGTTAGGCGGACAATCCAAAAAAATAAAATCGTACTCATGAGCCAACGGCTTCAGGAGTTTTTTAAGTTGATGGGTTGGTTTTTTCTTGGCGTCCAGAACCAAATCCATATTCCTGAAAGAGAAATCGGCTGGTAATAAATCCAGGTTTTCAAAGTCCGTACCTTTAATCAGGCCGTCCAGTTCGCGTTTTCCGGCGACTAAGTCTTTGCTGCCGCCTTTGACTTTGGGTTTGATGCGAAAATAATAACTGCTGGCGCCCTGCGGATCAAGATCCCAAACCAGGGTACGGTGCCCGTTGCGGGCGGCCGTGTACGCCAGATTAACTGCGCTTGAGGTTTTGCCAACACCGCCTTTGATGCTGTAGACCGCTAATACATTCATTGTCTCGTCTCGTGTTTATCCGATAAAGTTGAAACACGATAACATAACCGCTGCTATTGCAGCTATTGGCAAGACTACTCAACTTGGGTAGCGAGTGGAAAAGCAACTCACCACTTGCTACTTACCACTCCCTACTTCCCGTGCAAGCTGCACGCCGTTGCGATTACCTTGTTTGACCAGATATAACGCGTCATCAGCCCATTTCATCAGTTCTTTCCAGCCTGGCTTGGCTCTCATAGCGCCCGCCACACCGATACTGACAGTAACAGGCTGTCGCAATACGAGCCCCTTAGGCTGGTTTGCTTCAATGGCGCGGCGGATGCGCTCAGCCAGCAACAGGGCTGTAGTGCCGTCCGTGTTGGGGGCGATGATCAAAAATTCTTCGCCGCCCAGCCGGCAGACAACATCGTTGGTGCGTGCGGTTACTCGCACCAAATTGGCAGCATGAATAAGCACCTGATCACCGACATCATGACCCAACGTGTCATTGACCGATTTGAAATGATCCAGATCCAGCATTAAAACGCTCAAGGGTTGATTGGCGCGTAGCGCGGTCGCAGACTCCTGTTCCAGGCGATTCAGTGCATAGCGTCGATTGGGCAAGTTGGTCAGAACGTCCGTATTCGCCATGGATTTAAGACGGCGATTTGCGGCCGCCAGCTCGGCAGTATAGCGCTGGATGTCCTGACTCTCTTTTTCCAGTTCATTTTGCAGCGTAATGATACGCTGCCCCGCCCGAAGACGTGCCAACAGCACACGCAGACTGATCGGCTTGGTCACAAAATCGTCTATACCCGCATCGAAAGCTTCAACCAGCGCATCCTCATCTTCCGTGGAAGTAAGCATAATAAGGTAAATATTTTTGCCGAAGGCCGACGTACGCAACGCCTTACACAGAGCTAAACCATCTATGGGTTTCATTCGCCAATCGGTAATCACCAATTGCGGCCTATGCTCAATGACATGCTTTAACGCGGATTCACCATCGCGACAGACTGCAACCCGATGCCCGGCCGCTGCAAGCTGTTTGGAAAGGCGCGCCAGCATCATCGGATCGTCATCGACCAACAACAAGTCCAAACCATTCAAAACCGATTCCAAATCAGCAGCTGTTTTTTGCACCGACTGGCGTACATCTGTTTTTACGTCAATTAACTTGCCCCACTCATGCCAAAGCTCGATTGTTTCATCGATAAACGTGAGCAGAGACGGTTTGTCCAAAGCATGAAGGCCGGCTTCCGCGATTAAATCCGGCAACAACTCGGCTCGATAAGTTTCATCAGCCACGCAGTAGTTTCCAATCAGCCGGGCAAAAATCAGTTGTCTGGCAAACTGGTCAGTTCGATTAAGTCCTGCGACCTTCATCTCAAAACTCAATTTCAGCGCATCCAGGAATATCTCCGGAAATCCCCAGTCCGCCAGCAACATTAGACTCAAGGTGTTATGGTCGATGGCAAAACGCTCACGCTCCAGAGCAAGCAGCTGCTTGCCCTTCGCCGCACTAAGACATTCGTCATATATATCTGCCCAGGCAGTTGCCAGAGCGAGGCTGCCAATGTCGCCAAGCAATCCCAATGTAAATGATTCCGCGGGTATTACGGTCACTTCTCGGGCAGTGATCGCTGCGATGGATACCGACATCGCCAAGGATCGCGACCAGTAAGCTTCGTAATCAAACCCAGCACAATGCCCTTTACTGTTGTTGCCAATCAGGGAAAGGCTCAGTGCGAAGTTACGCACTGTCTGCATCCCCATCATCATGACTGCCGTTTGAACATCGGCAATGGGACGCCTGGCTCCGAAAGCTGCCGAATTGGCGAAGCGCAAGATACGCCCGCTTAGAGCGGGATCGACTTTAACCAGTCGACTCACCTGCTGCAAGGTGGCGTCGCTTTGTTGCACAAGTTGCATGATAGCCAACGCCGTTCCCGAAGGAGAAGGCAGGCGGTCTGCGGCTTTTAGCTCATTAAGATTAAATTCGGTATTCATGTGTTTGTTCTTTGTCTTTGCAACAAATTGTCGACTAAACCCATTGTGGCCTGGATCAAGTCATTGGTCATCAACTGAAAATCGGCATCTGCGCCGTTGCCTACAGGATGTAGGTAAGGGGCGTGAGCAGGAGCGGAAGCTTTGCGGGCAGCGTGTTCCAAATTTACCGCAAGGCCGATTATCTTTTCGGCGCAAAAATGCCCGGCCATGCCTTTAATGCCATGGGCCGCATCGGCCAACGCCAGGAGATCGGTTCGAGACAAGGCCCCAGTCAATTCTGCCACGGACACCGGCGCCTCTTCGAGAAACAAATCTATCATCTCCATCAGTAAATCATGGTCGTCATCCAGCCGCTTGAGTGCTGCCGATTCATCCCAACAAAAAACAGGGAGTAAGGAGTGAGAAGCAGGGCTAGTAATTTCCTCCTCCCCACTAATCCCGCTTTCCGCTTCCTTTTCAAGTGGCGCACCCAGCCAGCGTTCCAAAACCACCGCCAGCTCAGCTCGACTGACGGGTTTGCTTAGATAATCGTCCATGCCTGCGGACAGACATTTTTCACGCTCTCCTGTCGATGCATGGGCAGTAAGCGCAGTGATTGGCGTATGCGACTTGCTGTCGGCCATTTCCCGTTCACGTAGTGTGCGCGAGGCTTCGTAACCATCCATGACCGGCATTTGGCAGTCCATGAATACCAGATCATAGGTCTGATCTTCCAGCTGATCCAACGCTACTTGCCCATTATTGGCCAGATCAGGCTTCAATTGGAATTTGGCGAGCTGGGCAAGTATCACTTTTTGGTTAACCTTATTATCTTCCACCACCAGTACCCGCTTGTTGCTGTAATCGAGCAAGCTTTCTTTGACTTTGGCGACTGGAGCGATTTTCTGACCAGGAAGATCTAATGCATCGATAATGGAATCAAAAAGCTGTGATTGCCGTACCGGTTTTAACAGGCTTTGTGTGAAGCCGAACTCAAGTCTTTCGGCTTGTGAACCGATGCTGCCCGAGGATAAAAGAATACGTGGCGTACCTGCAATGGAGGGCTTTTCAATGATGGCGCGGGCCAGGGCGAAGCCGTCCATATCCGGCATTTGCATATCTGACAGCAGCAGATCATAAGGTTCGTTTCGTAAAGCGGCGGCTTCGAGTTCAACGAGTGCCGCAGGGCCGTTGTCTACTTCGTTTAAAACAAAACCCCAGTTGCTTAAGTAATGCGTCAGAATCATGCGATTGGTGGCGTTATCATCGACTATCAAGGCACGCTTGTCGGCAAAGTTAGCTTGTGGAACCGGAACCTCGTTATCCACCAGCACCAATGGCAGAGTAAACCAAAAGTTTGCCCCCCGTCCAAAAGTGCTGTCAACGCCGATGCTACCGTTCATAAGTACAACCAGATCCTTGCTGATGGATAGACCCAGCCCCGTCCCCCCATAACGCCGAGAGGTAGAGCTATCGGCCTGCGAGAAAGCCTGAAATAGACGGGCTTGCGCCTCAGCGGTAATACCGATACCGGTGTCCACTACCTCAAAACGTAATATCGCCATGGATGGTGTGTATGCCAAGGATCTGTCAGGAACAGATTCGGCAATCGCCATGGATGGTGTGTATGCCGCAATCCTGCCGGAAGCAGGCGCTGCGCCGATGCCGTCCTTTTCCGACACAACGACTTTTACCGAGACTTCACCTTTCTCGGTAAATTTAACCGCATTGCCAATCAGATTGGTGAGCACTTGACGGATGCGATTGGGATCGCCCTGCCATCGTTGCGGTAGATTCGACGGCAGAAAGCAATTTAATTCCAGGCCCTTGCTGTGAGCACGACTGGACAGCAGCGCACAAACTTCTTCCACCAAATCCGGCAGGTTAAATTCGATCTGTTCCAACTCGATTTTACCCGCTTCCAGTTTGGAAAAATCCAGAATATCATTGATGATGGTTAACAGGGATTCTGCCGAGTTTGCCGCGATTTCAATCAGATCCCATTGTTCACGAGACAGTTGGGTATCCTGCAACAGATCCAACATACCCAATACGCCATTCATCGGCGTACGAATTTCATGGCTCATATTGGCCAGGAACTCAGTCTTGGTATGCGCAACCTGTAAAGCGGCGTCACGTGCCGCCTCCATTGAGGCATTGGCCTGATTCTGGAGCAGCGCGAGAGCTATCATTTCACCGACCTGTTCGAGCATCGCGATACGGGACTTGCTTTGCACCGGGCAGGGATCGGTAAAAACAAACAATACACCGAGAATTGCCTCGCCGAAAGCGATGGGCACGGCGTAATGGCCATGTGGCTGCCGGTCATCGCAACAACAATCATCGGCAACGGCCAACTTCCTTGACACAGCGACTTGCCCGCACAAGCCATCGCCAAAAGCTATGCGCTGCTCCATGCAATCGAACTTGCCGTGTATTACGAAGTTCTCCAAATAATCATCATCCTGCGCCCGCAGCAACACACAGCTTTTGCGTTGCAGGTCCAAATCCTTGAGGTCGAATAAAATATCCAGCACCTGAACGAAACGTTGTTCCAGCGATAGGGGTTGATGTAGCGCTTCGGAGATCGCCAGACGGGCGGCGGTATCGTCAGCTTCGCTTTGCAAGGCCGCTTCCTGCTCGACCTGCTCGCTGACATCATGCTGAATCTGTACATAACCGGACAGTGTGCCGTTTGCCATCAGAATCGGCGTAATATTGGTCTTGGCCCAGTATTCCAGCGTATCCTCAGAAGCCTGCCCTGAACGGGGGCGAAGGACTGTGGCTGGGCTACGGCTAACGTTTTCACGCTCCACCGAGAGAGCTTTACGGCGGCGCCCCCGCAACCGGCCTGACCAGGCTTCGCTGCACCGGAGCCGATTTTGCATCTCGGTCAAGGCTTGCTGATCGGCGGTAGGGCTGTCCAGCACATAGGGTTTTTGTCCCAGCAACGCATCCTCTGTCCAGCCGGTAAACTGGCACAGCGCCGGGTTGGCGTATTGGATAAGCCCCTCTGCATTAGTGATGAGTATCATCTCGCTGCTGGCGTCCAGCGCGCGCTTGAGCGCCGCCAGCTTTAGTTCATTCGCTTTTCGGGTGGTCGTATCCCGGCGTATCGAAATATACTGCTTAGGCTTGCCGGCTTTATCCAGTACTGGCGCGATAGTGCTGTCCACCCAGTACAATTCGCCGTCTTTGCGCCGGTTGCAGAACTCCCCGCGCCATACCTGTCCCCCGGCGATAGTGCGCCACATGTTGCGGATATAATCCTGATCGTGATGTCCAGAGTTAACGATACGGTGATCCTGCCCGATGAGTTCATCCGACGTATACCCGGAGACTTTACAGAACATATCGTTTGCGTAGACGATGCGCCCCTGAACGTCGGCGATACTGACCAGGACATGATTCTCCAGGGCATCCAGCAACTCTCTATTGGATGCCGCCTGTTCCTGATCGACCTGTAAACCCAGCGGCCTTACCGCCAGCAACCACAACAGCGGTGAGCTGAGTGCTGTCAGCAGCGCGATGTTAAAAACGGTGTCCTGCAATGGCGACAATACCGCCCCCCATTGATGACTCGCATTAAGCAGCAACACGGCCAGCGTTTCGGAAACGCCGATGACTGCAATGATGATGCCTAACGAACAGAGAAAATTGCGTTTCGGGTATTGCGGCGACAATGGGCTGGACATAAATCCCTTCTGACTTTATCTGTTTATCATTATGTTCGATAAGGAATAATAGCCTGATTATCAAGGTATCGCCATTTTTTTCGAGCAATGTCAGAAGCAGGAAGCAGAGATCGCGCTACCCGATACCCTGCCTACGCTTCCTCACTTCCCACTGACTACTTTCCACTATAAACTTTCAATCCTGGCAAACTTATCTTATCCTTTACGCCATAAATTCAACCTTCGCCGCATCTGCTCACGGCAGACCACGGCATACACACCATCCTTGGCGATAAAAAAGCAACCATGACCGAAGCAACCGCGTTATTTTCCGATGCAAAACTTGTCATTCCAGGCGGCGTCAACTCGCCGGTACGATCCTTTAGCGGCGTGGGCGGCACGCCGGTTTTTATCGACCATGCCCTGGGGGCTTACATCTACGACAGTTCCGGCAACAGTTATATCGATTATGTCGGTTCCTGGGGGCCGATGATTTTAGGCCATGCCCACCCGGAAGTCATCGCGGCGGTCAAGCAGGCAGCAGAAAAAGGCCTGAGCTTTGGTGCGCCGACCGAAATCGAAACGCTGATGGCCAAACGTGTTTGCGAACTGATGCCGTCGATCGATATGGTCAGGATGGTCAGCTCCGGCACCGAGGCGACCATGAGCGCGATACGCTTGGCCCGAGGCTACACCGGCCGGGATAAAATCGTTAAATTCGAGGGCTGCTACCACGGCCATTCCGACGCCTTATTGGTCAAGGCCGGTTCCGGCGCGTTGACGTTTGGCGTGCCCAGCTCTCCCGGCGTACCGGCCTCCGTCGCTGAAAACACCATCACCTTGACTTATAACGATAGCGACTCGGTCAAGGCGCTGTTTGCCGAACTGGGTGAGCAAATCGCCTGCATCATCGTCGAGCCGGTCGCAGGCAACATGAACTGCATCCCGCCTGAGCCCGGTTTCCTGGAATGCTTGCGCCAAGTTTGCGACCAATATAATAGCGTACTGATTTTTGATGAGGTAATGACCGGTTTCAGGGTGGGATTAACCGGCGCGCAAGGGCTTTATAACATTAATCCCGATTTAACCACTCTAGGTAAAATCATCGGCGGCGGCATGCCGGTCGGCGCTTTTGGCGGCTCGCGCAAGATCATGGAACGCCTTGCCCCGCTCGGCCCGGTTTATCAGGCAGGTACGCTTTCCGGTAATCCTGTCGCCATGGCTGCCGGTTTAAAAACGCTGGAATTGATAGCTCGGCCCGGCTTTTACGAGGCGTTAACCGCAAAAACCGAAAAACTGACATCAGGCTTGAAAGAACGTGCCGGTCAGGCCGGTATCGCGATGACCACCAACAGCGTCGGCGGCATGTTCGGGCTGTTTTTCAGTGCAGAAACGCAAGTGAGCCGCTTTGCCCAAGTCATGCAATGCGATCAAAACCTGTTCAAACGCTTTTTCCATGCGATGCTGGAGCAGGGAATTTATTTGGCGCCCTCGGCGTTTGAGGCCGGTTTTGTTTCGGCCGCGCACAGCGACGAAGACCTGGACAAAACCCTGGATATTGCCGAAGCGATATTCAAGCGTTTGTGACTATAGCCTCGTAGGCTCGAAACCACTGCTGTTGATTGGCGACTGAATATGGTTAAATCCGCATGACGAATGGACAAAGGTAATAACTATGCGTAAACAAACAATTCAATACTCATCACCTTTAGATGCCCTGATTGAAGTTGCAAAACGGCTCAGCATCCTTGAACAGCAGCAACACATGGATTCGGAAGAGTTTTTTTATCAATACAGCCAGGGGCGACTACCTGACGATGCAATGTTTGTGGAATGGGCTAACGATTACCGGCATTACTTGCATTTACGCCAAAGCCTGGATATGAAGCTGAAAAATGCTGCATGAGTTGCTAAAAGACTATTTGGATGCAGTTGAACAAGCAGCTCTTAGTTGTGACGGTGTTTATGTTGAGCGTTACATCGAGGAAATCCTGACTCCAGAGCGCGTTAACTTACGTCTTCGGCTACGATTTGATAAAGGCTATTTGCTGAAAATACATGAGGCGGTAATCATTGCCAATCAGAACCTTGTGCATCTGGATTATCGTTACCACTGCCAGGATGAACAGAACCGCTTGGTGTTTCGTTATGACAGCACACCGCATTTTCCGGATTTAGCGAGCTTTCCCCATCATAAACACTTACCCGATGCAGTTATCATTTCCGAAAGGCCGGACATCGGCTATGTGTTGCAGGAAGTTATAGCGCATCAGGAACAATAACTCCGCTCCTAACGTTTCCTTAGGTAGAGAACCATGACCGACGATATTCGCTGGCAGCAACGTTTTCAAAATTATGAAAAGGCCTTTTTGTTGCTGGAGCGCGCCCTGACTATAGCTTCGCCTTCTGAAGTTGAACGCGGCGGCATCATCCAGTTTTACGAAATGGCTTTTGAACTGGCCTGGAAGCTGATGAAGGGTTATCTGGAGCATCTGGGTTATACGGTTAATTCGCCCAGAGATGCGATAAAGCAGGCTTTTCAAGTCGGCATTCTGGATGACGGTCAGCTGTGGATGGATGCGTTGAGCGACAGAAACCTGACGACGCATACTTACGACGAAAACAAGGCCATAGCAGTGGTTGCCAAAATCAGGACCAGCTATTTCCCGGCTTTGCAACAGTTGTATCGTGGCTTGAGTTCCGAGCTGGATTGATGGATACGGGCTTAACCGAGGCCGATATGAATCATATCAGAGCCGCTATAAAACAATTCCCTGAAATTGAGGAAGCGGTGATTTTCGGTTCCCGCGCCAAAGGAACGCACAAAAAAGCGTCCGATGTTGATTTGGCAATAAAGGGCCGCGCCGTCACCCCTGACACAATTCAAAGACTGAGTTTTTTGCTCAATGAAGAATTGCCCTTGCCGTATTTTTTTGATGTCGTACATTATGAATCGCTCGAAAACCAGCTACTTGTAGAGCATATTGATAGGGTCGGAAAATCGATCGCATTATTTGACAGTCCATCAACATGAATTTTATCAATACCATTCCTCCGCTGGTCTGGGCCTTAATCGGTTTCCTGGTCGGCGCATTTGCGATGCGTTTATTGAACGGCAAGGATAAAACCCTGATCCGGCAACTCTCGACCGATCTTGCGGTTTCTGAAGAAAAGCTAAAACAATTACAAAGCCGCGAAGCCGAATTCAAGCAGTTGCAGCAGCTGTTTATCGAGACCAAAACCGAGAATGCCGAGTTGCAAGCCCGCATGGATGAGCAGGCCAAAAATACCGAGGAAAAATTAAAGCTGCTGCTGGATGCGGAAGTGCGGCTGAACACCCAGTTTGAAAATCTGGCCGGCAAGATTTTTGACGACCGCAGCAAGCAATTTACCGAACACCATAAAACCAGCCTGGATCATATCGTCACGCCACTGAGGGAACAGCTCGGCGAGTTCAAGCAGCGCATAGAGACGGTTTACGACAACGAAAACAAGGATCGAGTTTCCTTGCGCGAGGAAATCGTCTCGTTGCGCCGCGATACCGCACAAATGAACCAGGAAGCGCTGAACCTGACCCGCGCGTTAAAAGGCGACAAGAAAACCCAAGGCAACTGGGGTGAAATGATCCTGGAAACGGTGCTGGAAAAATCTGGGCTGCGCAAAGGCATCGAGTACGAAACCCAGGGCGCATTCCGGGACGAGGACAACCGGCTGTTCAAGCCTGATGTAATCGTCCGCCTACCCGAAGACAAGGATGTGGTGATCGATTCCAAAGTGTCGTTGCTGGCTTATGAACGCTATTGCTCAACCGAAGACGACCAGGAACGGGTGCTGGCCTTAAAGCAGCATACCGAAGCAGTGCGGGAGCACATCAAGGGCTTGAGCAACAAGGATTACTCCGGTTTAAAAGGCATCAGATCGCTGGATTTCGTACTGTTATTCATGCCGATTGAGTCCGCCTTCATCGCCGCTTTTCAGGCTGATGAGCGTTTATTTACCGATGCCTTCGAGCATAAGATTATCGTGGTCACCCCGACGACATTATTAGCCACATTGCGCACCATCGAAAACATCTGGCGCTATGAACGCCAGAACGAAAATGCCCGAGCTATCGCCGATAAAGCGGGGCTGGTTTACGACAAAATCCGGGGCTTTGTCGATGACCTGGATAAACTGGGCAAGCAGCTCAGCACCGTCAACAGCACTTATGACGGCGTGATGAATAAATTAACCCAAGGTAGCGGCAATCTGATCCGCCAAGCCAGCAGCTTTGTCGATCTGGGCGTTAAAGTCAAAAAGACCTTTCCTAAAAGCATCACCGAACAGGCCGGGCTTGAAAGCGATGAAAGTTAGAAATTCGACAGGCATTAACTTAAAACATATTTTCATGAAGAAACTCAACGTAAAAACTTGTGCTCATCTTTATACACAAGTGCTTATTAAGCGCGTCGTCCCGGCAGGGATTGCCGGGATCCAGAAGCCATGGATGGCAATGCCGAAGCAAACGATAAGTCTTGCAAAAGAGGTGCCGCTTAGTTAAATCAAGCATTCACATCCCTGTGCCCTGGATTCCGGCAATCCCTGCCGGAATGACGTATCTTAAAATACTTGTGTATAAAGATGAACGCTCCAGCATTTATGCGATACTACGCGGCTTTGATTTTTTTGAACTATGCACCCTTCGTGATAACTATTAGACATTTATGATTACCTGCTTAATTAGGAGTAACACATGACCGCACTGGTTGGCATCATCATGGGCTCGACGTCCGACTGGGAGACCATGCGCTTTGCAGCGGAAACACTGACGCAACTCGGCATCCCGCACGAGGTTGAAGTGGTCTCGGCGCACCGCACCCCGGACAAACTGTTCGACTATGCCGAAACGGCGGAAAGCAAGGGTCTGGAAGTGATCATCGCCGGAGCAGGCGGCGCGGCGCATTTGCCAGGCATGACGGCGGCGAAAACCGCCGTGCCTGTGCTGGGCGTACCGGTGCAGTCCAAAGCGCTAAACGGCATGGACTCCCTGCTGTCCATCGTGCAAATGCCCGCCGGAATTCCGGTCGGCACCTTGGCGATAGGCAAAGCGGGCGCGATCAACGCGGCTTTGCTGGCAGCGGCCATCATCAGCAACAAACATGTCCAGTATAAGGACGCATTAAATGATTTCAGACGTGAGCAAACCGAGTCGGTGCTTGCAAACTCAGATCCAAGAATAGAGGACGATTTATGATTGTTGGGGTATTGGGCGCAGGCCAGCTTGCCAGAATGATAGCGTTGGCGGGCATACCTTTAGGCCTGGAGTTTATCTTTCTCGACCCCTCAGCAGATGCCTGCGCCAACAGGCTGGGCGAACCTTTAATCGGCGACTACAACGATCCGAAATTGCTGGCGCAACTGGCCGAACGCGCCGATGTAGTCACTTATGAGTTCGAAAATGTGCCGTCTGAAGTCGCAGAGTTTCTGGCTTCACACACCCAAGTGCATCCCTCCCCGAAGGCACTGGCCGTTGCCCAGGATCGATTGGTTGAAAAAAGCTTTTTCCATGACATCGGCATCCCTACGCCAAATTATGCAGCGGTAGATAGCCTTGAAAGTCTTGAGCAGGCGATGACCACCATCGGCTACCCCGCTATTTTGAAAAGCCGCACCCAAGGCTACGACGGCAAAGGCCAGTCCCTGCTCAAATCGGCGGACGATTTAACAGGCGCTTGGAAACTGTTGCAAGGCGTACCGGCAGTCGTAGAAGCCTTCGTCCCGTTTAACCGCGAAGTATCCATCATCGCCGTGCGCAGTGTTTCCGGGGCGATTGTTTTCTACCCGTTATCGGAAAACCTGCATCGCGGCGGCATACTGCGCGTTTCCGAATGCCGCGCCGACGACCCGATGCAACAACAGGCCGAAAGCTATGTCTCCCGCCTGCTGGAAGCGCTGGATTATGTCGGCGTGCTGGCCTTGGAATTATTCGAAATAGACGGCCAGCTGCTTGTCAACGAGTTCGCGCCAAGAGTGCATAACTCCGGCCACTGGACGATAGAAGGCGCGGAAACCAGCCAGTTTGAAAATCACCTGCGGGCGATTTTGGACTTGCCGCTAGGCTCGACAGCGCCGGTAGGCAACGCGGCCATGGTCAACTTCATCGGCGGACTGCCTAAGACTGAAGAACTATTGGCAATTCCCCATGCGCATTTGCATCTTTACGACAAAGCCCCGCGCAAAGGCCGCAAAGTGGCTCATGCCACGGTGCGGGCGGAGAGTCAGCAGCAAATGTCAGAGCTAGTTAAGAAATTGACCGCGTTGGCCGATCAGGTTGATGATTCGTAATACCTGCTTAGCGGTTAGAAAAGCTGGCTACAACTTAAGCCGGGGCAGCCTAAGGTTAAGCCGTTCGTGGTGAGCTTGTCGAACCATGATCGGCTTACCGTACACCCTTCGACAAGCTCAGGGCGAACGGTTAAGCCTTAGGCTGCCCCGTTTTAAGTTGGTGACCGAAAAGCTTAAGCCGCCTCGCGCGGCAAAACTTCTTTCTCAATAGCGGACAAGGCTTGTTGCTCAGCCACGCGCAAATCGTAAGCGGTTTGCAAACTAAGCCAGGATTGAGCGTCGCCGCCGAAATAACGCGCCAAGCGCAGTGCAGTATCAGGCGTAATGGAACGGCGTTCTTTGACAATTTCGTGCAGGCGAGTAGCAGGAACGTGCAGGGCATTAGCCAATGCGTTTACGCTCAGGCCAAGCGGAATCAAGTAGTCTTCACGCAAAATTTCGCCAGGGTGAATGGGGCGCATACCGTTATGTATCATGTTTTTTCTCCTCAATGGTAATCGACAATCTCAACATCAAAAGCATCGCCGTCCGCCCAGCGGAAACAGACACGCCATTGGTCGTTGATGCGAATGCTGTATTGCCCCGCACGGTCGCCTTTCAATGCTTCAAACCGATTGCCGGGCGGACTTTGCAAAAACGCCAAAGTCGCCGCGCTATGTAATTTCACCAGTTTACATAGCAACGGAAACACCGGTTTTCACTCTAGCTTAATAGGCCTTTAAAAGCTGAAAAGATACTCGTAGCGAAGTTCCCGAGTTATCCGTCCACACTTATTCCGTTGCACTACCGAGCTAATGGCTCATTTGCCATTTCCATTGATGAATTGCCTCCGTCGCCACGGCATCAGTTAGCCATACAGCCTTTTTAATAATTTTAGCATTTTCATTTTTAGGCAGCTCTGAATTACACAGTTGCTTACACATATCCATTAAATTTTTATATGGAATGGGCTTTTTACTAAATAACATGTTATTGCGATACCAGGCTAATTCTTTTAACTGGATTTTGACTAATGCCATGTAAATATATTTTGAATAACTTAAGTTCAGCTCCATATTGACATATTCACGAAAAACATCGGCTTCAACGATAATATTTGAGGTGCTCATAATATCTTGAATAATCTGCATAATGGCTTTGGTGTCCATATTGAAAAATGCTTTCTCAGGAGTAGTATAAACCATTTGATCAACGCGTACTACCTTGCCCTCTTCCATTAGATTATTTAAGATAAATCCAGCATGCCCCGTGCTTTTACTTCTTAGTCGCTCTGCTATTTCTTGTTTAGTCATGGCAACTTTTGATTCATTAAGCACCTTTATAATGACATCGACTTGGGTAATAGATTTCAAATCTTGGTCAAGACTTACGCCATCTACATTTGATTTGCCATTAAAATAAAGCCCATATTCTTCGCCATACTCTCTGACAAGATGACGTAAGGTGAAATATTCTATTTCACAGCGCTGATCTTTAGTTTGATAAAAATAATCGTGTAAATGCAATGCTGTTAATTGATGCTGCTTAAAATAATCAAGTAAATGTTGCATGATTTTAGGAATATCAAATTGCTCAAAGTCGAGAAACATTAAATTTCTGAATGTCCCTTTAGCGCATAAATAAATATATTCGGAATCATTAAAACCATGAGTTGATCTTGTTTCATCCATTTGTTTTGATGAATAGCCATTTCTATTCACAATCCTAGCAATATCTTTCCAAGGTAATCCTGCTGGGTGACGGGTTAAGCTATGAGCCACAGCTTCAGCTCTGCCAAGTTTTTTAGGATTCACACCTTGTTCGGTTCTTTCTATTTTACCGAGTTTCTCTAGTTGTTTAATGCCATTAATTGCCGACGCTTTACTGTAACCATAATTCGACATTAATTCATTGATGATTATTTCTTGGGGAATAGGTGATGGATTAATACAAAACAGCGAGTTAATAATTTTAGTATTAATTTCGGTAAAAATTATTTTACGAATACTGCCACTTTTAACTTGGCATAATATTTCGATAAATGCGTAGAATAATTTATCTGTTGCAAAGCATTTGGCTAAATTGGGTAGCAATTCCGTTAAATCTTCGGTCATTTTTTCACGGATATTTGCCCATAAAACTTTGGATTGTATTGTCAAATGCAACGGCAAATTAGTATTGATAGGTTTTTCAAGTTGGCGTATTCGTTCCCTTGTCACCTTATAGCGATTTCCGACTTCCTCAAGCGACTCATGTTGATGATTAAATCCCCAACGCGAAAGAGCAATATCCATTTTCATGTCATTCAATGACCATAAATAGCCTTCGACATCTTCTATTAAGGTGTTATCTATTTCATTAAACTCAATTGAGTAATTTTCTTTAAAAAAAGCTAATTTTTGCGTTTGTTTTTCTAAAAAACCAGGCAATTGTTTCTTGAACTCAATTAATTGATTAACATACAATTTGCCTACAGCGGGTAATCTTGAAAAATGGATAGGGTCAATATCAATAATGTCTTGTACAGTATTTGCATTGCCTATCGCTGTTGAAATTCTTTTTATGAGTCTTTGATATTGGGTCGATAAGGCAAGCTGATTTAATGGCGTTTCTAACTGTGTGATTGAAAGCGTTATTTGCGGTGTTAATTCTATTTCTTCAATATCACTATTGCATTGATTAATATCTGTATGTTTTATAGCATGCTGTAAGCTTATCAACGAGTCAACATACGATTTACCTATATAGGGTAATTTCGAAAAAACGGTAATATCAATATCAATAATATCTTTAATCGTATGTATATTATCCATTACGACGAAAATTCTTTTGATGAGTTTTTGATATTTTGGCGATAAAGCAAGCTGATCTATTGGGGTTACAAAATCGTAGTTATTATCGGGTGACATAAAAATATCTTCAACTTCATCCATAGAGCTATCCTTAATTATTTTTTATTTTGTAAGCAACTGAAAAAGCGGAATTCTGAGTTAAATACTTTTTTAATCTCTGCTCTATCTTCGGCAGAAAGTTTTAATAAATCTTGCCGTGTTTTTATAGTGGTTAAATATTTATCAATGAGTAAATATTCATGATTTGTTTCGATGGTTGTTGTCTCACCAAGAGGCAATTCTGTTTCAATGTTCTCAGTAACAACTTGATTATTAAGTCTAAGCGGTTTATTTGTCCCTAACAAATAATTTTCCAATTCACTTTCATTAGCTAGTAAAAACTTAACTTCTAGCTCAGAACATGCGAGTAAGCCGTTATATTGATTAGCTAGGCTGATGGCTCTAAAGGTTGGGCAGATGTGGTTTTGTTGATAAAAATGCTGTGCATAATCTAAGCACAGGGTACGAAATAGACTTTGGTCGTATTGTCCCGTTAATGCCGCTTCCAAATAACCAAAATACGAATCAAAGTGTGTGGCGATTTGGTCAACGGTAATGTCAGTCAAAACGCTTTCTATTTCATTCAGCGTAGGGACTTTATTGTAATCATCATAATATCTTCGTAATACTTCAATAGCTTGCATTCGTGATTTTAGGCGATACTGTAGCTCTTCTATTAGCTGTAAAACTTGCGCGGCGGACTGGCTATAGTTCACTTCTAACGATGAATTATGTAAGGTTTCTTTTTTATCACGTGGTGGGATTCCCAATTATCTTTGTCAATGGGAATGCTATTTATTCTTTTAGTAAGTTGATGGACTTCGTTTAAGCGTTCTAATGAGCCGACAAAATCCAATACATGAACATAATCTTTATTCGGTGTTTTGCGCAAGCCTCTACCTAATTGTTGCAACCACACCGTATGCGATCCCGTATAACGCATAAAAACCAGTAGATTAGTTTCTGGAATATCCACGCCTTCATTAAACAAATCGCGCACTAAAATGTAACGATAATTGCCTTCACGAAAATCACGAATATTTTGCCAGCGTTGTTGATCAGTCATTTTTGAATGGACAAAAGTGGCACTACCTCCGGGGAAAAACTGAATGAGGTAATTTATGTGCGTAATGCTACGGCAAAAAACAATGCCTTTAAGGTTAGGGATTTGTTTGTCTTGTACCGTTTTCTCAATGATACGAACAACTTCCTCGTCTTTTTTATGCAAAAAAAGCCGCTGGTCTAAGTCGCTAATCGACATACCACTATCAAGTTGGTCTATACGCGATTGATCCAAGTCATCCAGCAAGACTAAATATTTCGGAAATGCCAGTTTGTTATGACGTAACGCCCAGGCTAAATCATATTTACCCACATGGCCTGCTGAACCGCCAAAGAATGCCAACACATCTTTATTGTCCTCACGAAACGGCGTCGCGGTAAGGCCTATCAGTAATTTAGGATGAAAATGTTCGACGACAGTGGCGTAAGTTATGGCAGGCGTGTGATGGGCTTCATCGACAATTACTATGTCAAAAGTTTCTTTTTCCAGCGTGGTTATTTTGCTAAATAGTGTGTCGAAACTGCCGAAGACAAAGTCGGTATCCTCTGGGTCTGCACCACCAAAACAAGCGGAAAATGAATAAGCACCAATGCCAAACACGTTTTTAAATGCGGTTACAGATTGCATTAATATTTCAACTTGATGCGCTAAAAACAGCACACGCTTAACTTTGCCTTGTTGCAATATCTGTTTAAGCAAATGGGCAACGGTATAAGTTTTTCCTAAGCCTGTCGCCATTTCAATCAGCAAACGACTGTTGCCTTCGTTAAAACGTATCAAGCTGTCTTGGATAACGGTTTCTTGATATTTCCTAGGTTTAATTTCGCGTCCAATTTCAGAATGCTTTTGGAACCATAAGTTCTGCAAACCATCACGATCAGTTAGTTCAACACCAAGCCTTAAAGCTCGAACTTTTACTTCTGAGGTGAAATAAGAATTTGTTACCAAAATCATGTTAGCGACATTGGCAAGTTTCGCGCCTGTGACTAACTGATTTAAGGCTTTAACATCAACTGTTGTTCCTGCTGCTCTTTGTTTAACTTCGATAGCAAATTTGCGCTTATTTTTATAAGCAAAAATATCAACACCACCGTCACCGTGCTGAAATTCTTGTCCGACTTTGGTAATGATGGCATCACTCCAGCCAGCGGCAACAAACACATCGCGGACGAAAACTTCAAAGTCCGATGGCGAAAGAGAATCAATCTTTTTGAAGTCGGTAATCATATGCGATAAAGGTTCAGATAAAATTAAGTCAGATTTGATTTAGTAAAAATATTATGCTGCAAGGCCTGAATGGGGCTTGACCACTTTACCATTGACCGGCTTATGACGTTTCTTAATATATCCCGACAAGCTGTTGATGTGCAATTATTGTTCTGCCGTGCAGAATGGGGGGACTGTGAAAAATGCTCATGTTTCGACAGCACGTAAGGTTTCCACATTTTCCAACTGCGGCTTTTAGAACTAAAGAACATGATTCGCCGCAAGAAGTTTTTGCGGCGAATCAGTCCTGTAGGTCAGGCATGCTTTTTATGCCTGACATTTCCAAGCTTCAATAGAGCTATGTCTTCTGAACTTGCCCATTCCGGCCCATCTCGGAATACCAAAACGTCAGATAACGAAGAGCTATTGTCTGGGCTTGGTTGATCTCAACATCCCCATAATTCGATAAATCAAGCAAACTATCCACTATTTGTATTTACAAAGCCAATACATTACATTAGTCTTAGTTATATGGATATTCACTACGAAAAAAACGGCGTCAGCTTTGCTTGGAATGCCCGCAAAGCTGCGGCGAACCCGATCAAACATGACGGAATTACTTTCGACCAAGCTGCCGAAGCTTTCTTCGACCCGTTTTTAAAACTGGTTGATGCAGGCCGCCATCATGAATCGCGTGACGCGGTTATCGGCTATGATGAAAAAGGCCGGTTGCTGTTTGTTGTGCATATTGAGGTTGAAGGTGAGTTTATCCGGCTTATTTCGGCTCGCAAGGCCACGCTAACGGAGCGCAATGATTATGATTTCTGACACAGTTAAAAACCGCTTAACTAAAGACCGCTCCATGACTTCAATCACTCTGCGCATTCCGGTCGATGTGGTGGAATCCATGAAGGTTATAGCGCCCTGCAAAGGCTTTTCCGGCTATCAGGCTTTATTAAAGTCGTACATTAGTGAATGCTTGCGCCGTGACGAAGCGCAGTTTGCATTGAGTAAGGAAGCCAAGTTGATTGCGGCGCTAAAAAAGCTTGGCGTACCTGATAGCGTTATTGAAGAGGCGGCGCGTGAGGTTGCGTAATTCCAAGAGACCGTGAAAGATAGGATGGGCCAAACATAGTGCGGTCCATCTGTCATAATAATCATGGGTTATGTGCTTTTCGACCGCCATGCTAGAATCCAAAAATGCAAATTAACGGATAAATCGGTTATGAACATTAATCAAGTTATAGAAAATGCAAAACAATTGACTGTTAATGAGAGAGCCCAAGTTGCTCATTGTTTAATTTCTTCGCTTGAAACTAGGCAAGATGAAGGCGTTGAGCAGGCATGGGCGGAACTAGCCGATCAGAGGTATCAAGAGCTTGCTTCCGGTCAGGTTGAGTCTGTATCTTGGGACGATATAAAGAAAGCGGTTAAAAGTTAGCAAAATTGTTAAGATTTCACCCCGGCGTTTCTTCTGAAATAAAGGCTTCGTATGCTTGGTACCAAGATCAGGCTGAAGGTTTAGGGGATGACTTTCTGAATGAACTCGAATCGGCTTATCAAGCGATTGTTGAATTCCCGCGAACATGGCCTTTTTTCGAAAAAGGTTTTCGAAGGTTTTTACTTTCCAGGTTTCCATTTTCTGTGATTTATCGGAAAATTGACCAGTCAATTTATGTCGTTGCAGTGATGCATAACAGTAGAAAACCGGGCTACTGGTCAAGTCGTACATAACCGGATTTCAAGCCAGATAGATGCTTTGCGTGTAGGGGATCAGTCTATCCAAACTGACGGATATTATTCTGAAAGCTTGGCAAACTTAATAAGGTCTAGGGCGTAGGTTGGCGTTTCGGTTGGAAGGCGGGTAAAACCGTAATGCAAATAGAAGGCTTCCGCTTCCGGAGAAATGGCATGTGCAATCAAAAGACGGGCGGATACTTCTTTAGCCGCACGGGCTGACCTTTGCACTGCATCTTGAAGTAATGCTTTGCCTAATCCTTGGTCTTGCCATTTCTGATCAATGGCTAAGCGTCCAAGTATTACCGCTGGAATCTGGCGGGGCATATTCCGGCGCATGGAACCAATAACTTCTTGGCTAAAAATCTGTCCCATGCAAATAGCGTAATACCCAATAACTTTATTCGAACTGGAAGGACAAATAACATAGGTTCTACTTGCCGATGCTTCCATATTGGCGAACGCCCGCTTACGCAACCAAGTATCCAGCGTTTCCTCGCCCGAGCGGAAGCCCTCTGTATCATGCTGTTCGGTTAAATGAACAGGCGAACAAACTTCCTTATTTTTCACTCATCCGACCAAGGGGATTTTATTGTCCGCAATCGGTTCATCCCGTCAATCTGTTCTTGCGTTGCCGGTGTATCTAGCCACTCCAATACGTTTTGAAATGTCTTGTTGTCTACATAAATAGAGGTTTGGTCAAGGATTACATTCTTGGCTTCCTTGAGTGCTGAGGCCATCATAAATTGCGAACGATTTGAACCAAGCAACTCTGCTGCTTGGTCAATAAGCAACCTATCATGTGCTTTCGCGCGCAAGTGAATGTTTACTTCTGCGGGGGTGTGTTCTGTTCTCATAGCCTTTAATGCCAATTAACTAATTCCATGTTAAAAGTATCTGCTAAATGTGTTAAAAATGTCAACACACAATACTACCCGTCTTCTAATCCTGCTCAGCCTTACTTGCCAATACCGGCTGATCCATTATCCGACTTAACCATGCCTCTGCCGTTGCTCGATTGACTTTCAGCACATTATTCGGGAAAAAGCCGAATCCCAATATCAATAACGCCGACACGCACAACAGCGTCAGTTCCCGTGGACGTAAATCCTGCATTTGTTTGACACTGGCTTGGGTGACTGGGCCGAAGAAGGCTCGGCGGCTGAAGGACAGCATATAAGCGGCGCTGAGTACCGCGCCGATCAGGGCGGCGATGCTGATGCTGGGATGCGCCAGCATGGTGCTGATTATCAGCAATAATTCGGCGGGAAAGCCGCTGGTTCCGGGCAGGCCTATGCTGGCCAGCGCAAATAGAAAATAAAAACAGGTCAGTCGCGGCATCGTTTTAGCCAGACCGCCCAGATGGATCGCCTCGGTGCTCCCTAGGCGATGCTGGATAAAACCGGCCACCAGCATCAGGGAACCGGCAATCATCGTGAAGTTCAGCAACTGGAAAATCGCTCCCTGTAGGCCCTGCATATTCAACGACGCAATGCCGACGATAACCAGTCCGACATGGCTGATGCTGGCATAAGCCAGCAAGCGGCGTAGATTGGTTTGCTGCAACGCAATCAGCGCGCTGTATACCAGCGTTATCGCGCCAAGTATGCCCAGCACCCAGCTGTATTGTACCGCGGCGGAAGGGGCCAGCGGCATCGCAAAACGGATGATGCCGAAAGCGCCGAGTTTCAGGCCGGTCAACAAGGCCGTCATTTGCGTCGGGCCTTCCATGGCAACGGTGGGCAGCCAGGTATGGAACGGCACCAACGGCGCTTTAACGGCGAAACCTAACAGCAATAACAGAAACACCAGCGCCTGTAAACTATCCGGCAATGGCGTTTCCAACAATACCGGCAGGCTGAAGGCCATATCCTGCGGAATGCTGCCGTCTACCGCAACGGCGTGGTTGATCGCCAGGATGATAATCCCAAACAGCAACGGCACACCGCCAAACAGCATGAACAGCGTGTATTTGATCGCCGCGCTACGCCGCGCCGAACCGATGCCCCACAAGCCGATTAAAAAGAAAATCGGCGGCAGGGTCAGCTCCCAAAACAAAAAGAACAGCGCCAGATCCAGCGCCAAAAATACGCCGATGGTGATGCCTTCCAACGCCAGCAATAAGGCAAAATGAAAGCGGGTCAGATGTTGCACCGAATTCCATGATGCGATGATCGCCATTAACGTCAACAGCGCAGACATCGGCAAAAACAACACTGAAATGCCATCCACACCAATCAGGTATTCGATATTCAGGCTGGGTATCCAGGCGTGGCGCTCGACCAGTTGAAAGCTGTTGCCAAGGTCGGCATTAAACAACTGCACAACTACCCCTGTCGCAATTAATTCCAGCGTAGCAAGCAACAATGCGATGTTTTTGGCCAGTCGGATGTTGCGGGTAACGGCTACAATGACCGCGCCCAATAAGGGCAACAAAATAAGCAGGCTTAACACGGGAAAACTTGCAGCATTAATCATGTTGATCATCCTTGTCTACGGCATCGCCTACAGGAGCTTCGCTATCGCCAACGGGTTGTTGTGCGCCGTGCATCGGGAACTGCCTGCCGATGGCGGCCGCATCCTGGTCTATAAAATTCAGCCACGGCGTCGTATAAAAGCCGGTGCCAATCAGCAGCAAACAAATCACTGCGGTAATAAAACGCTCCTTCCAAACCGGGTGGTGTGAGCAGCTGTAGGGTTGTTCGGCGCGTTTAGGCGTCGCCATAAACACCCGCTGAAAAGCCCATAACAGGAACGCGGCGGACATCACGTTGCCGAGCAAAATAGCAATCGCAAGCAGCCAACCGTCTTCCTCAATAATCCCTTCAACGAGCAGATGCGCCGCATCAAATCCCGGCGTACCGGGCATGACCATGGTGCTCAGCGCAGAAATCAGGAACAGGACTGCCAATGTTGTGTTGGTATCGATCAGTCCACCCAAGCGAGGGAGATAAGCGGTGCGGCAGCGCTCATAAATCAGGCCGACGCTGAACAGCATGCCGGCCGTCGCCAAACCGTATGCCACGGACAGCAACAGGCTGCCTTCCAAGCCGTTCTCGTTAAAACAGAAGATGCCTATGGTCAGCATGCCCGTTTGGCTGATGACCGCAAAAGCCAGTAACCGGCGAATATTGATTTGCATCAGCGCCAGCAAGGCGCCGTAAAAAATGCTGATCAATCCCAGCGTTACCACAAACCCCGACCATTGTTCGGCAACGCCGGGCACCATCGGCAAAATGAAGCGGATGACCGCATAGATGCCCAGTTTCAGACCCACCAGGAAAATAACGGCGCTGGCGACCGTGCCCTGTTCCGCCAACACCGGCAACCAGCCGTGAAATGGAAATAACGGCATGCGGATCGCGAAGCCGAAAAACAGCAGCACGAAAATCAACACCTCATCATGTAAATAGGCATTGTTTTGTTTCAAGGTCAGCCAGTCGAATGTCAGCGGATGCGAGGCATCGATTAGGCCGAAGGCCAGCAACAAAAAGCCGGCCAGCGTCATCAACAGACCGCTAACCCAGTATTGCAGCAATTGCGCGACTACCCAGCGCCGGTTTTGTCCGGTTCCGGCATGGATCGTCAGCAGCGCGACAGGAATCAATTCCAATACGCACCATAGCCAGAATTGCATCACATTCAGCGCGGTAAAAGCGCCGATCAATACGGTTTCATAACCCAGCAGGCAGGCAATAAACAGCCGGTCGGTCACATGCCGGGTAATCAAGGTATAAATTAACGCCAGCAAGGTTAAAACGGCGGTCAGCGGGATAAATAAAATATTCGTTCCATCAACGCCGACCCGGTAACTGAGCCCCGCGAAATTGACCTGTTCAACCAGATGAATGCCGGGACTGGCGGAGTCGAAAACCGCCAACAGATAGAGGCTAAGCAATACCGTCAACGACGCTCCGGCAAAGCCAAAACGCAACGCAACAGTCGATGAGCGGGAAAACAAGATTGCGATCATGGCCGCCAGCGGAACCAGCATCAGCGTAGTGAGCAGAGGGAAGGCCGCCGATTCCGACCAGGGAGTAACAATAATATCCATCAAAGCCTCAAAATGCGACAAGCAATGTTATAAACACAAACAACACCAGATAGCGGGGCCTGAACACCGATTGTTCAAACCTGTTGGCGATATGTCCAAGCTCGCGCCCATAATTAATCGTGCCTTTACCGATGCCGCGCAAGACAAAGCGGTCTTCGAACCAGTGCAGGATGGCTGCCATCCATTCGGTGAGTTTTCCTGCCAGACCGCTGCCTTGGGCAAAATCATCGGATTCATTATCCAAATGCGCGCCAATCATCTGTTCTTCCCATTGCGCCAATGACGATATTGCCCGGATTGCGGGATCAGGAGCCCCCATGACGCGGTCAACGATATGATCGTCAAAATAGCTTAGATCATGCGACAAACCGCGCACCGGCTTGACCAGCGCCCAATCGGTAATCTGGTCCAGCCAGAAACGCTGCAAAGACGCGACATAAACCCAGGTAGGGACGTCGCCTACACGACGCAGGCGACGGGTGTGAGCAGGAGTTTTGCGCCGCGAGGTGTCTATATAATTACCCTGCATATTATGCATCAGCGACGGCGCAGTCAGGAATTGATAGGCGCGAACCGCCGCATGAGCGCAAAGATGCCATCCGGCCAGCTGCCAAAAACCCAGGCCGCATTCCAGGAACATCAGGCCCAATTGGCCGGATGTCGCAAAAATCAGCGAGCTTTTAACGTCGGTCTGGGTTAGCCCAACCACAAAAGCATAAAGCGCCGTCATCAAGCCCACGATAGCGACCACGGACATAGCCAATGGCGCCTGTTCAAAAACCGGCCTTAATAAGATGAGCAGATAGACGCCGGCATGCACCATGACTGCACCGTAAAATACCGCACTCGACGGCGTAGGCCCTTCCATTGCCCTGGCCAGCCAGGGAGTGAACGGCAGTTGCGCCGATTTGGCAAAGGCGGCGACCGCAAAACACAGCGCAATCGCAGTTGCTTCACCCGGCGTCATTTGCGCAGCCGCAGCATTGATGTTGCTCCAGTTGACGCTATCAAGCCAAGCGTAGCTTAGACCCGCGCCTAAGATAAAACCGGCGTCACCGATACGATTGGTAACAAAGACGCGCGTCGCATTAGCGGCGGCAACCGGGCGATCATAAGCGTAGGCGATCAAAAAATAGGAACATAATCCTGCAACTTCCCAGCCGATAAATGTGCCGATCGCGTTACCCGATAGCACCAGCAGCAGCATGGCCGAAGCAAACAGGCTCAGGATAAAAAAGAACCGGTGATATCCCGCTTCCCGGTGCATGTAGTCGATCGAAAAACGGATGACGATGGCCAGCAGCACCGAAAACAGCGCCGCCAAACGGACATTGAAACCGCTGGTGATGAAATTTATCTGTATATCCAGCGTGTCGCTGCTCAGCCAATGTCCTACATTGTGGGAACCGGTATTTTTGCCGAGCAGGTCAGAGCCCAGCAAGGTCAAAGCCAGCAGGCAGGCCATGCTAATCGTCCAGCCTGCAATGTCTGCCGTTAAGCTTTCGTCCGCTTCGCCTCTAATCACGCCAAACAGATGCCCAATACCGATAGCCAAAGCCGCGACCAATGGCATTAAGGGAATTAAAACGACTAATGCATCCATTTATTAAACTCCAAACCGTTCAGGTTGTTTGATCAACACCGGCGCGACCGGCAGGGTTTGATCCCGGTAACAATCCGGCGAATTATCGCGAACCGGCAAGTCTTTTGCCTCGGCTTGCCAACGCACAAAACCCCGAGCCTGTCCTGAGCTTGTCGAAGGGGCCGTTTGAAACGAGAAAATCTCACCATTGTCCGGGTCTTTAACGCTCAGCTGTACCCAACCGCCCGCTACCAGCTCCCGTATGCTTTCCTGACGCGCATAAATCTGCTCCAGCACCGATGTTTTGGCCTCAACCAGAATCAAAAGCCGCATCGGTTCATGGATTTCAACCATTTGCTGTGGCAGGCCGGTACGCAAATCACTGCTCGCCCCTTCCATGACGCCGAAAAACCCGGTCACGTTATGCGGCACTTTAGAGCCGCAACCGAAACGTTCGTTATTGACGGTGGAAAAATAATATTCCAGGTTAATGCCCGCGCCAACCGGGGTCACCGCCAGCAAAATGCCTTCCAGCACTTTGCCTTCAGGGTCTTGGCTCGGGTCGTAGGAAATCAAAAATACCCGCCGATCAAAAAACGCGCCTTGCGTTAACGAACGGCGGCCGACGACCGCCGAGGCGTTGGTCGCATGACCCAGCTCCGGGCGAATCTGGGAGAAATCAGCAGCGCGCTCTTCCATATGCGCCAAGGCCTGTTCGGGTGTCGGGTTGCGCGGTGCCGAAGCCAGCCTGCGGCACCGCTCGTGCGCCGACATCCGCTGGGCGTATCGCAATTCCTGCTGCAATGTCTTCAGTCCGGCCAATCGTTCGGAGGGAAGCAGATCCAGGTCGTACCAGCTGATTTCTTCATTGCAGGTGTTATGTTCCGCACCGATAAACCAGGTATCGGACGGAATAGTGATACCACGTTCCGCCAACAGCTCGCGTATTTCCGGGCGATTAGCCATTGCCGCAAATACCCTGGCATTGGGTCCGCCGTGACGGCCGCTGCAAGCGCCGCAATCATAAGCCGCCAGATGCGGATTATTCTGGCTGATCGATCCGTGCCCCATCAGCACCACCAATTCAGCGAATCCGTAGGTTAGGCCGACGTTGCGCAAAAAGCCTGCTACCCGGTCGGCCTGTTCGCTATCGGTAAAACCCAGTCTGGGGCGCTCCGGCGTGGCAACCGTTGACTCATCCGTAGAGGTAAACAGCAGCTGCGTCTTAACCTCGGGCGAAGCCAGCTTGGCCATGCCCGAAACCAAGCTTTGCTGGGATTTCGGCAGCAGCGATTTGGCCAATAAACCGGCCAAGGTAACCGGCGCGATCACATCGATAACCGGATGCGACAGCAATAGGTTACGGCGTAAGCCCTGGTGCACCAGCCTCGCAAACCACTGGTTCAGCTTGCGGCCACGGTTATGCTTAAGTAGCGCCGATTCGCCTACAGGAAGTAGGCGGGGAACGAAAGCTTCGCTACCAGGCTGCGGCACTTCCCGAACTTCATGCGCAGGCGTTACCACCACCGGGCACAGCGGCGTCACTTTGCTGTCGTCCAGCCCTTGGTAATTCATCGCAACGCCGAAAAATCCGGCGGCACCCAGTGTCTCAATCGCAGGGTTGAGTTCTTCCAGATGGCGGCGAAAGCCTTCTTCACGGTCGTCCATGCAGAAGATGATTTGCGCGTCTGGACGTTGTTTGCGTTTGTCCCAACGACCACGCTGATGATTAGCATGCAGCGCCTGTAAAAAATCTTCCCGATAATGGTGCTCGTAAGCCATCAGCCAGACTTTGCCGCGCTCGGTCAGGGTGAGCTCATCCAGCACGGCCAACATGGCTTGCAAATCTTTTGCATCCAGTTGTTGCAGGTCGGTGGCGTTAAGGCCCAGATGCTGGCATAAACGAAACAAGCGCCAGCCGCTGTTATGCGGCGCATGTACCGGCTGTTTGTCCGCCAACGGACTGCACTGCCAGGTCCAGATCAGGTCGGCAAGCTGCTGCCAATCGGTGCGATCGTAACGTTCGGAACCGGCATGTAAAGTCAGGGACTCCGCCCTGTGAGCCAAATATTCCGGCAAGCCCCCCTGATACAGGCGAGTGCGCACCATAAATTCCGACAGGCTCTTGCGAAAATAGCCTTGGATAGCGCTGAGCTTCGCTTCGATTTTCCAGGTGTCGCGGCAAACCTGATTCAGCCACAACCGATCCAGAGTCAGGCGTATCGCCAGATAATCAGCCAGCGTTGGCACCGCGTCATTGGCGGTATGATAGTTGGGGTGATGCTGCCGCCAGTTGACCAGCCCTGACCAGCCGGGTATTTCCAACGCCAGTCGGCGCAGATAGCCTTCCCATTGCGCTGGCGGTATTTCCAGGTGCTCAAGTTGCAGAATGATGGTCTCGACCGCATCTTCGGGCAGTTCGGCGATAATCTGTTGCCAGTCCTGTAATTCATGTAAAAAAGGATTGGCGTCATACTGCGCCGTCGCCCGCCAAGACGCATAAAGTCCCAGCTCGCTGCGCCTGGGCAACTGCCATGCGGCCACGCCTTCATCCAGCCCCGATGCGCAAAAGCGTATCAGCTGCGGCCGAATGGCATCGAGGATGTCTGTACCGGTCAATGCCAGGATGAAACCGCGTAAGCTGACGCTGCCGCCTACTTCGCCCAGCAGTTCGTCAAGCGCCGCACCTGCCTGTTCCCGCATTTGTTGGTGTGCTGATGCGCCATCCCGGTTATTTTGCTGAATTTGCGTCAGCCATTCTTCGGCCTGCTCCACCGACAAATCCAGCATATGTTCCGGATGCAAAGCCGCTTGTTCCAGACCGAGCTTGGTCAAAATGCTTTCCCATAACTGCCGGACCATATTGCTGTCTGCTGCAAGCAATTGTCGCCGCACCGCTTCAGGCACATCAGCCTGCACAGCGTCCAACGCCGCCAATTCCTCTATTTGCCAATTCAACTGGCTGACGCTGACCGCCTGCAAATCAAACAACAGCGCAATACGGTAAATAGCCTGTCGGGTGATGGCCTTATCTTTTATGGCACACACGATTTGCTCCGCCTGCAAGTTCGGAGACTGTGCAAACGCGGCGGCCAAGTCGCGATCATCAATGCGCCTCCGCCGGTAAAACTCCCGGTTTTTCGCTTCAGGAAGATAACAGCAAATGCCGGTCAAGGCTTCGAACTCAGCCAAAGCCTGGTCAAACGGCAAATGCTGAAAGCCGTGCAAAGTATTGTGATGCACGAAATCAAGGATAGGCGCCTGCCCGGGCAGCACATGATCCATATGGTTCAGCGCAGTGATTATTTGTTCGCGTAATTTTAAAGAAGACTCGTACATCGTTAATCCTGCAAAATCCTTTGGCTGATCACAGTGTTCATCTGGCTGATGGTGGCTGCGGATAAATCAAGCAGCGGCGCAGGCAGCAGCCCGAACAGCACGATGCCCGAAACCAGTATTCCGGCTGCCAATAACTCCGGCGCTCTCAGATCTTCAAGTTGCTGCATCGCCGGTTTGCTCGGTCCGGTAAATAACAGGCCGATCGTGCGGATGGCATAAGCGGCCCCGATTAGAATGCTCACGCTGAAAAACACCATCAAACCCAGGCCCAAGCCGACGCTGGGCATTGAGCTAAACCCGCCAATCAGCGTATGCAGTTCGGCGACAAAACCCACCGAACCAGGCAGCCCTATCGCCGCCAGCAAGGTTAAAATCATGAACACGGTAAAACGCGGCATCGCCTGAACCAGCGAGCTGTAATCCTGGATGTTGCGGGTATGGGTGCGCTCGTACAGCAGCCCGACCAGCAGGAACAATGCACCGGCAATCAGGCCGTGAGCGGTCATTTGCGTAACCGCGCCGGTAATGCCCGTCTCATTCAAGGTCGCGATGCCCAACAGAACAACGCCCATATGACTGATTGAGGAATAGGCGACCATGGCCTTAAGATCGCTTTGCCGCCAAGCCAGCAGGCCGCCATAAAACATACCGAACAGTCCCAGAAAAATCAGGTACGGCTGCAACAGTAAGGCCGCCTCCGGCAACATCACCACCGTCCTGATCAAACCGTAAGCGCCCATTTTCAGCAAAATGCCGGACAGCAAAATACTGACCGGACTGGGCGCTTCGACATGCGCCAGCGGCAGCCAGCCGTGCAGCGGAAAAATCGGCATCTTGACGCCGAAACCGATCACAAAACCAAGCAGCACCAAAACCTGCTCAATTCGGGGCATGTCTTGCGCCGCCTGATGCATTGATGACATTAGAGAGCCGCCGTGCTGAAGGTCGTACTGGCTGACCGCCAGCAGACTGATCAGCATAAAAACCGAGCCGCCCATCGTGTACAGCACGAAGTTAAGGCTGGCCGTGTGCCGCCTCTTGCCGCCCCAGCGGCCAATCAGGAAGAACAGCGGGATCAAGGTCACTTCCCAGAAGATATAGAACAGCGCCCAATCCTGAGCCAGAAACACGCCCAACATGCCGAATTCCAGCAGCAACAGGCAGATATGATAACCCTTGACGCTGCTGGACACGGTCAGTGAGGCCAGCAAGGCTATCGAGGTGAGCAGGGTCGCCAGCACCAGCATCGGCATCGACAAACCGTCTATGCCCAACGCATAAGCGCTGCCCAGTTTAGGGTTCAGCGGGAAATATTCGTTAAACTGCAACTGGGCATCGTGCGCGTTATAAATGCTCAGCAACCAGCAAACCAATAAAAAGGCGATAGCGGCAAACAGATGCGCGATGTAGCGGATTAGCTGAATGTTCCGGCCGGGCGTTAAAGCCAGCAGCAAGACTCCGGCAGCCGGCGTCCAGAGCAGTATGCTGAGTATCCCCATGGTTTTAGTGTTCCTTATCCGCTCTTGTCTGGTGGTTTAAAAGGTTAAATTGTACGTTAAGGCTGAGGCAGTGCAAGAACTAACCATCAAGTTTCAAAACGTTTCGACGGGAAAAGTTTAACATTGCAAGCTTTCAGTAGCCTTTCAACAAAGGAAACGGACGCCCAAAGACATAAAAACCTGACTAGCAATTAAAAAACGGTTTGTTTTTTACAATGCCTTAAACACCAGATCGACTCGGCTGCCGCCTGCCGCACTGACGCGGCTTAACTCAAGCTGAGCTTTGTGCAGATCGGCAATCTCCTTGACGATTGCCAACCCCAACCCGCAACCATCGCCGGGGCTTCCGGGGATACGATAAAATCGCTCGAACACTTTGTCCAATTCAAGCTCGGGTATGCCGGAACCGTCATCTTCAACGCTCAGACGAGGCGATGGATAAGCCTCGACTTTAACCATTATATTGCCCTGGTCATGACCGTAACAAATGGCGTTATCCAACAAGTTAGCCAGCAGCTCCCGCAACAGAATCTCATCACCGCGCACATATAACGCCCGCTTCGAGCCTTCAAAACTAAGCTCCATGTGCCGCTGCAAGGCTTTAGGCACCCAATCCATGCAGGTTTCTTTTGCCAGTTTGCATAAATCGACCGGCCGCAATTCATACTCGCCATCAATGGGTTCCGACCGGGCTAATATCAATAATTGCGTGGTCAGGTGTGACATGCGGTCGGCGCATCCCTGAATCTGCATCAGCGCAGGCTTCATCGCAGGCAAATCTTGCTCACGCAACGCGCGTTCAACTTGCAGTTTCAGACCCGCCAGCGGGGTGCGTAATTGATGCGCGGCGTTGGCTATAAAACGTTGCTGGCTTGCAATAGCCGATCCCAAGCGCTCCAGTAAATCGTTGATGGTATCCGTCAGCGCCCGCACTTCCAAAAAAACATGCTGCTCAGGAATGAGCCGCAAATCGCGTGACGAGCGTTTTGCAATTTCATCGGCCAGTGCATGCAAGGGTTGCAAGCCGCGCTTTACGCCTACGACCAGATAGATCCCGGCCAACAACACCAACACCATCTGCGGCACCAGATCGGCCAGCAAAATATCCATCATCATGTTGCGCCGCTTATTCAAGGTCTCGGCAACGTGGACGAATACCTTTTCCGAACTATGCTCAGGCGCAATTTGCATGGATACTACCCTGACCGGTTCACCATACATCTCGTCGTCAAAGAAAACGGGGCCCGACCAATCGGTTTCCAGATCAAACGGCTCGGGTACGAATTTGTCGCCAGCCAGCATGCCTTGTTCTTCGGAGATGATTTTGAAATAGGTTTTGTCCGACTCATCCCATTTGAAAATCTCCAGCGCGGCGGGAGGCAATTCGACGAACACCTTGCCTTTGCGCGCCTTGATTTCCTGGGTTAATGACCGTGCCGAATCAAGCAGCCAGCGATCGTAAGCCACGTCGGCATGATGCAGCGTGACAAAATAAGACAACACGGACTCAATGCTGATAAAAAAAATTAACGGAACGGCCAATCGAAAAAGAATCTCGGTTTTGAGGCTGCGCTTTTTAATCATCGTCTAACCGCTCCAGTAAATAGCCGAGTCCGCGCACCGTTCTGATCACCGCGCCATACGGTTCGATACGCTTGCGTAATCGGTGCACATAGATTTCAACGGCATTATCGGTCAGCGCGTCGCCGTCTGCGGCCAAGCGTTGCGCAATGCGGTCTTTGCAGATGACCTTTCCTGCCTGCATCAGCAGAATTTCCAAAAGGCCATACTCCCGAGCCGACAATGTAATCGGCCGACCGTCTACCAAAACCTGATGATTATGGGTGTCCAGCACCAAGCGACCAATCACAATATCTTTGCTAAAACCCCCGTAACAACGCCGAATCAGCGCGTGAACCCTGGCTTCCAATTCCCGGAGCTCAAAGGGTTTGGTCATATAGTCATCAGCGCCCTGTTCAATGCCGATGATTCGGTCGTTGACGCCGTCGCGCGCCGTCAAGATTAAAATCGGCAACGGGATTTTCCGGTTGCGCAGTTTACGCAACAGTTCCAGCCCGTCCATATCCGGCAGACCCAAATCCAATACGATCAAATCGAAGTCTTGCGCCTGAAGCAGCTGATCAGCGTAAACGCCGGTCGTAGCAGAAGTCACCGAATAACCGCTATCGCTCAAGGTGTGCGTCAAACCGTCAGCCAGCACGGCATCGTCCTCTATCAATAAAATGTTCATGTATCAGGTCGTTGCGAAAGGTTCTTGAAAGGTTAAAGAGCTAGGATAACAGCGTATTCGATGGTTGCCGACCAAAAACTTACCGCCGTTAAAGTTAAGAGTTATTGGTCGGACTGACGAAGGAATAGCATGTCCCATTCACAAGGAAATCACCAATGATTTTGCAACGCTTAAAACTTTTCAACACATTTTTTGACAGCCGCTGGGAGGATTTAACCCGCGATACCTGGATACAGACGACCTACCGGGACTTTAGCGCCGGTTTGATCGTTGCGCTGACCGCGATTCCGATGGCCATGGGGTTTTCAATGGCGATGGGGCTTCGGCCCGAACAAGGCATTATTGCCGGCGCTTTGGCCTGCGCGGTAGGCCGAACCTGGGGCGGCTCAAAATATCAGGTTTACGGCCCTACCGCGGCCTTTATACCGTTAATTGCAGGCTTGGTGACTAAGTACGGCGAAGCAGGGGGCGGCACCTTGCAGTCAGCACAGGGTTTTTTGGTGCTGGTGTCGATCATAGCCGGTGTGATGTTGATGCTGATGGGCGTATTCGGCCTCGGCAAATACGCCAAACTGGTGCCGAATTCGATAGTCGTCGGCTTTACTGTCGGCATCGCGGCCGTTATCGCGCTGACCAATGTCGAGGATATTCTGGGTTTGGAAAATTTCAAGGATCTACTGGGCCAGGACGAGGACATAACCGGCGGTATTTTGCATAATATTACAGCTGCCTACTCTAATCTGAACCTGATAAACGGCTGGTCCGTACTGATAGGCTTGGGCACCTTTTTCTTGACCAAATATCTGCTGCGCATTTCGATATTTATTCCCGCTCCGCTGATCGCTATCGCAACATCGACCTTGGTAGTGGCGACATTACTGGGCGATAAAGGCATCGTCGTAGTCGGCGACATTTACGGCTCTATCCCTAATCATTTTTTCGTCTTTACGCCGCCTGTGCTGCCGGTTATGACCTCGAGCGTTATCGTTGATATCGTTTATTTCGTATTAGCCATCGTATTCGTGTCCGGGGTCGAGAGTCTACTTTGTTCGTCGATGGCCGACCGCCTTGCCGATAATCGTAAAACGCCGTTCAATCCCGACAAGGAATTTTGGGGCCAGGGTTTGGTGCAAATTATTGTCCCGCTGGTCAACGGTTTTCCCTGCACCGGCGCTCTGGCCCGGACTGCAACCAGCATCAAGGCCGGAGCCGTCACACCGCTGGCCGGCTATTTTAAGGCAGTGCTCAAGCTGGCTTTAGCTTATTATATAGCCAGCTATCTGGAACTGGTGCCGATGGCTTGTATCGGTGGCATTTTACTGTGGGTGGCGAGCAACATGTTTAAACCGGCTGAAATCAAAGAAGTCTTGAACCACAATAAGTTTCATGCAGGCTTGATGATTTATACTGCGATTATGGTACCGATGACCGATTTTTTGACCGGCGTTCTTTCCGCGTTGGTGCTTTATGCGCTGCTGTTTAAATTTCTGGATAAACCGGTTAAGCGCGAACAAGAACACCTCGAGGAAATTACCTGCGAAATGCAACAAATCATTGCCGCACCCGGCCAATTTAATTGCGTGACCGTTCCCCTGGCGATGACCGATGAAGATGCTGAATTACTGCATTATGCCGCCAGGCTTGCAGCGCAGGAGATTTCCAAGGAATTCCATTTCATTCATGTGATTCCGCCGCAAAAACAACCGCTTCAGCCAAAACAGGAAGAGTCGATCAAACAACGTATTCGCGGGGAAGTCGAAAAGTTTTTCGATGCGCCTATCGAAGATTTGAAATTCAACTTTCACGTCATGAGCGGTGCATCGCGTCTCGACAAGCTGATTGAATATACGGTTACCTCCAGCTCAGACCTGATTCTGCTTGGCCATCGTAAAAGCCGTACCGGCCAGCGTTCCCTGGGCCGACGCTTGGCGATGGTCACCAAAGCCTCGGTCTGGATGGTGCCTGAGCACACAGGCCGTGACATCAAGCGGATTATCGTACCCGTTGATTTTTCCAAGCCTTCGGCAGACAGCTTATCGCAAGCAACGGCGCTGGCGAAACTGCACGGGCTGAGCGAGATAACCGCAGTGCATGTCTATTTCGACGCTTCGACGATACGCTACGAGGAGCATGTTAGCGAGGTTAAATGGCACGAGCTGCATGCCTTTGAGGAGTTTTTGGCTACCATTGACACTCACGGCATAACGGTAAAACCTGATTTTGTCGAGAGCAGCATCCCAGCCAAGGCTGTTTTACGCAGAGCCCAGGAGCTTGAAGCCGATCTGATCGTAATGAGTACGCGTGGTCACAGCAGTGCCGTGACTATTCTGCTCGGCAGTGTAACCTCGCAAATCATGGCCGACTCGCCGATTCCAGTTGTCGCTATTAAACATTTCGGCGATCAACTGGGGCTTTTTGACACGTTAATCGCCAACCGGTTCTGGGAACGTTCCGATATTAAAACCAGCTAGTCTGTCTTCCTTCAGCTAATACCGGCCTATTGTTATCAGGCCGGTATCTTTTTAACCTGTTCCTTCAAACACTCCTTTGAACGCAGATATTGCAGTTGGAAAGCATCTATTTTATGCGGCTGACGGTTTGCTACGCCAACCAGCCAACTACGATTTATCTGAATATTACTCTATATTCTGCACCTGTTCGCGCATCTGCTCGATCAGCACTTTGAGTTCGATGGCTATCTGGGTCATTTCCTTGTCGGCCGATTTAGAGCCCAGTGTATTGGCTTCGCGGTTCAACTCCTGCATTAAAAAATCCAGTCGTCTGCCGACCGGGTCTTTTTGCTGGAGCACCCGCAACACCTCAGTGATATGGGTTTCCAGTCTGTCGAGCTCTTCGGCGATGTCCAGTTTTTGAGCCAGCAGTACCAGCTCCTGCTCCAGACGGTCAAAATCCGGCTCCGCTACCAGCTCGGCAATCCGGTCTTTGAGTTTATTGCGTACCAGCAGCAGCACTTCCGGCATGCGTTTGCCCGCCAAAACAACAAACCCCAGCATTTTTGCGCAACGTTCTTCAATCAGCAGTTTAAGTTGCGTGCCTTCTCTTTCCCGCGCTTCCAGCAGTTGTGTCAGCGTTTGATCGACCAGAGTAACGATGCCTCGGTTAAGTTGCTCTTTGTCTAAATCCGGTTCCTGCTGGATGCCGGGGAATGCCAGTACATCCAGCGCCGAAAAGGACAAAGGGCCTTGCATTTGCTGCTCTATGCTGGAAGCTGCGGCCAGCAACGTGGTTACAGCATCGGTATTAATAGTGAAGCTTGGCCCATTTTTAGCCTGTTTTTTGTAGCTCACCGAGCATTCAACCTTGCCTCGGCTGATCTTTGCGACGATGGCTGAGCGCAGATCGGCTTCAACAAAACGCAGACGATCCGGCAGTCTTAAGCTGATGTCGCAGTAACGGTGATTGACCGTGCGCAATTCGCAGCTTAGGGTTAAATCGCCGATTTCCTTCTCGTTACCGGCAAATGCGGTCATGCTTCTAATCATTTTTCACCTATAATTGACGGGCTCTTAGTACAAACTAACAACACAATGGCTGAATACTACGATCCACAAACCTATCCCAAAGAATGGAACTACCTGCAAACCGGCACAATTATAGACCAGTATGTGATTGAGCGGGAGTTGGCGCACGGCGGCTTTAGTTCGGTTTATCTGGCTAGGCAAATAAAGGATCAGTTTCAGGTTGCCATTAAGGAATACCTGCCCCGAAAGTTTGCCCACCGAACCTGGAACAATGTGGTGGTCGCGAACAGCGAAGAAGCAGCGACTTTATTCAAGCGCGGCAGGATATTGTTCTTTGAGGAAGCCAAGGTTTTATCGACGTTAAAACACCCCAACATTGTCGAAGTGATCGGTTTTTTTAAAGCCAATTCCACCGTTTATATGGTGATGACCTATGACTATGGGGTTACGCTGGATAAGCTGTTAAAAAATAAAACCCTGCCTGTTTCCGAGGATTTTTTCTTGACCTTGTTCAACTCCTTATTGGCTGGGTTGGGGCATATCCATAACCATCAGTTTATTCATCTTGATATTAAGCCATCCAATATTCTGGTTCGACCCGGCAATGATGCGTTATTGCTGGATTTTGGCGCAATTCAGAGTTTTCCAAAATCGCACCTGAGCAAGCAAAGCAAGATTTTGACCAAAGGCTACTCGCCGATAGAGCAGCATGAACTGCACACCGAACTGGGCCCGTGGACGGATATTTATGCGGTGGGCGCAAGTATGCGCAGTTGCCTGGAGCTTAAAACGCCGGTTTCTGCGCAGGACAGATCTCGGCAAGATACATTGATTCCCGCCGTCAAAGCGTTTAAACAAAAATTTCCCGAACACCTGTTAAAAGCCATCGACTGGGCGATGGAGATACATCCGGAAAACCGTCCGCAATCGGTTGCCGAGTTGCAAAAAACGCTTACTGGTGGTTGATTCTTGCTACTCAGCAGCAAGAAATAGAACGCAGATGACGCAGATAGTTATGATCAGATAAGATTTTCAGTATTTATCTGCGTTCATCATATTCATCCGCGTCATCTGCGTTCCATTCTCTTTGTTGCTGCCGAATAGTTACAATTGCTCAGCCGGACAGCCCGCTGTTCAGGTATACTGTGCGGTTTTCATTTTAGCGGAACATGTATGAGACCCAGCGGACGTAACCCGGATCAACTAAGAGACATAAAATTTACCTGCGGTTTTACCAAACATGCAGAGGGCTCTGTGCTGGTTGAATTTGGCGATACCCGGGTGCTTTGTACCGCCAGTGTCGACAGGAGTGTCCCGCGCTTTCTTAAAGGCAAAGGCGAGGGCTGGATTACCGCCGAATACGGCATGTTGCCGCGCTCGACCCATACCCGGATGGGACGGGAGGCCAGTCACGGCAAGCAGGGCGGGCGTACTTTGGAAATTCAGCGCCTGATTGGCCGTTCGTTGCGAGCGGCGATTGATTTAAAGGCCTTGGGCGAGCATACCATCACCATCGACTGCGATGTGTTGCAGGCGGATGGCGGAACCCGCACTGCGGCGATCACCGGTGGTTTTGTCGCGTTGTCTCTGGCGGTGCAAAAGATGCTTAAACGCAAGCAAATCAAGACCAATCCTCTACACGGGCAGATCGCTTCGGTTTCTGTGGGCATCTATAACGGCGTGCCGGTGCTGGATCTGGATTATGCCGAGGACAGTAATGCCGAAACCGATATGAATGTGGTGATGAACGATGCTGCCGCGTTTATTGAAGTGCAGGGCACGGCAGAGGGTCATGCGTTCAGGAAAGAAGAGTTGGACGCTATGCTGGAACTGGCAGGTAATGGCATCAAGGAATTGCTGGAAAAACAACGGTTCGCAATAGAAAATCATAAATGACCTTTTCAACCTTACAAAAAATCGTCCTGGCCAGCGGCAATCCAGGCAAGATCAGGGAAATCCAGGCGATACTGGCGGATCATCCGATCGTTCCGCAGTCCGCGTTTAATGTTATCGACGCGGAAGAAACCGGTTCTACGTTTGTAGAAAATGCGATTTTAAAAGCCCGTAATGCAGCACTGCATTGCAAATTACCGGCGATAGCCGATGATTCTGGACTGGTGGTTGATGCACTGAACGGCGCGCCCGGCGTGATTTCCGCCCGCTATGGGGGCGTTGGTGCAAATGATAAGGACAATCTGGACAAGCTGTTGCGGGAACTTGAAGGCGTCCCGGATGAACTGCGCACTGCGCGGTTTATCTGTGTGATGGTGTTTATGGAACATGCAAACGATCCCTGTCCCGTGATCGCCCAAGGCGTTTGGGAGGGCCGTATTTTGGATCATGCGGTCGGCGAAAACGGTTTCGGATATGATCCGGTGTTCTGGGTGCCGGAGCAGGGTTGCGCGTCGGCGGAATTGTCGGCGGCCGTTAAAAATGCGCTGAGTCACAGGGGGAAGGCGCTGAAGACTTTAACGGCATTAATCAAGGCCAGGGAAGCCGCCTGATCTGGTGAACACATTATTCGCTATCGCCCAGCAGTTCGCCAACGCCGTTACCGGGATAACCCCGCTCGGTAATGGCCTGATCAATGACACTTATCTGGTCACAACACCATCATCCCCGTTTGTCCTGCAACGCATAAACCGTACGGTTTTTCCCGAGCCTGAGCAAATCATGGCAAATCTGGCAACGCTTAATCAACATATCGCGCAAAAAACCGCCGCGTCAGTCAAGCTGCAAATCCCGGAAATTTTAAAGACTACCGCTAACGCCTCGCTTTATCAGGATCAAATCGGTGATTGCTGGCGGGCGTTGAGCTTTATTGCCGATACCGAAAGCATAGAGGCTATAGGCACTATCGGAGACGCCGAGCAGGCCGGATTTGCGCTCGGGCATTTTCATCGCTTGATCAGCGATCTTGATCCCTCGCTGTTGCATGACACCCTGCCCGGTTTTCATATCACGCCGGGCTATTTAAAACGTTACCACCAAGTTTTACAGCAGTCGGATCATCCTGAAGATCATTATTGCGCTGATTTTATCGCTAGGTTTCAGTCTATCGCCGATGACCTGGAAGCCGCAAGACAGCAAGGTTTGCTGTCTTTGCGAGTGATTCACGGCGACCCCAAATTAAACAATTTCCTGTTTGATAAGCACACACACAAAATCCTCAGCATTATCGATCTGGACACCGTCAAACCCGGCCTGGTTCATTACGATATTGGCGATTGTCTGCGCTCTTGCTGCTCCACCAGCGACCCGGTCGGGTTCGACCTGGATATTTGCGCCGCGCTGTTAAAAAGCTATTTGTCCGAAGCCGGTGCATTCTTTTCCGAACACGATTATCACTATTTATACCCTGCCATCCGGCTGATCCCCTTTGAATTAGGCATCCGGTTTTATACCGATTATCTGGAAGGGAACCGATATTTTAAAGTGACGGAACCCGAACAGAACTTACGTCGCGCAGTTAGCCAATTCCGATTATGCGAAAGTATCATGGCTCAAGAACAGACGATTAAGGGTCTTATCTCGCAGTTACAAAGTACCGACTGAAGTCTCCCCCATTTCCCCATTGTTACTGTCTGATCTTACCGGACGCAGCAGATTCTTCAAACATCGTCTTAGCGATGCAAGCAACAACACCTCCGCCTCTTTGGCAAAACTTTAAGTCACCTTATCTTCAAATTAACCGCCTTAATCCACCCCCTGAAATTCCAATAAAGACCAAAGATTAGACCAATCTATAAACCCCACTTTAAGCTCTAAATAAGAATCGTTTGCAATAACATTGCTATTTAGCCTATACTGCTTTCACCAATTTATTTGTGAGAGATCGTGTAAATGAAAAAAAATAATCGATTATTAAAAGGCGGGGTACTGACAGCACTGGTCGCTTTAAGTGCGCCTGCAAGCGCATTAGAAAAACCGCAGACCATGGAAGATATGTGGAAAATCATCCAGGCGCAGCAAAAGCAGATTGACGACATGAAATCGGCGATGACTACTGCTGCCCCAACCAAAACTGCCGGTGGCGACGTAAAGAATTTAGAGCGCAAAACCGATGTTTTGACTCAAGAAGTTGAGAAATTGCGCACCAACCTGACCATTCCTGATGAGGTTCAGTACAAAAGCGCTTATGGCTTGGGGCCTGCGGCGTCCAAGGTCTATCAGGTTGGCAAGGGTCTGTCGATTGGCGGTTATGGCGAAGCCAATTATCAGTCAACGGTAAGTGACGCAACTGCCAAGACCGATAATGCCGATTTTGAACGAATGGTGTTGTATGCGGGTTACAAGTTCACTGACAAAATCTTGTTTAACAGTGAGCTTGAATTTGAGCACGGCTCGACCTCTAATGGGGGCTCGGTATCGGTCGAGTTTGCGGCGTTGGATTTCTTTATCGACCCGATGGCTAATGTCCGGGCCGGTATGGTGCTGATGCCGATGGGTTTTGTTAACCAGATTCACGAACCGCCGTTTTATTTCGGCAACAATCGCCCGGAAGTGGAGCGCCTGATTCTACCGAGTACTTGGCGTGAAATCGGCGTAGGTCTGTTTGGCGAAGTATTACCGAACCTGACTTACACCGCTTATGTCGTTAACGGCTTGGATGCCAAAAATTTCACCGCTGACGGCATCCGTTCCAGCAGACAGCAAGGCAGTCAGGCCAAAGCCGAAGATCTGGCGTTTGTCGGACGGGTCGATTATGCCCCAGACATAGTTCCCGGCTTGTCATTCGGCGGTTCGGCGTATCTGGGCAACTCAGGGCAAAACCAAACCTTTACCAATTTAACCACGAAAGCCAAACAGGATGTCAACGCCTTTACCCAGTTGTATGAAGGACATGTGCAATGGAAATATCGCGGACTGGAATTCCGCACTTTGGGCTCCGTAGGGCATATCGAAGATGCGGGCGTACTGAGTGCCGCCAAAGGTCAAACCATTGGCGAAGACAACTACGGCTGGTACAGCGAGGTCGGTTACGACATATTGCCGTTGCTGAATCCGAATACGACACAATATCTGGCGCCGTTTTTCCGTTATGAGCAGATGGATACTATCGCCAGCGCACCGGTCGGTTTTTCTGACGATGAAACAAAAAATAAGCAAATTTACCAGTTCGGCTTGCAATATAAACCCATTCCGAATGTCGTGATTAAAGCCGATTATCGCAATTTCACGGCGAAAAAAGGCAGCCTGCCGGATGACTTCAACCTGGGCTTCGGGTTCATTTTCTAGCTCATAAGCGTCTTTCATCACAACAAACACGAGTGGCAGCACCATGCGGCCATTCGTGTTCTTTATTCTAATGTGTGTTGATGGTGTTAAACTATTTGCGTTTATCCACTTAAGTTTAATCAATTCCGCACACGAGACACACTATGAAAACAATCAGGCAAGGGGGATTTTTTATTCTCTTTCTATTACTGTTGAGTGCAGTATCCTCCAGTTTCGCCACCGTCTTTTACAGTAAAAATGAAGCGCTGGAACTGGCCTTCGGCAAAGACGCTCAGGTCGAGCAGTTATCGTTATTCCCCGATGAGCAGCAAGCCGCCAAAATCGAGGAGCTGTCCAAAGTTAAGCTCGAATCCGGCCTGTTTACTTTCTATGTCGGCAAGCAAAAGGACAAGGTACAAGGCTATGCCGCGATTGAAACCGTCACGGTCAGAACCAAACCGGAAACCTTAATGGTCGTGCTAAATCCCGACGGCGAATTACGCAATGTCACGACCCTCGCTTTCCATGAACCGCCTGAATACCAGCCGCCGGAACGCTGGTTTGAACAGCTGTATAAACGCCCGTTAGCCGACATGGATTTTAACAAAGGCATCGACGGCATCAGCGGCGCAACCTTAAGCACAAGGGCAACCGTCAGCAGCGTCCGCAAAGTGATGGCGATTTACCAGGTCATGGTAAAAGAGCAGGGTAAAAACTGATGCGCTATTTTGTTACCGGTGAGCAGCATCGCAAATCCTTGATCAACACCCTGGTGTTGATGTTCCTGGTGTATATCGCCCTGTTATGGGTGAGCAACGGCATGATGTATTTTCACCATATGGACTTAACGCCTAACTCGGTGGTTGCCTATTATTTAGGTTCTGAGGAGCAATTCACCCAGCCGCGCAGTTACCAAGGTATGCTGGAAGTCTCCCATTTCCATCTGTTTTCGATGGGCATGCTGGTGCTGACCTTAACCCATTTAATGCTGATGACCGAGTTCCCGGTGCGGCTGAAAATATGGCTGAGCGGCTTGACCTATGCGGCAGCATTAGCCGATGAAGCGGGCGGCTGGCTAGTCAGATTTGTCCACCCGCTATTTGCCTACTTTAAGATTGCCGCATTCGTGGTGCTGGAGCTTTCACTGGCGGCGTTGTTGATTATAATCATCACGGCACTGGTTCGCGCCAGAATCAGGATGGGCAAGGTCAGTCCCGAATAAAATTCCGCTGTCATTCGCCCATCTCTTGTTTTGCAAGCGGCTCTCATAACCATGTCTTATCCTCAAAAACTTATTGATAAGGAGATAATCCATGAAAAAAATACTAATCGTTGCCGCTTTATCGGGTTGCGCATCGCAACCGGGATCTTTCGACATCTGCGACGAATTAAAGCCCCTCAAGAGTGCCTACCTATTGGGTTGCGCGCCTAAGCCGTTCAGGGAGTTTAAAGACGCTCCATACGCCGTCATAAAAGCCCCCGCGCCAACACCGGCAAAGATTGCCGACTGCTCGACGCTGGATGACGATGTCGACGGCATCAACAATTGTAATGATAAATGCCCTAATACCTTAAAAGGCGCTCATGTTAATCCACTTGGCTGCTGGATTGTTGACGTAAAATTCGACAACGAAAAAAGCGACATCAATCCCCAATATTATCCTGAACTCGATAACGCAATTACCGTCATTCAAGGCAATCCCGGCATCGACATTGAAGTGCAAGGCCACACCAGCAATACCGGCACAGAAGTTTATAACCAAAGATTATCCGAGAGCCGCGCACAGACCGTTAAAGACTATTTAAGCCACCGCATAGATGCACAGGAAAAATTAACCGCCAAAGGCTACGGTTTAACCCAACCTATCGACAGCAATGAGACCGAAGCAGGACGCGCCAACAATCGCAGAGTGCAGTTGGAAGTGCTTAAATAACCGGCATTACTCCGGCATACGGCCTCCCTTCCTTTATTATTGCCGCCCGACCATGTTTTTTGAGCTGCTTTGAACACCGGCATTTGCGGCTTTGGGAGGCCAAAACTCAAAAACAGCCTTGGAGATAAACGCATACGCATCAAACTAAGGCATAAATCCAGGACGGAGATGAAGTTCATGAGCGACTGCATGGATGCAAGAGCAACGGCTGGAGCAGTTGCCTCGAAAAACGAGATAAAAAATTCGAGTCCTTCATGTTTTATTAATCACAAGTCAAGGCGAAAACCGATGTCGCCTAATCGGAACAATCCATCTAAACAGGCCTGCATCAATTTCTAGGTGTTTCTACCGATTGCCTGAACCGCCCGCTTCCTCTAACCTCCATACTCTAGCTATTTTTTATCATGCCACCTGGCGGGGCTGGACAACGATAACCATAATCTTCTACTCTTCATCACGAGGCCTACCATGCGATATGTATTGTTGCTCACTCTTGTGCTGACCGCTTGGTTTGCCTATACGCAGGCCGACACCTACGTGCTGAATGAACCCGCCGCCAATCCCCCATCAGCCGCCGACGAAAATAATCTGTTAGGTTTACCGCCGCTACCTATACCGCCAAACAATCCGCAAACCCCGGCCAAGATTGCCTTGGGCGACAAACTGTTTCATGACAAACGCTTTTCTGTCGATGGCACGGTCAGTTGCTCAAAATGCCACGACGAAAAAAAAGCGTTTACCGACGGCCTACCTGTTTCTGTCGGCCATCACGGCTTGACCGGAACGCGCAACGCCCCCACCGTGCTCAACGCCGCATTCAACCCATCGCAATTCTGGGACGGACGCGAACCGGATCTCGAAAGTCAATCCAAACAGCCGTTAATCAACCCGGTTGAACACGGCTTAACCAACCATACACAGGTACTCGAAATCGTCCGTACCGATCCTGATTATCTTGTCGCCTTCCAAACCGTATTTGATGTAAGCGCTAAAAAACTAACCATAGACCATGTCGCCAAGGCGATTGCCAGCTTCGAGCGCAACCTGGTTGCCGGTAATTCGCCGTTCGACCGTTATTATTTCAAAGGCCGGACCGATGCGATGAGCGAAGCCCAGATTCGCGGATTCGATTTGTTCATCGGACAAGGCCGCTGCGTTTCCTGCCATACCATTGAGCAGGATCACGCGCTGTTTACCGACGGCCGGTTTCACAATATCGGCGTTGGTATTAATCAGATTCAGCAAGACATTCCCCGACTGACCCAAGCTTTTCTGGAGGCTAAAAACAAAGGCGGCCAAGTCGATGTGCTGGTATTGACCGATAAAAGGTCATCGGAATTGGGCCGCTTTGCGGTGACCGACGAATTAAGCCAAATCGGCGCGTTCAAAACGCCTACCTTGCGCAATGTCGGACTGACCGCGCCGTATATGCATGACGGCAGCCTGAAAACCCTGAAAGAGGTGATGGTTCATTATAACAACGGCGGAGTGGATCAAGCGGGCGAACCGGTCAATGATTTTCTGAGTGGCGGCATCCGTCCGCTAAACCTGACCGATGCGCAGCTGGACGACTTGGTGGCTTTTATGCAAGCCCTGACCAGTTCAAGCCTCAGCTCGAAACAAGCGGTCCCTGCACCGACCCAAGCGGCCAACTGAATGAGGAATTCACTATGAACACCATCAATAACAGTCGCCGTAATTTCATCAAAACCGCAGGCGCTTTAGCCATCGGCAGCACCTTGCCGATCAGCCTGGTCGAGCTGGCCTTCGCCGAAAGCAGCCAAAATTTCACCTTCGCCTATATTTCAGATGCGCATATCCAGCATATCAAGGACAATCGTTTCGTCAGGAACTGGGATCGCGGTCTGATTCGCGCCGTTGCCGAAACCAATCTGCTGGTGCCTAAACCGGATTTTGTAATGTTCGGCGGTGACCTGGCCCAGCTTGGCAGCAAGCCCGAACTGGATCATGGCGCCCAAATCCTGTCGGCATTGCATGGCGATGTTCATCACGTGATGGGCGAACACGATTATTACCTGGATCTGGGCGAATATTGGGAAAAGTTGTTCGGCCCGCAATACTACAGCTTCGACCATAAAGGCGTGCATTTCGTGGTGCTGAACAGCATCAAAACTTATGACGACTGGACGTTCAAGCGCTGGCCGACCGCCGAACAACGTATGCTGGAAATGGCCGGACTCGACAACCCGAACAGTTCGCCGTTCATGGTTGGCGATGAGCAGCGGCTGTGGCTGAAAGATGATCTGGACAAAATCGACAAAGATACACCGGTGGTGGTGTTCTCCCATTCACCGTTACAAAAAATATATAAAGGCTGGAATTTCTGGACCGAAGACGCCGATCAGGTTCAGGCGTTGTTGGAACCGTTCAAAAAGGTTTCGGTCATCTACGGTCACGTCCACCAAATCCAGTACAACCAGATCGGCAATATCAGTTTCAACTCGGTGATGGCGACCTCTTGGCCGTGGCCTTATCCGCAGGCTTATGCCCAAGCGGAGCAATACCTGCCGAAACTGACGGTGCCGATGAACCGGGCCGATCCGTTTTTCGAGCGCGATGCTACCGGCTGGCAATTTATCAACGTGGCCAATGGCAATGCGGATCTGAACTTTACGCTGTACAACAACACCAGCCGTATCGTCCGTTACAACGACAAGCAAAAACACCCGGAAGACGCAGTCTATCAGGACGAAAAGGCGCGGATAGTCCCGCAAACACACTACTAGCCACAGCACGGGAGAAACAAAATGTCTACTTATCAAAAAATAGCGATGACGCTGTGTTTAGCGTTTGCGGCCACCGGTTCTGCCTTGGCCGATGAATTTACCGAAGCCGATGTACAGCGCTGGCAGCAGCAGTTTATGAGTGTTGTGGGCGAAGGCCGCGAGTTATGGACCAGCCCCAAGCTGGGCACCAACGGCGTTGCTTGCGCCCAATGCCACCCCAATGCCGCCAATACCCATCCCGAAACCTATCCGAAATTTCAAAAACAGCTGGGTAGAGTCATCCCTCTTTGGGAAATGATCAACTGGTGTCTTAAAAATCCGCTGGAAGGACAGCCCCTGGCCGCCGACGACCCCAAAATGATCGCGCTACAGGCTTATGTTACCTATGAGAGACGCGGGGTAAAACTGGAGCCGGGCAAGCATTGATTTAGCCTGGGAAATTAATTGTCCACGAAAAGCACGAAAGCCAAAAGTAGGCGCCTCTAGGCGACACGAAAACAATGTTCTCGTTCCCACGCGCTGCGTGGGAATGCAGTCAAGGCGCGCTGCGCCGCGAGTTACAGCCAACGTCTTGCGTATAAGGGACGCAGCGCGTCCAACACGGCATTCCCACACGGCGCGTGGGAACGAGGAAAATGACTCTTTAAGAAGACAACTATGAAAGCAAACATCGGCCTAATCGGCCTAGCAGTGATGGGACAAAATCTGGCGCTTAATATGAATGCCCATGGTTTTAAAGTAGCGGTCTACAATCGCACTACCCATAAAATCGACGAGTTCCTAAATGGTCCCGCCAAAAATACGCAGATTACCGGCGCACACTCGTTGAAAGAGTTGATCGATAGCCTGGAGTCACCGCGCATCGTTATGCTGATGGTTAAAGCCGGCGAGGTCGTCGATCAGTATATCGGCCAGATAGCGCCGCTATTATCAGACGGCGATATTATCGTTGACGGCGGCAATTCGCTATTCACGGACACCACTCGCCGCACCCTCTCCCTAAAAGAACAAAACATCCTTTACATAGGCGCCGGCGTTTCCGGAGGCGAGGAAGGCGCAAGACACGGTCCTTCCATTATGCCCGGCGGTAATAAAGATGCATGGCCCGCGGTCAAAACCATTTTCCAGTCCATCAGTGCGAAGGTTGATGGCGAGCCTTGCTGCGAATGGGTAGGCGATAACGGGGCCGGTCATTACGTCAAGATGGTGCATAACGGCATTGAATACGGTGACATGCAGTTGATCTGCGAGGCGTATCAACTGATGTCCGAGGGCTTGGGATTAAGCGCCCGCGAACTGCATACGGTATTTGCCGAGTGGAATCAGGGCCCATTACGCTCCTATCTGATTGAAATCACCGCCGCTATTTTGGCCTACAAAGATCGGGACGGCCTGCCGTTGCTGAATCAAATTCTCGACACAGCCGGGCAAAAAGGCACCGGTAAATGGGCTGGTATTAATGCATTGGAATTGGGCATTCCGCTAACCTTGATTGGCGAGTCGGTCTTTGCCCGCTGCCTGTCCTCCCAAAAAGAGGAACGCGTTAAAGCTGCGTCTGTATTACCTAAAAGGACGCTGAAATTTATCGGTAACAAAAAAACCATGATTAATGCGATTCGCGATGCTTTGTACGCGGCCAAAATTATTTCCTATGCGCAAGGTTTTAGCTTGATGCGCGAAGCGTCAAAAGAATATCAGCTATCGCTCAATTATGGCGATATTGCGCTAATGTGGCGCGGCGGCTGTATTATTCGTAGCCTATTTTTAAACGACATCAAGCGAGCCTATGACGCCACCCCTGATCTAGAAAATCTGCTGTTAGCCGATTTCTTTGCCAAGGCCATGAAACAAGCCGACGAAGGTTGGCGAAAAACGGTGATATTAGGCATCGAGCTAAGCCTCCCAACCCCGGCATTGTCTTCCGCGCTGGCTTACTACGACGGCTATCGCAGTGAAAAATTACCGGCTAATTTATTGCAGGCGCAACGCGATTATTTCGGTGCGCATACTTATGAACGGATAGATCAGCCCAGAGGCCAGTTTTTTCATACCGATTGGACCGGGCACGGCGGCAAAACCGCATCGACTACCTATACTGTTTAAATTAAGCATTTCGGGTTACGCTAGCACCCTTCCTTAAAACAACGAGGCGCTACCGATGATGAAAGCCGAGCCCTGCACTTACACTATTTTTGGCGCGACCGGAAATTTATCCCGCATTAAATTAATGCCCGCTTTGTACCATCTGGATGCCGCAAATCGTTTGCCTGAAGGCACTCGCATTCTGGCAATTGGTCGCAGGCCATGGGATCAGCAAAAATGGCTGGCGGAAGTCAAGCAGATGATCAAGGACAAAACTCCGGGCGATTTTGATGAAACCGTGTTTCAGCGCTTTAGCACCCGACTGTATTATCATCAAGGCGATATAAAACAAGCTCAGTGTTATACGGAACTAGTCGATACGCTCAACAGGGAAAACCAGTTTCCTAAAAACATCGCCTTCTATCTGTCGATAAGCCCCTCAGACTTCGGCACGGTCATGGAGATGCTGAGCAATACCAGCTTATTCGATGAACAATACGGCTGGCGGCGGGTGATTATCGAAAAGCCGTTCGGCTACGATCTGGACAGCGCCCAAGCCTTACAAAAACGCATCAGCCGCTATTTATCGGAAGAGCAGATTTACCGAATCGATCATTATCTGGGCAAAGGCATGGTGCAAAATGTGCTGGTGTTTCGCTTTGCCAATGTAATGCTGGAACCGCTATGGAACCGCAATTATATCGATCATATCCAGATCACCCATTCCGAAGACATCGGCATCGGCAGCCGCGCCGATTACTATGACCACGCCGGAGCCATGCGCGACATGCTGCAAAGCCATCTGCTGCAATTGCTGACGCTGGTCGCCATGGAGCCGCCGGTGTCGATGGAAGCCGAATCGCTGCGCGACGAAAAAGTCAAAGTCCTAAAATCCATCCGACCGATTCCCAGGGAAGCCGTGCACGGCCACGCCTTCCGCGCCCAGTATGCCAAAGGCCGTATCGGCGACGAGCAAGTCAGTGGCTATCTACAGGAAGACGGTATACCGGCCAACAGCATGACCGAAACTTATGCCGCGATAAAACTGTATATCGACAACTGGCGCTGGCGCGGCGTGCCGTTTTACCTGCGCACCGGCAAGCGCATGGCTAAGGCGCAATCGACTATTTCGATTTGTTTTCGCCACCCGCCGTTACAGTTTTTCCGAGGCACCGAGGTGCAGTGCATGAACCCCAACTGGGTGTTGCTGGGCATACAGCCGGAAGAGTGCATCCGCATTGAAATGACCGTAAAAGAACCCGGCCTGGAGATGCGCACCCGCTCCACCAGCCTGGACGCGAGCTTCCGTCAGGAAAATGAAAAACCCATCGATGCCTATGAAGACTTATTGCTGGACGTATTAAAAGGCGACCGCTCGTTATTTCTGCGCTTTGATGAAGTAGAATATGCGTGGCGCATTGTCGACCCCATCCTGCAAACCTGGGCGATAGAGCGTGACTATATCGTCACCTATCCCGCCGGTTCCTGGGGGCCGGAAGACAGCCGCCGCTTGTTCGACAAAGAAAGCCAATCGTGGCGTAGCTCATTAACCCCGGAGTGTAACTAAATGCAAACAAACAGCCGCTGGCATACTCTTGAAACCGCAGAACAGGTTGCAGAAGCCGCCTGCCGGCACATTCTTAACGCCGCTGATTCTGCTATTTCGGAACGCGGCAAATTCAAGCTGGTTTTAGCCGGAGGCAGCACCCCGGAAAAAGTCTATCGACTGCTCGCCAAAGCCGATGCGGATTGGGCCAACTGGCATATTTATTACGGCGATGAGCGCTGTTTGCCTGTCGATCATCAAGACAGAAACAGCCTGATGGCAAGCCAGGTTTTGTTGGATAAAGTCGCTATTCCGGCGAACCAGATATTTACCATGCCCGCCGAACTGGGCCCGGAAGTTGCCGCCGATCGTTATAAACTCGCCGTCGCCAAGGCCGGTATGTTCGATATGGTGCTGCTGGGCATGGGTGAAGACGGGCATACTGCCAGCTTGTTTCCCGGCCACCAACACCCGCAAGATGAACTGGTGCATGCCGTTTACAATTCGCCCAAACCGCCGCCGGAGCGTGTTTCGATCAGCGCCAAGGCGCTAAGCAACACACGGGAACTGATCTTTTTGATCACCGGCGCGAATAAGCAGGAGGCCGTAAAGCTGTGGCGTTCAGGAGCGGATTTGCCGGTCGCGCGCATAGCTCCTGAAAATGGTGTCGATGTTTATATTGATAGCGATGCTTATAAGCCGTAGCTGTTTTCAGTTTCAGGCTTTTATACGTTGTTTTTAGAGACTAATAACAAAAAGCCCCATAACTCAGTGGGCTGTCCATCAGCCCCTATTCAACCTCTTCAAGCCCAATATCTTCAACAATCAACTTGAACTGTTCCAACGCGGCTTCTAAGTCTTCAATAATTTCCAAGCCGATAACGTCAGGTTCGGGTAGATTGTCCGATTCTTCCAAACTGTCATCCTTTAACCAGAATATATCCAGACTGGCTTTATCACGGTTAACAAGCTCCTCGTAATCATAAGCCCGCCAGCGGCCTTCGGAATTGTCTTCCGACCAAGTGGCTTTACGGGCAAAACGATTTTCCGGGTTGTAAAGGTTGATAAACTCTTCCAAGTCTTGGTGTTTTAGCGGATTGGTTTTTAACGTGAAATGCTGGTTGGTGCGAAGATCGTAAATCCACAGTTGACGTGTCCACGGTGTAGTCGATGCGGGTTTTTTATCAAAAAACAGCACGTTCGCTTTAACGCCCTGAGCATAAAATAATCCAGTCGGTAATCTAAGCAAAGTATGTACATCGCAATCGTGCAGCAACTTACGGCGTACCGTTTCCCCTGCGCCGCCTTCAAATAAAACATTATCCGGCACCACGACGGCTGCTCGTCCATTTTGTTTGAGCAGGGTTTTAACATGCTGGACAAAGTTAAGCTGCTTGTTCGAAGTAGTCGCCCAAAAGTCATCGCGCTCAACAATGTCTTTTTCTTTGCTGACTTTGCCGTCTTTGGCAACGACAGTGGTGCTGCTTTTTTTTCCGAACGGCGGATTGGTCAGGATGATGTCAAAACGGTCGCCGGGATCGGCGGCCAAGGCATCGGCAACCAATACCGGTAACTGATCTTTGCCCTCCTTGCCGGTAATGCCGTGCAGCATCATGTTCATCGCGCACAGCCTGGCGGTGCTTTGCACCAGTTCCCAGCCTTTGAAATTGTCTTCTTTGAGCCTGCGTTTTTGGTCGCGATCCAAATGCGGGTTGTGCTTGGTAATATAGTCGTGTGTCGCCAGCAAAAAACCGCCGGTTCCGCAGGCTGGATCGCAAACGGTTTCATCCGGCTTGGGTTGGATGACATCAATCAAAGCTTTGATCAATTCACGCGGCGTAAAATATTGCCCGGCCCCTGACTTGGTGTCCTGAGCGTTTTTTTCCAGCAAACCTTCGTAAGCATCGCCTTTGACATCGGCGCTCATGCTCGACCAGTTCTCGTTGTTAATCAGGTTAATGATTAAGCGCCGCAACTTGGAAGGGTCCTGAAATTTATTTTGCGATTTGGCAAAAATTAAACCCAGCAAACCTTTTTCTTTACCCAGGTTTTCCAAAACATGCCGGTAATGGTCAAACAGCTCATCGCCGTCTTTTTCAAGCAGGCTTTGCCAGTTGTAATTTTCCGGCACCATGCTGGCTTGGTTATAAGGCGGTTTACTGCGTTCATCCGCCATTTTAAGGAACAGCAAATACGTCAATTGCTCGACATAATCTCCGTAACCCATGCCGTCATCACGCAGCACGTCGCAGTAATTCCAGAGTTTTTGTACGATGTTGGCGGCACTCATTGATGGTCTATCCTTGTTTTGTAGGCTTGTTTGGGGTGGTTAAGTTGTTCCGGGTAACGTAGTTCCAACAATTTTTGTTCTACCATCGGAATGACGTAATGGGTTCTTATAGTTTCCGGGCTTCTGCCCAGTAATGTCGATAATGCACGGAGTTCCAAATAATGTTCTGAGCAAACCTGTAAAATTGTGCTTTTAACCAACTCCCTGTTTGCTTTGCCTTTTTCTCGAACCGGCGCTGCAAGTTCCACTAATTTCTGCTGGTAATGCTCGGAGTTGTTTTGGTAATGCTCGGAGTTGTTTTCGTAATGCTCGGAGTTAGGCTCCATTTCAGTAAACAAATCCGGTATTTTCTTACCCCGTAAACAATAGCGCATACCCCGCCCATGTCCTGAAGGCACAAGCATCCCTTGCTGCACTAAATATTTTAAACGCTCGCCTATATCGCGCGAATGTTCGTTGCGGTAATGTTTAATATCGACATTGCCAATTTCTTCAAAGCGGTGTGCTAAAACCAAAATCATTCTGTCAAGCTCGGTTAGTGAGGTATAAGCCTCCCCGATAAGGTGTTTAAGCTCCGCGTCCACTTCTTCCGGTATCATGCTCAGAATTGGCAATACCACTCGAGTCATATCCAAATCCAGTTTTTCTTCAACCAATGGAATCAGCCAGGATTGCTCTTTCCATGCTCTAAGAATTTTCTGAAAACCAGAACCTGCTTTTTCTCCTAAACCTATCATCTGAAACATCTTTTGCAAGTTCGGATTACGCGGATCGCTTACCCCACCTTCGAATAAACGCTCAATAGGAATGCGTAAACGCCCCGGATTTGAAAAAATGAATCGATCCTGTTGTTTAATAACAGTAATGGGTCTGGACGATTGATGATCGCCATGAATAAGCGTATTAACCAAAGCTTCTCGCAATGCCTCATGAACATGAGTTTCCCCCAGCCTTACGGATTGGTGATCCAATTGAAACGGAATTGCCAGGTTACTGACCAAACGCGGATAAACCCGATAGTAAAAATTAAATAAGTTTGGCACCCAGATTCCATCCACGGTGATGCGAAAAGTCCACCGAGTTTCAAGATCTGTGCTGAGTTGTTCCTGATAGTCCACATGATAATGCGGCAAGGCGTCCAATAACGCGCGCTCCTGACCGAACATCAGCAACCCTGCTAATGTTAATCCTTCCTGCCGGGTTTTACGGTCGCGCCGCCAACCGCCTAATCGTTCTAACAAACCTTGATTATCCAAGGCCAAAAACGGATGATCCGGCTCTCTGGACGCGAACCGGTTGCGATAAGCCCTCAAGGTATCGGTATCCAAATCTTCTAGCGTGAAATGTTCAAGAATACTGGAATCCTGCGGTTCGTCGCCGGCATCGCGCAGCATTTGCCGTACTTCCGTCTCGGTGCAGCGGTAATCGCCTTCAAAGTTACGTTTGTAAGTACCGATTAACGGATTGCCGTTAATATAAACCGGACGCTGGATACGTGTGGCTTGAGGGATGTGGATCAATAACAGTTGTTTGCCCTGTACGCTTAAGATTTGCACATCGTCTTCATGACACAGCGGCATGCTGAGTTTTTTCGCGTCGTTGTGGCAATCCCAAAAGGCCTTGCGTTGCGCTTCCGGATTTTTGATACCGGCAAGTTGGCATAGGCCGTGTTTTTCCTGCACACCTAAAACTAGGTAACCGCCCTCGGTATTGGCGAATGAAGAAACCGTTTCCCAGATGGATTTAGGCAGCCCGCCGTCGGCTGATTTGAACTCGATTTCCTGGTCTTCGCCGAGGTCGAGCAGGTTCAGCAATTCCGCTTCGGTCATGCGCGTTGTGCCTGCTTTATTTTTTCCAGCAACATGTCGGCGGGTTCATCGTTTGAATCTTGAGGAACCAGTCTGCCGCTAAAGGCTTTTTTCAAGATCGACTGGCGCAGTCGCTCGGCACGTTTCAGGTTGGTGTTGATTTGTTGCTCGACTTCATCGGCGATTGATAGGCGGCGCTCTATTTCTAAGACGATTTGGGTTTGTTCTTGAAGTGGTGGCAGTGGTATTGGCATTTGCGCCACAGATTGCGTATTAAAATGAGTTAAAGCAACGCCAACCTTTTTTGATGCAACTCTAGTATTTACAATTGAGTTCATATAATAAGCACCGTATTTTGGAATAAATCCTATCGGTCTTTTTATTATTACTAAATCAGAGCAATTTGCTATCCCTAAAGTTTCAGGAAGTACGCAAGTAACTCCAACACTTCCAGAGCGAACTACTACTAAATCATCCGGTACTAATGATGACTTCTTGATTTGTTGATGAAATTCTTGGCTTATATACTTCAATCCTTGTGGTTCATATCTATTTTCTCTAACGTTTTGAGATCGTAAAAAAGGAATACCCGAATCAACATATTGATGTTTCATTGAACCAACAAACCCTACAGTAACTCTCTCGGCTACTTGCTCAAAACTGCCCCAAATCCACCCTTCTGGCAATACTGGCAAACTTGATACATCCGGTGCAATGGGTTCTTTGTATTTCTGCTTCCATTTATCGTCTTTAGGCGGCTTGCCTGCGCCCTGCATTTTTTCCTGCTCGGCTTGTTCCCAGTGCTCGCGGCGTTCTTTTAAGATGCGTTGCAACAGTTGTTCGGCAGGTTCGGTGTCGGGATGCTGTTTTCGCCATTTGGCAGTCAGCTTGCCTTCTACGGCGGATTTTAAAACCGAGGCCCGGTAACGCTTCAGGTTAGCCTGAATGCGTTTTAATCCGGCCACTGCTTCATCGAGACGGGAAACTTGCTTTTCGATTTCGGCTACGATGCGGTGTTGTTCGGGGAGTGGGGCGAGATGGATTGGTAAATTTTGTAATATGCTTTGATTGATATTCGGTTGAGCCCCACCGACTGCCTGAGAGATTAAATATGACCGGATAAAGCGAAGATACCAAAATAAATATTTTGTACATAAATCAACTTTTGGAAAAATTGCACATACCGCCTGGTTAGTTGCAGCAGTTTTTTTTAATATCCCTAATTTACCGACAGTTGCACCGTAAAGTGCAATTAATAGTGTGTCTTCTGGAAAAAGCTTGGCGCTCGAATTAGTTAGAGCCTCTTTTGTAATATATTCTTCCACGGTTGAAATAACGTTGTCCGGTAGTTCTCCCGACTTGACCCAAGGTATATCGCCTTGAAAATACTCCTTGAATTTTCTGCTTGGCGTTCCTCCACTTGTGGTTTTGCAAACTTGTCCTAAAGTTGTCAAAGTCCACCCAACCGGCAATCCATTCTCTTGATCTATCATCTATTAATTCTACTTTGTCCGGTTAATGTGTGAGTTGTCTCGTTCCCACGCGCCGCGTGGGAACGCAGTCATGTAGGGTACGCTGCGCGTACCATTGTTCAGTATCGTGGCGGTCGATAAGGTACGCACAGCGTACCCTACAACCTGTGTATAAAGATGGGCGTAGCGCGTGGGAACTAGGTATCTGGATTCCGGTAACCCATTTTCTTGATCCGTCATCCTATTCCTATCCCACCAAAACCCGATTCAATTCATCAATCACAGTCACGTAATCCTCTCCGAACGCCTCGTAAAATGCGCCCAAGCCACCGGCCTGTTCGAATCGTCCGTAATCAAAATCCTGCACATCCACCGATAAGCTTCCGGCAATATGGTCGCGTATTTTTTCCAGCCAGCCGATTTGCCGGCCGGTAAAGATTTTGCCTTGGTTCTGCTGCTGAGCCAACCAGCCGTTAAAGTTGGCCTGCACCCGTTCCGGGAACGGCACCAACTCATTGTCCTGATGCATCGCAAAGCGCACCAAGGATACCAGATCGGTCAGGATATGTTGGTTCGAGGCTCCTTTGACTTTGCTTTGTTCCAGTGTGGCGTAAGCCTGCCAGAGTTTATCCTCGGTTAGATGATACGGCGGTTTTTTGATTTGCTCGGCCAGTTCCTGAATCTCTTTTAGCTGCAAACGTGCCGCATAAGGGCGGTTGAACAGTATCTGTAAGGCGGTGATTTCGTCTTTGTGTTCTTTGATATAGTGCTCAAAGGTTTGCACAAGTCCCTGGGCTTTTTCCTTGGCCGCTTGGCTGAATCCGGCTTCGGTCAATTCATCTTTGCTGACCGGATCGATGACGATTTCTTCTTTTTTACTAAGTCCGGCCAGTAATTCGCGCAGTTCGGCACTCGCAAAAGGCTTGCAGGCTTCGCGCATTAATTCGACCGCCGCCTGCTGGACGGCTTGTTCGTCGGGCTGTTGTTGCCCTGTGAGTTGTTGCGCCTGTTGCAGATGCCGATCGGGATTAACGGAGTCAATCAACCGGCGGCTTAAGGTTTTAAGATCCAGGCCGCTCGATGTTTCGCGGATTTGTTTGGCTTCAGCCGATGTGACTCGATGCTCCAACCTTGCCAGTCTCCCAGCCAAGCTGGTTAACGCCTCGGTTTCGGTAGTGCCCAAGCCTGCTGCGTACAACAATTTATCCAAGGGTACGTGGCGTTGTTGTTCGAGGGTTTTGGAATCGGTTTTAGTCGCTTCGCATACGCCGACGGCGTCGATAATAACGAAGCTGTCTTTATAGGGCGCATCGGGCGTGACCGCTTTTAAATCGTCGGGGTTAATGATCCGAACGCCGCGGCCTTTCATCTGGTCGAAAAAGCCGCGAGAATTAACCGAGCGCATAAAGAACACGATTTCCACCGGTTTAATATCGGTGCCGGTGGCGATCATATCGACGGTTACCGCAATACGCGGCATGGGACTGGTGCGAAATGCCTTGATCAGCTCTTTGGGTTTTTTGCCGCTGGTTTTATAGGTGATTTTTTGTACGAACTCGTTGCCCTCGTCGAACACTTCCCGCACCATGTCGACGATGTTTTCGGCGTGGTTGTCGTCTTTGGCAAAGATCAGGGTTTTGGGCACCCAGGTTCGGTGAGGGAAAGTTTCGGGCAAGGCCTTGTCACGGAATGTTTGCAGGACGGTGCGAATCTGGTCTTTGGTTGTGACATCGCGGTCGAGTTGGCTGGCCTGGTAGTTAAAATCTTCGTCCAGTTGTTCCCAGCGTTTTTCGCGGGTTTCACGATGCTGTTTTTGCACGGAGTAACCGGCTTCAACCGTAGCGCCGCCCTCGGTTATTCTGGTGCGGATGTTGTACACATCAAAAGGGACGTTAACGCCGTCAGCGACCGCCTGATCGTGGGTGTATTCCATCATCAGGTTTTGATTGAAAAAACCGAATGTTTGTTTGTTCGGTGTGGCGGTCAAGCCGATAAGGTAGGCATCGAAATACTCCAAAACCTGCGCCCACAGATTATAAATGGAGCGATGGCATTCATCTACCAGTATGATATCGAAGGTTTCAATCGGAATTGCCGGGTTGTAATCGATAGGCGGCGGTTTTTTAAACAGCGCTGCCAGTTCTTCAGTGGATGTTTCGTCTTCGTCTTCAGTCAGGTCCTTGCCTTTGAGCATCGAAAACATCCGCTGTATGGTGCAAATGCACACTCGGGACGAATCATCCAGAGCATTTGAAGTCAAACGCTGGACTATGTATTCTTCGCTAAATTTAAAGTTGTTGTAAGGCGATTGATATTGCTGAAATTCCTTTAAGGTCTGGTCGCCAAGGTTTCCTCTGTCGACTAAAAACAGCACCCGCTTTGCGCCGCCGAATTTAATCAGGCGATAGGCCAGATTAATGGCGGTAAAAGTCTTGCCCGAACCGGTTGCCATTTGCACTAAGGCACGGGGTCTGTTGGCCGCCAGGGAAACCTCTAAATTTTTGATGGCCTCGATTTGCGCAGGCCATAAGCCGTTTTCAATTAACGGGGGGAGCTGCTGCATTCGCGCTAAGAAGGTCCTGCCTTGCTGCAGGTAGTCCGGTGGAGTTTCGGCGATTTGAGCTTTGGGTGTATTTAACCAAGCGGCAAGTTGTTCAGGTCGATGAAACGCAAAGACATCCCTTGCACGCGGCTTAGGATCCAGGCCGTTGGTAAAGTGGGTTTCAATGCCGGTGGATTCATACGCGAACGGTAAAGGGTGCGCCCAAGAGGGTAACGCTTGCGGCAGGCCTTCGTTATATTGCTTTGATTGGATTTCCACCCCTCTTAAGGTGGTGCCTGCTTTTTTGGCTTCGATCACTCCGGCCGCTTTGCCATCTATATAAAGCAGGTAGTCGGCAAAACCGTATCCCTGTTTTAAAGAGAATTCCCGAATGGCAATGCCGCGTGCGGCGTAAATATTGGCTTTATCATTATCAAAAATTAACCAGCCAGCTGCTTCCAGCAAACGGTCAATGATTTTCCTTGCCGCAGGTTCTAATGCCATGGAACTATCCATTTGTAAATATTGTAAACAGCCGTCTGCATTAGCTTTACCTGAATGCAGGGGTATGTCTACGAAGAAACAGCTAAAAGAGAGGCTAACATGCAAACACCCGTGATCAAAACTTATCTGTAACTGATGCAGTGTGTGAACTTATTTTCCAATTACACAAAGGATACCGTTTAAAACATCATCCATATTTTCTTTGAGGGCTTTGTACGATTAATTTTCCAGACCATCACTTTCCAATGCATAAAGTAACGTAGCCTTTTAATACAATAACTTAATATGATTGAGGGGTAATATAGGGGTAAAAAGTGAAAAATTATTCAATTTTTTGAAACGGAAGCCTGGAATACCCCCTGTCCGGTCATTGCCTTAAATAGGCTCAACATGGAGCTTAACCCCAAGCGCCTTGCAAACTTTAGAAATGGTATCAAAGCGTGGGTGTGCGTTGGGTCGAAGTGCTTTATAAAGTGCTTCGCGTGTAAGTCCTGCTGATTTAGCAATGTCTGACATGCCCCGCGCTCTGGCAATATCGCCCAGTGCCGCTGCCAATAACGCCGAATCGCCATCATCCATAATAGCCGTTAAGTACTCTGCTATTGCTGTTTCGCTGTCCAGATAGTGTGAAGCGTCAAACTCAGGCAGGCTTGAGATTTTAATTTTATCGGTCACGGTTTAATCCTCCAAAGAATCGGCCAACTGTTTGGCTTCGGCAATATCTGCGGCCTGGGTGGACTTATCGCCGCCGCCCAACATGATAATTATTACATCACCTCTCTGGACATAATACATACGCCAACCAGGGCCGAAGTGTTCACGCATTTCAACTATGCCATCACCTACAGGCTTAATGTCGCCCAGATTGCCAAGTTGGGCCTTTCTCAATCGAGCCACTAACCGGCGCTTGGTCATCCCATCGCGTAGACCGGAAAGCCAAGCATCGAACTTGGGTAAGGTGCGTATTGTAATCATGGTTTAATTGTATTCGTTCGATTACATGCGGTCAATAAGATTCAAATAGTAAACACAAAATAGCAGGAGTTATCCGGCTTCAGCTATTACGCCAAACGCTAGCGGCATTAAGCTTTATCGATAGCCAAGTAATACCACTCAACTCGATAAATCTTCTGTGCTACGTCGGTTAAACGGCAAAATAAGCTTTGCCCCGTCTTCAGGCAGCAAAGGGTATTACGGCTATTCCCCATTTGTAATGGTCGCTGGTAGATTGTGTGAAGCCGGAAAAAAGACCTGAAAGGAGTAAAGCGAGTATCCTCATCGAATAAGGTCTGGAGATCTGGTTAATTCTAATAATTCAGGACAATGTCCAAAGGATTTTTTGAGTTATTCGACCAATACTCACGTGAGTTACAAGCCTCGCCTCTGCAAACATCCCTGCTCTACTCATCTTACCAACCTAAATGTCAGTGATATTTGACTCTGCGGTTATTAAATGCGGGTTTAGTACCCTCCAGCACATTAACAACATGGGCATTTATCACTGGATTTTCGATAGCACCAGAAACATAAGAAATTTTGAAACCATTCTTTCGATCAAACGTCGAGTATATGATCTGTTCGGCATCGCATACCACGGCAAGATTAGGATTATGAGTGACCATTATGATTTGCCGTTTCTTTTTGGCTTCGGTAAGGACAGGCACCAATAGACTTACCACAGTCTCGTTATCAAGATTTTCTTCCGGCTGGTCAAGAATAATTGGGGTGCGTCCGTTATCCACCAATAGGTAAAAAATCAAAAGCAATGCGCCGCGTTGACCGGGAGATAGTTGCTCAATTGGGGCGTCTTGGAATAATAGCGAGTAGCGCGGCTCCAAGTAACTCAACCCATAAAGTAAATCGTAAACTGCACTTGCAGTTCTATCTTTGCGAAGTATTGAGGCAATACCGACCACATCGGTGTTACCATTTGACACTGCATCGTTAATTCTAACATCTAGTTCATTTACGAACCGCAAGGCATCTGATTTGGTGCTTAGATCAAATTGCTCGGCTAAGCGTTTTACCGTGGCGTAGCTTTCATCCTCTCCACGGAACTCACCTTTTTGTTTTATCAACGAAAATAACTCCGAAGTAAGAACGTCAGACGAGCCACCTAAAGTAGCTTGAAACTGAAGTCTGTATTCATCCCTTATGAGTTTATTACTTTCGATCAAGTCTTGAACTGGTTTGAACAACTCCTCCCGAGCCTTTCTTTGTGCGTTCAATGCATCAAATATATCGCTAGCAAGTCCTTCACGGCTTTCTCGTTTTGATACGAGTTGTTGAGGAATATCGTTAAGCTGCGAGATTCTTGTTTCTAACCCCCGCAGGGTTTCCGGCGCATCCTCTGTGCCAATAAGTTCCTGCAATTTGGCAGTCCATTGCTCAATTGCTTTGAGGTATTGCTGATATTGAAGCTGAGGTTCGTTAAGCTTGGTTTGCAATTCTGCTTGTTGCTTAAAAAGTAAGTCTTTGTTACTATTAGATTTTATTACAGTCGCTTCAACTGCTTGCTCCTCATTGATACAATTTTCTTCGATAGTTTCAAAAGCAGAAACATTAACAGTTAAACCCACAAGATCGGCCTGCTCCAATTCCAATTGTTGAAAATCGGCGACTGTTTCAGTTTGGAACTGAGCATACTGTCGTTCCAATATACCAATCCGATCTCGTATAGAATGAACAGCTTTACGTTTTGCTGCAATTGATAAGCGCTTATTCTTGCTTGTTTGCTCCTGGTCTTCGATGTCCTTAAGCGCCTTTGCAATCGTTTCAAGCTTATTTGCTGCTTCCTGTTGCGCTAGAGATAACAGCTCAGAGGGTTTGTCCTTAACATCAGGTTTGTTAGCATGATGCTCTGCAATTTGCGCATTCTTTAGATCAAGAAGCTCTTGTAATGCTTGTTTAACTTGAGGCTGACTTTGATTCTCAAGAGCCGCAATCTCCCCATTAAGCCGTGTTAAATCTTTTCTGTATTCAATTAATTGATCGCGAAATGTACCTTCTTGCTGATCAACCAACTGGTCAAAATCCAATGCACCAAGGCGAATAGCATCGCTAGCATGATCAAAAATAACTGCTTGTAGCTCTTTTTGGAATGCGTTCGATTTTCCGGAAATATGATCATTGCAAAGGCTTTCAAAGTGTCCTTGCGGAATATAACGAATTAATTGAGCACTGGAGTCAGGCGGGTCTTCATTTAGATTGCGACTCGCATTGTTACCGCTCAGCCATTCAATTTTGCCACTAAAGTGTTTTGCCGGGTCTCCCGATTTTCCTCGAAAGCGATTTTTGGCTAAAAAAGAAAAATGTTCTTTCTGGTGCGAATTACCTAGTAGAGCAATAACGTCAGCAAGTGCACTTTTTCCATTTCCTTTGTTCCCAATAATTGCAACTAGGTCAGGATTAAGTGAAACATTCGTGCCCGCAAGCCAATTATCAGTAAGGGTAACTCCGGGGTTCTTTGTAACACTGATCTTATCAATGAAGAATGTCTTATTTTCTTCAATTTCTCGCAGTTTGTTAGGTCGTTCACCAATGAACGAACGCTTTGATGGTTCTTTGATTGCTTGTAGTAAACCTAAAAATGTGGGGTCGGCTTTGATCCAGGTTTTCTTGCCCGAAGGGAAATCACCATATCCACGCTTATCGTTATCTCCCGGTTTTCCGACGAAACAATGAGCATCGCTTCCGGAAACCGCTAGCCTAGGAATGCCACCTAATGCCTTTTGGAAATTATCGATCCATTTAGTATTTCCAGGCGTTCGCTCACCTACGAAAGCAGCCCAAGTATCTGTATCGCGTGTTTCAAAAATGGGAGCGGATTTAAACAGGCCTAAACAATACGCATAATGCTCTTGCCACTTCACATCAGCGAGTCTATCACTAGTATTGAAAGGCATAAATCCAACTGCCTGTCCATCTGGAACGCTTGTTATAGCTTTTTTGTAACTATCACAGTTAATCTCCGCTATTGTTGAACCAGCGCGTAATGCTTGCGTAAGGTCAGTATTAACATCGATTTTATTGAATCCATGGTGAATTAGTTTGTCATCATTAACCATTCGAGCAAGTGCGACTAATGCATCGTCAGAAAGCGGACGATTGATTAACTCCACATTAAGAGCCGATTTGAAGTCACGGAGTATCTGATCTTCAACGGCATTTGAAAAAAGCACATGGGCATTTAGTCGCCCGGCCATTGGCGCAACAAGCCTCAACTCGATACCAGGAAATACTTTCTTATATAACTTCGGTGCCCCTTCTTGTGCAATCCGATTTTTCAGTGCGAACCAGCCATCAAATGTCCAATAATCCATCAACGCAAAAACAGCAGGTTCTGCATTATTAAGAGCTGAAATCATTTCATCCACAAGAACAGTATTCGCTTTTGAATTAGAATCCGAATCAAAACGTGATCCTGTCCAGTGAAACGATGCCGGTGTATGAATGTGGAGATCCCATTGCCTCCATTCAGCACCACGTTCAAATTTGTTAGTTGTCATGATTACATCCTCAGTTTAATCATTAGCACAGCGAAGCGAACCCCATATCTTTTCTGTGCTAGTTCTCAGGCTCAAACTTGGAAACCAGCGTCTATGGAATGCCGCTTATACTAACAGCTTGACTATGATAATTCACTGTTTGTTCGGCAGAGTCTGCACACGAATCGGAGTGCAGGCTTCGCCTGCTGCGCAAACACCAAAAGTAGGTGCTTTACAACAGCATGGATGCAGAAAGGAGCGATTGCCGAGGCGAAGCCTCGCGCTTCTTACGCGCTATTTACCAATACAAAAACTGGAAAAAATTTTCCCCAACAAATCATCCGAGGTGAATTTTCCGGTGATTTCCGCAAGGCTCATTTGCGCCTGTCTTAAATCTTCGGCGACCAGTTCTCCGGCTTGGCTTTCTCTTAACTGGTTTAAGGCGCTATCGACAAACTCATGGCCTTTGTTCAAAGCTTCAATGTGCCGTCTTCGGGCGATGAATACGTTGTCGGTCGCTTCGTTAAAGCCGACGCTTTGTTTGAGGTGCTGTTTTAGCAGTTCCATGCCGTCGCCGGTTTTTATGGACAGGTAGATTTCGCTGCCGAGTTCGGTTTGCTTGATTTCCGGCTCTAACCCTAGCAAATCTATTTTGTTGTAGATGCGGGTAATGTTGACGCCGGGCGGCAAGGTTTTTAACACCGAATTTATTTCCGGTTCCCTTGCATCGATCAGCAATAGGATTTTATCGGCGTTTTTGATTTCCTGGTGAGCCCTACGGATGCCTTCTTGTTCTATCGCATTGTCGCTTTCGCGCAGGCCTGCGGTGTCGATAATATGCAAGGGCATTCCGTCCAACTGGATGCGCTCTTTTAACACGTCGCGCGTGGTTCCGGCTATGTCGGTGACTATCGCGGCTTCATGTCCGGTCAGCGCATTAAGCAGGCTGGATTTTCCTGCGTTGGGTTTTCCGGCCAATACCACGGTCATGCCGTCGCGCAGCAGGCGGCCTTGTTGCGCCGTTTGCTGGATTTGTTCGAGGCGGTGCAGTAGGGTGACGATCCGGTTTTCGACTACGCCATCGGTCAGGAAGTCGATTTCTTCATCGACAAAATCGATGGCCGCTTCGACGTAAGTTCTAAGCTCGGTCAGTTCTTCGACCAGTTCGTTAACCTGTATTGAAAATACGCCCTGCATTGATTTTTGCGCGGATCGAACTGATTGTTCGGTGCTGCTTTCTATCAAATCGGCGACAGCTTCGGCCTGGGCTAAATCGAGCTTGTCGTTAAGGAATGCGCGTTCGGTAAATTCGCCTGGGTTGGCTAAACGTGCGCCCAAGGATAATACCCGCCGCAGCAGCATATCCAATACGACCGAGCCGCCGTGGCCTTGAAGTTCGAGGATGTCTTCGCCGGTATACGAGGCGGGAGCAGGGAAATAGAGGCTGATGCCGGAGTCGATTACCGAGCCGTCTTCATCGGTAAAAGATGAGTATTGAGCCAGTCGGGGGGTTAATGTTTTATTATCTCCAGGGATGGAGTGTATGCCGCTAGCCTGTTGGGAACAGGCGCGGCGAATAAACTGTTTGGCGATTTCGGGAACCAATGCCCCCGAAATGCGAATGATACCAACACCGCCGTTCCCTGGCGGTGTTGCAATGGCTGCAATGGTATCTAGGTTTTCAATCTCCACTTAGATCCAAATTATGCCGTTTTGTTTATCTGTTTGGTAATATACGACTGTTGAATGATAGACAGGGTATTATTGACCACCCAATATAAAACCAGACCGGCCGGGAAAAACAAGAAGAAGATGGTAAAGACAATTGGGAACATCTTCATCACTTTCGCCTGGATCGGATCAATCGGCGCAGGGTTTAGGCTTTGCTGAATTTTCATGGTGATGCCCATGATGACCGGCAACACATAGAACGGGTCTTGTATCGATAAATCCTGTATCCACAACATGAATGGCGCTTGACGGAACTCGACGGTTTCGCTCAATACCCAGTATAAACACATGAATACCGGAATCTGCACCAAAATGGGCAAACATCCACCCAAGGGATTAACCTTTTCTTTTTTATACAGAGCCATCATTTCGGTATTGAAACGCGGTCTGTCATCGGCAAAACGTTCTTGCAGCTCTTTAAGACGCGGCTGAATTTTGCGCATCTTGGCCATTGACTTGTAGCTCGATTGCGACAATGGGAAGAACAACAATTTAATACACAGCGTTACGCCGATAATGGCTACGCCCCAGTTACCGGCGGCATCGTGGATCTGATTCAATAACCAATAAATAGGTTTGCCGATAAATGTTAAAAAGCTGTAATCAACGGTAAGCTCAAGACCCGGCGCTATTTTTTCCATCATAGGTTGGATTTTAGGACCGGCGAATAATTGAGCAACAAACTGTGCATCCGAATTTGCGTTAACGGTGACCGGTGCAGAATAGGTCCCGATAACGTAACGTCCGTCATTCAAAGCTTTGGTGTAAAAGTGATTTTCCTGATCGGCAGGCGGAATCCATGCGGAAGCGAAATAATGCTGAATCAGCGCTGTCCAACCGCCTTTGGTGGCGACATCAAGATTTTCATCCACCATGTCGTCATAGCTTATTTTTTGGTATTTGTCTTTTTCGGTATAGATAACGCCACCGGCATAAGCTCTCATACCGCCAGTCAGCATACCTCCACCGTTGCTGCTCGTATCCGGCGCTCTAAGCAGCTGGCTGTATTGTCTGCCCGACCAAGGCTTATCGGAATTGTTTTTGACTTTTTGTTCCAGTGTTATGTCGTAACTGCCGCGTTTGAAGGTGAATGACTTGGTGATAGTCAGACCGCTGCTATCGGTCCATGTCAACGGTACGGTTAAACTTTCTTCACCCGGCTTTAAATCATAACTGGTCTTTTCATTTTTAAATACTGTGTGATGTGTCGGCGCAGTCGCAAATCCGCTGTCGGCAATCAAGCCGCTTTGCGCGACAAATAATTTTTCCTGGCTGCTGTTAAATAAGCGTACCGGAGCGGTGTCTTTTTCCGCAACGGATAAGCCGACCAAAGTCCGTAATTTATCTACGACAGTGTTGGATTTTTCTACCGAATAAGTCAGCAAATCCAGATTCTGGATTGTGCCGCCTTGCAGGTCGATTTGAAGTGCAAGTACATCGGTTTTTACGGTAATGACGTTGGCGGATGACGCTGTCGCCAATGGAACGGCGGAGGTATTTTGTTCTGCCGTTTCTGTTTGGGCTGCTGCACCAGTGGCGACAGGCAAATCTTCTTTGGCGCCGGCAGCTACAGGATCTGCAATAGCTGCAACTTCAGGCTTCGGGCCATAATCCTGTTGCCAGGCTTGTTGCAACATAAAAACCAGCATTGCAAAAGTAACGATCAGTACAAATCTTATATTATCCATTCTTATTACCAAATTTTTCTGGAACGGGATCAATGCCACCTTCATGGAACGGATGGCATTTTAATAATCTTTTCAGGGAGAGATAAGAGCCGATAATGGCCCCGTGGAGCTGAAGCGCTTCCAGAGAATAACTTGAACAACTTGGATAGAAGCGACATCTATCGCCTAGCAGAGGGCTAATAAAGTATTTATAAAACTTTATAATTGCTATGAGTATGAATCGCATCGGGATACCAACTTAAGCCAATGCCTTTCCAATGATTTTCTTAACAAATCCAGCGGAGCATCTACGGCTTCTCTACGAGCCAAAACAACAATATCAATATTCCCCAAATCGTGTTGTTTTATTCTAAAGTTTTCCCGGACAGTTCGTTTAATCACATTCCTGTGCACTGCCTTTCTTATATTTTTTTTAGCAATTGCCAAGCCTAGCCGCGGATGATCGAAATCATTCTTTATGGCTAATAGGGTAAAATATTGGTCACTTGATTTTACAGGCTTAGCAAAAACCTTTTTATATTCAGCCGGTTTTTTTAACCGTAACTGCGGGGAGAAACCAAAAACTTCTTCAGCCACCAACCGTCAACTAAACGGTTAACTGGGCGCGACCTTTTGCTCTACGAGCATTAATAACTTTACGGCCACCTACTGTCGCCATTCTTGCACGAAAACCGTGGGTTCTTGCGCGTTTGATTTTACTTGGTTGGTATGTTCTTTTCATTGTACTTAAGGCCTGATCGGATGAGTGTTAACAAAAACAGATAAAAAAGACAGCGGATGATAAAATAAACCACCAGAACTGTCAATTCTGTAGCGCAATGTTTTATTGCTGTATAGTGCTACGAAGCACAATTACTTTATTATATTAATCAACTTTTTACTATTATTCGATGAGCTCAATTTGGAACAACTGTCTTTCTAAACTTGAAAATGAAATTTCAGGTTCGGACTTCAGTACATGGATACGCCCCCTTCAGGCCATAGAAAGCGATGGACAAATACAATTATTAGCCCCAAACCGCTTTGTGCTGGACTGGGTTAAAGAGCATCATTTTGCAAAAATTGAACAAACTATTTATGACTTTTCCAACGGAACATTAAAGTTGCGTCTGGAAATCGGTTCCAAAAATTCGCCCGCTGCCGGCGTCGCAAAAATGGCCAAGCCTGCCGGAACCAAAAAATCCAGTCCCAATTTTCTCAATAAGGCGTTTACCTTCGACAATTTTGTTGAAGGTAAATCCAATCAATTGGCCAGAGCGGCCTCTATGCAGGTTGCTGAAAATATCGGCAAGGCTTACAACCCGTTACTAATTTACGGCAGTTCAGGTTTGGGTAAAACCCATATGATGCATGCGATAGGCAATGCGGTTTTACAAAAAAATCCTTCCGCGACCGTTGTTTATCTGCATTCTGAAAAATTTGTCCAGGATATGGTCAAAGCATTGCAGCAAAACTCCATTAATGCCTTTAAAGAATTTTATCGCGGCGTTGATGTGCTGTTAATCGATGACATCCAGTTTTTTGCCGGCAAGGATCGCTCCCAGGAAGAATTTTTTCATACGTTCAACACGCTGCTGGAAAACAAACGTCAAGTGATTCTAACCTGTGACAAATATCCTAAAGAGATCGTAGGGCTTGAAGACCGCTTGAAATCAAGATTTGGTTGGGGCCTTCCTGTTTTAATCGAGCCTCCCGACCTGGAAACCAGAGCCGCCATCTTAATGAAAAAAGCAGCTATGGTTCATATAGAACTCGCTCAGGATGTGGCTTTTTTTATCGCTAAACGGATCCCTTCCAATGTTCGGGATCTGGAAGGCGCTTTAAGGCGGGTTATTGCCAACGCCCAGTTTACCGGTCGTGAAATCACCATCGAATTTACCAAGGAAGCGCTGCATGATTTAATTTCCTTGCAGGATAAACTGGTTAATATCGACAATATCCAGAAAACGGTTGCCGAATATTTTAAAATCCGCGTTGCCGATTTGTCTTCTAAAAACAGAAAGCAATCCATTACCCGGCCCAGGCAAATAGCTATGTGCTTGGCCAGGGAGCTGACATCACACAGCTTTCCTGAAATCGGCGATGCCTTTGGCGGACGTGATCACACCACGGTAATGAATGCCTGTAAGCGGATTGCCGAGTTAAAAGAAGCCGATAACAAGATTGCGGAAGATTATTCCAACCTGTTGAGAACCCTGTCTCATTAACTGGGAGCAAGTTGTGGATAAAATGAGTTTTTGTTAACACCTTTAACTTAAGCACAAACCGTACACGTTAAAATAGCACCCTTAACCACATCGTTTTTAACAACATAGCTAATTGATTATAAAGGATAAAAACCTGTTTTCCACAGTTTCCTTTTAAGCTAATAGTAATAATAGAAAAATATTCTTTTATGAAATTTATTATTAATAGAGAAGAAATCCTGCTTCCTTTGCAGCAAATAGTCAGCGTGATTGAAAAAAGGCAAACCATGCCTATTCTTTCCAATGTGCTGATGGTTATCGAGGATGACCAGCTGGTTTTAACCGGAACCGATCTGGAAATTCAGATCATTGCCAAAATCAATATCGCCAAGGACGGTGTGTATGCCGAAAACCTGCCGGGAGCAGGTTCGGCGATCGCAACAGCCACCCCTGGTTCGATTACGGTACCAGCCAGAAAATTTTTGGATATTTGCAGGCTGTTACCTAATGGCGCTGAAATTAAATTCGAGTTAGTGGACGATAAGGTAAAGATTGCATCCAGCCGCAGCCGTTTTTCCTTGAGTTGTTTGCCCGCCGATAATTATCCTGAGTTTGCCGAATCCGAATTGGAAAACCATTTATTCATCAATGCCGGAAAATTTAAAAAGGCGCTTGATAAGACGGTATTCTGCATGGCTAATCAGGATGTTCGGTATTACCTGAATGGCCTGTTGCTTAATGTATCCAACAGCAAGTTGAAACTGGTCGCATCCGATGGTCACCGTTTGTCCATTTATGAAGATAATCTGGATCATGCTACCGGTTTTGAAGCCCGAATCATTCTTCCCAGAAAAGGCGTGCTTGAACTTAGCCGTCTGCTCGATGATCCGGAAGCTGAATTAAAAGTTGAGTTCTCCAGCAACAATATTCGAGTTTTTATCAAGAACCTGATTTTCTCTGCAAAACTGGTCGATTCAAAATATCCTGATTTCGGCAAAGTTTTCCAACAGGAATTCTTTAACCAGATTCATATTCAAAAACAAATACTGAAAGAAGCATTGACCCGTGTCGCCATCTTGGCTAATGAAAAATTCAAGGGTGTAACTTTTGACATCAGCCCCGACAGTTTAAAAATGAGCACCCATAATCCAGAGCATGACGAAGCCGAGGAAGAGCTGGTGATCGAATACACCGGCGAACCGTTAACGATTGCTTTTAATGCCCAGTATTTATTGGATGCTGTTTCCAACCTGGATTCCGAGTTAGCAGTTCTGACCATTGCCAGCAATGCCAGCAGTTGTTTTATCGATGAACCGGGTGATTGCGGGTATAAATTTATCGTTATGCCCATGAGACTGTGATAGTGCAGTAATGACTTTGTTGAAGCTGGATATTCATGCGGTAAGGAATATCCAACAAGAATCGATCATCCCTTCTCCGGTCATTAATTTCATCGTAGGGGAAAATGCCAGTGGCAAAAGTTCACTGCTCGAAGCCATCTTTATTTTGGGACGAGCCAAGTCTTTTCGTTGCTCAGCTATCAAGTCGGTTATCAACTTTACCCAAGACCATCTGGTGGTTTCTGCGCAAACTTTGCAGGCAAATGGCAGCCACCAGCATTTGGGTATCCAGCTGGATGGTAAAAATATTGAAATCCGTATCAATCAGCAATCAAAACAAAAACGCTCGGATTTAGCTTATGCGTTGCCGTTACAACTGATTCATCCCAAAAGCTATGAATTACTCGATGCCGGTTCGCAAATCAGGAGAGAGTTTTTAGATTGGGGTGTTTTCAATAATGACGAAAACTTTTTACCGGCGTGGCGTAGGTTTAAAAAAGCCTTGTCCCAGCGCAATGCACTGTTAAAAACCAGACGGCTTGAGCAAATCAATGTTTGGGATAAAGAACTGGTTTATTACGGTACAATAGTCGACCGCTATCGTCAGCAATATTTAGAAAAATTCAAGCCGGTTTTTATCGATATTATCGGCAGATTTCTCGCTCTTGATGGAATCGATTTGAAGCTTGTGTCTGGTTGGGATACCGCTAAGGAGTTTAGCCGGGTTTTAATTGAGGATCAGGATAAGGACTTGCGTTACGGGTTTACCCATAGCGGGCCGCAGCGTGGGGATTTTCAATTATTGGTTAATAACCGGTTAGCAAAGGACTTCGTTTCACGCGGTCAATTAAAATTATTGGTCATGAGCTTGAAGTTGGCTCAGGTTCAATTGCTTGCCAATGAACAAAGTCAGACCGGTTGCATATTGATTGACGATTTCGCTGCGGAACTTGATGTTATCAACCGGGCTAAATTATTAAGCTACTTATCGGAAATGGCATGTCAGGTATTTATTACCGCAACGGAAGCAATTGATTTTGGCGATTTAACACAGATAAAAAATTACAAAATGTTCCACGTGGAACATGGCACCATAAAACCCGTGTAATGTTCCACGTGGAACATTCGCAACCAACAGGAAAGAAATAGTTATGACTAACCCCAGTGATCAAGTTGTCGAAACGGCTAAGCCTGAATATGACAGCACCAATATTCAAGTGTTAAAAGGCCTGGATGCCGTAAGAAAAAGACCGGGCATGTATATCGGAGATACAGATGACGGTTCCGGCTTGCATCACATGGTTTTTGAAGTTGTCGATAATTCGATTGATGAAGCCTTAGCGGGATACTGTAAAGAGGTTAGGGTGATTATTCACAGTAATGGCTCAGTTTCTGTTTCTGATGACGGACGGGGCATTCCTGTTGATATTCACAAGGAAGAGGGAGTGTCAGCAGCGGAAGTTATTATGACGGTACTGCATGCAGGCGGTAAGTTTGATGATAACGCCTACAAGGTAAGCGGTGGACTGCACGGCGTGGGGGTATCGGTGGTCAATGCCTTGTCCGAAGAGTTGAATCTTGAAGTGCGCAAGAACGGCCAGCTTTACAAGCAGCAGTATCGTATGGGTAATCCGGTTGCCCCATTGGCCGCAGTTGGTTCTTGCGAGGGCTCCGGCACCTTGATAAATTTCAAGCCTAGTACGGAAACATTTACCGATGTCGAGTTTCACTACGACATCTTGGCAAAAAGGCTCAGAGAATTATCCTTCCTGAACTCTGGCGTACGTATCAGCCTGGAAGATGAACGCGACGACAGACAAGACGTATTCGAGTTTGAAGGTGGCATAGGTGCTTTTGTTGTGCATCTTAATAAAAATAAAACACCGCTATTCCCGGAGGTGTTCCACTTTGTAGCGGAAAAAGAAGGTGTTGTTGTCGAAATAGCGATGCAGTGGAATGATTCTTATCAGGAGAATGTTTTTTGCTACACCAATAATATTCCCCAGCGTGATGGCGGCAGCCATTTGGCCGGCTTCAGGGGCGCATTGACCCGAACCATCAATCAATACATTGAATCCAGCGGTTTGGCTAAAAAAGAAAAAGTACAGACGACAGGCGATGATGCCCGAGAAGGTTTGACGGCGGTTCTTTCGGTTAAAGTGCCTGATCCTAAATTTTCTTCGCAAACCAAAGACAAGCTGGTTTCTTCGGAAATTAAACCGATAGTCGAATCGACGATGAATGAGAAGTTACAGGAGTTTTTGCTCGAGAAGCCGCAAATAGCCAAAGCCATCGTCGGCAAGATTGTCGAGGCCGCCCGTGCCAGAGAAGCAGCCCGTAAAGCGCGTGATTTGACGCGTCGTAAAACCACGCTGGATATTGCCGGATTGCCGGGCAAGCTGGCGGATTGTCAGGAAAAAGATCCCGCGTTATCCGAACTGTTCCTGGTGGAAGGGGATTCTGCGGGCGGATCGGCCAAACAAGGCAGGGATCGTCGCACACAAGCCATCTTGCCGTTAAAGGGGAAAATCCTTAACGTGGAGAAAGCCCGATTCGACAAAATGATTTCATCGGAAGAAGTCGGAACCTTGATTACCGCATTAGGCTGCGGCATAGGCAAGGACGAGTACAACCTGGACAAGCTGCGTTATCACCGCATTATCATCATGACCGATGCTGACGTCGATGGCTCGCACATCAGAACCTTATTGCTGACCTTCTTTTACCGGCAATTGCCCGAGATCGTCGAAAAAGGCTATATCTACATCGCCCAGCCGCCATTGTACAAGGTGAAAAAAGGCAAACAGGAGCATTACGTAAAAGACGATGCCCAGCTGAATGAATACCTGATTCAGCTGGCCTTGGATAAAGCCCAGCTGTTTACCGATACTTCTGCGCCGCCCATTCAAGGGCAGGGCCTGGAAAAACTGGCTAAATTGTTTACCGATGTAGACGGCATCAATAATCGCTTGTCCAGACGTTACGATGCAGTTTTCCTGGAGCAGTTTGCCTATATGGATGTGATCACCGATGAACTGAAGCAGGATCAACAAAAGCTCGCGACCTGGTTTGCCAATATGGAAAAAAGGCTGGTAGATTGCGACAGCAAGGCGGTATACACCATTGAGCTGGATTACAAAGCGGGCGGTGATTTTTCTGTCGTGGTTAACAAGCGACTGCACGCAATAACCAAAACCTTTGTCTTGCCATCGACCTTTTTCAACGGCAAGGATTATTACAAAATCGCGCAATATGCCAAAGACACGGCGGGTATGTTTAACGAAGACTCATTCATGCAAATGGGTGAAAGGCAGCAGCCGGTCAGCAACTTTAAACAGGCTTTCGAATGGATGATGAAGGAAATTAAAAAAGGCCAGCATATCCAACGCTACAAAGGATTGGGCGAAATGAACCCGGAACAGCTATGGGAAACCACACTGGATTCAAATAACCGTCGCTTGCTGCAAGTCAGAATCGAGGACGTGATTGCGGCTGATGAAATCTTCACGACATTAATGGGCGATGTGGTCGAGCCGCGTCGGGATTTTATTGTTAAGAATGCGTTGGATGTTACTAATTTGGATGTCTAACTTTTTTAAAGTTAATATTCAATGAATAAGACTATATTCCCTTGGAAACGTTATTGGTTCCCGGAAGGGAATGTCCATTATCAAGAATTTGTTCAAGGAGGGTTTCTACAGTTACCACACGCAGAATATAGCCCCTTTTATCCTGCTGTTCCCAAGGAGCTGGCTGATTTAACTGAAATACCGGTTTTGGTTCTCTTGGGCGAACCGGGTTATGGGAAAAGTCAAACTCTGAGCGATGAGAAAAATCGTCTTTCTGAGCAGCAGCCTGACGATTTAATAATATTCTTTGATCTGAAAACAGCTGTTGCTGGTGATGAAAAACAGTTATTGGATGACGATAAGTTTCATTTAGTTGACCAAGGTCGGCGATTATGGATACTGCTTGATGGTCTTGATGAATGCACATTGCCAAGTCCGGCAAACTGGTTGATTGATCGATTTATAAATAAAATCAATAATCCAGAACGAGTTTTTGTTCGAATTACCTGTCGGCCATCATATTGGCCGGAACAATTGCAAACCGCATTTCAAGATCGGTGGAACTCAGTAGCCAAAACAACGGTTGAAACATGGCGCTTATGCCCATTGCTTGAAGATGATGTTCGTACTGCTGCCCAGCTTAGCAGCATTGATGCCGAGCCACTGCTCAAAACCATTGCTGAGCGGCATATTGAGCAACTGGCTGCATTACCGGTTACCCTGCAATTCATCTTGGGACTTTACCAAAAAGGCGAGCTGCCCAGCCAACGAACCGAAATTTTCGAAAAGGGCTTAAAACTGCTTTGCGCAGACAGCCCAGAACGACGAAGCTCTACGATTAAAAGTCAAATCTCAGCTGACGTGCGTTTTCAAACCGCCGCTAGAATTGCACTGGGTTATATCCTGCAAGGCTGTAATGGCATTTGGAACGGCCCAAGTGTTGAGTGTTCAAGCGGATTATTTGATGCCAAGCAGGTTACTAGCAAAAAACCACAGCCTGAAATCACTGAACCAGCCGTCAGTGAAACTTTAGAACAAACCGGCATCTTTGCCCGGCTTGACGGCGAACGCTTTCAATTTGCCAGTCGCACTTTCGGCGAGTTTTTGACGGCGTGGTTCATTGCAAATAGTAACGTATCTATCGTGCAAAAGTTAAAAGTACTGTTACACCCCGATAGCCAACGTTTGCTCCCAGACCTACATGAGACAGTAGCATGGCTGGCTGCGCTCGATTCAGAATTTCTGGTTTGGCTGGTTAAACATGAACCAGAAGCCGCATTAGAAGCCGACTTTGCCACACTAGAGCAGAGCGACTTACCGGTTTTAGTTGATGGATTGTTACAGCTTGCCGTAGAAGAGCAACGAGCTTCTTACGGATGGCAAAGACTTGCCAAGCTTAAATATCCGGGTTTGGAAGAAAAGCTGCGTAGTTTTATTATCGATAAACGCAACCCATTGGTTGCCCGTAGCTTGGCAATTAAAATGGTCAATGCTTGTGAGTTGCAAGGGTTAGGGACGGTATTGGCGGAGGTGGCTTTAAATCAGCAGGAAGATATGGAACTGCGTAAGTTGGCTGCCTCCTATATGGATAACATGGGTGATGATGCGAAAAGGCTTTTAATCCCGTTAGCAGAATCTGTACAAAACGCATCGTTTAAAGCCATAGCTCTTTCAACGCTTGGTTTGCGTTTGATGGGGGCGGAAGCGTTTTTTAAGCAAATTTCACCGGGTTTTCTTGAAAATGTATCTGGCGATCTTCGCTACCAGATTCATCAGGACTTGTTTTTAAATGAGTTGAATACTGATGGGCTAATTGTTGGATTGCAATGGATAGCTAAATACGCGCCAATAAGCCACGATCAGTTCGCTTCGAACAAACTGAAAAGTAAGTTATTAGCCAAGGCTTTTGGATATTTGACTGAGCAAGGTGTAACCGAGGCTTTAGTTGATGCGATCAAAGTACTGCGTAGTCATTGCGACCAATTATTTGATGATTTAGGAAAAGACGAGCGGCAAGACTTTTTCGTTGATGTTTCCAAGCGACGTATTGTTCTAACTGAACTAATAAAACAAATTGATGCAAGCGAGGTTTGGAAATTTTTCTCTATCGATTGTTTTAGAGAAGAAGATTGCATGTGGTTATTTGAGTGGTTTGATAACACCACTTCTTCAGAATCTGAACGTCATGTCATTGCCGCTTCACTTAATCTACTCATTGGACGACATGAAAATCGCAATGCCGTTGAAGAAGTATTAATCAGAGCCGGTTTAGAGGCTACTAAACCTGATCTCATATTAGCTGAGCATTTTGAATGGTTGGTTAAGCCTACAGATTTAACTAGCCAAGCAACCATTGATTACCGAAAACAATATTTTGAGAATAAAGAGTTAATGTTGAGACTTAATCAGCGCTCAGAAGCTCAAAGTAATCTACCCAATCCACCTGAATTTTATATTCAAATTGATCTAGCAGCTTGCGAAGCTGGTGATGTTAGCCGTTGGGAATATTTGATTTCATCCTTAGCGCTACAAGAAGATGGTTCTCAAATATTCCCAAATGATCCAGACTCCCTACCGGGTTGGCAAAAAGCCGATGACAGTCTGCGCAACCGAATTGCCGAGGTTGCTTTAAATTACCTACAACAAGCAATGCCACCCGAGGATGAGGTATTACTGCAAAATTCACGCACGATTGCTCAAGCAGCTTGCGGACTAGCTGTTGCCATTCTCGCTGAGACGAATTGTTTGCAGCGCTTACCCCGAGAACACTTAAGGCGTTGGTGTTTAGTGGTGGTCACCCATTTCTTTGAACCGGAAACCCAGCGGCAACTGTTCCGCCAAGTAAGACCATTGGTTCCAGAAGCGTTTGACGCTGTGGTATTGAAGGTAATCGATCAACAAGGGGAAACTGGTTCTGTTCACTTATTGCAATCTTGTCGCGAAATTTGGCATCCGAGTTTTTTGCAGAAACTGGCCGACAGTCAATTAAATGCAACAAATTGGAAATTTAATAGCCGCTTAAGTTTAGCTGAGTTTTTGATTCAGAATAATGCGGACAATATTATCGAACAACTAATCTATTGGTTGAAAAACGAGCCCGATACCGACAATCGCCGTTCTACGGCAATAGTTCTGTTTCAACATGCTCCAGTGCAAGCTTGGGACGATATTCAACGGTTTTTGACAGAAGGTGTTGAATTAGCACGGGAAGTTATCTTGTCTGTTGCCTATTCCGGCGGATATTCGGACGAAATTTATTCAAATTTGGATGTGAGTCAACTGGGCTGGTTATATGATCGTCTAAGGATTTTGTTTCCTCCTTCGGAAGACCCGCCGGTCAACAATCAGGGGTACACAGTCACACCAAGACATGATGCGGCTAGGTTTAGAGACAGTATGATCGGCTGGCTTTCAAAATTAGGAAACTTAGAATCAATAAAAGAACTAGACCGAATTTGCCAAGCCTATCCTGACGATTCATGGTTAATCCGTGCCAAAGCGAAAGCCTGTAAGAATCTTTGGCAAAAACAGCGGACTCAACTGTCCTTTACCGATTCACTAACATTATTGTCGGATGATCACACTTCGGTCGTTCGCAACAGTCGGGAATTGATGGATGCCGTAGAAGCAGCTTTACAACGTTTTGCGCATGAAGCCCAACACGGCTCGCCGCCTTTAGCCGTTTTTCTTTGGAATGAAAAAACAGGTACACCTATTTCCGAGCAGCGTTTATCAGATTTTTTGAAGTTTTATTTGAAAAGGGAATGGCGTGAACGGCGCATTATCATTGACCGAGAAGTCGAGATTAAAAATTGGCGGGATTCTGGAATCGGTGAGCGAACCGATTTAATGATTCAAACCGTTGCTCCAAATGGAAATACAAACCTGCCGAATCTTTGTGTGGTCATTGAAGTTAAACCAGATAATAAAGCCAAACCGGCAAAAGATATTGCCGAGCAATTAGTTGCTCAATATTTGGATGATGTTACCCGAACCCATGGAATTTATTTAGTTGGCTGGTTTGGTCAGTCAAAAAGAAAATCTATTGCCGGACTTCGACAAGATGCTGAAAAACAAGCCCAACAAAACTCCAATGACGCTATCAAAGTACGTTCTGTAGTACTGGATATTTCACATCCACGCCACCCGGTGTGTTTGGAGATAGAGTCTGCCACGTTGACTTCTTGAATTGGCGACAAAGGGTGTTTAGCTTGGAGAGCAATCAATGTATCCAGGTGAATTTCTGCTATACGAAACCTAAGATGGTAAAACCCGAGTAGAATGCCGGTTCGAAACAGCAAAACCTTGACGGAAGTGCGGACGCGTTGCCAAAACAGTCGCGAAAAAGCCGTGAAAACCGGTGTTGGCGACCATGGTTACCGTAGTCCCAAAATAGTTGGCGACACACAAATCATTTTTGCCGGTTTCTCCGCTAAAATGCGACAAAAAGCGCAAGCGCTGCCAGCGCCGGGCAACCATTGAGTCGATCATTGGTCATTTAAAGTCCGACTTTCGGTTAGTGAGAAATTTCCTCAAGGGCGTAGCCGATGACTGCATCAATCTATTGATGGCAGCCGTGGCTTGGAATTCCAGTCTCTGGATGAGGCTATTTTTTGCGCTGATTTTGATCACCAAAACGATGAAACCAAGCCTACTCTTGCTGTTTTTGACCAGAAAAATGTTATTCACCGAAACGAGTTCGGCTTAAAGGCTTGTGCCCGTTTGAGATAGAGGCCCTGGAATGGAAAACGGCGGCGAAATTTTGCCAATTTTATACAAAAAGAGCGTTAAAATTTTCCAAAATTAATTTCTATCTTATTGATAATAAAAGCATGCGAATTTTTAGTGGATGGCAACGCCACGCTGATTAGTGGAAAAAACTGAAAGCCGTTTTCCAACCTTAGTTGTATGGGACCAGGAAAAAGGTCCTAATAGAGTAGGTACTTGGCGCGTAATAACCGGAACTCATCCAGCCTGGACTGCCATTTTTGGCGAATATCTTGCGGTTCTTTACCTTTTTTAATTGCATCAAGGACCTCAGGTGTACCGAACATATTGAGCGTCCGGTCAATGTCAAATGTTCCCGGATACAGACGGTACAGCGCGGATGCCAGCTCAAGACCCAGCATCGGCCCGTCGAATACAGCCCGATCCGTCAGCCGCAGACGCACTCCGTTGCACCGTTGCAATCGGAATCGGTCCGACCGGGGCTCGAAGGTCGCAGATACGAAGGCCACCCCGGGGATTTTTCGCTGGTTCAAATAATCGGCCAGCCGGTCTCCAGAAATCCAGGGCGCGCCGACCACCTCAAACGGCGTCTCGGTGCCACGCCCGACGCTCAGGTTGGCGGACTCAACGATGGCCACCCCGGAGTACAGGATCGCCTGGGTCAGTGAACGGATGTTAGGCGAGGGATTGATCCATGGTAAGCCGGTCTCGTCGAACCAGGATCCTTGTTGATAACCTTGCATCTGAATGACATGCAACTTGGCACCGATGCTGTTTTCGATGTTGAACAGTCTGGCCAGTTCTCCGGCTGTCATGCCGTAGCGCACAGGTAATGGGAAGTAACCGGTGAAGGACTTCAACGTGCGGTCCATGACCGGGCCCTGAACGATAGAGGCGTTGATGGGGTTGGGACGATCCAGTACGTAGAAGTCGAGGCCGACGGATGCCGCTGCTTCCATGGCATAGGCCATGGTGGTGATATACGTATAAAATCGCGTGCCCACGTCTTGGATGTCGTAAATTAGGGCATCCAAGCCCTCGAGCATCTTGGAGGTGGGCCTTTTAGTGTCGCCGTAGAGACTATAAACCGGCAAGCCGGTAGCAAGGTCGCGGCCGGAGGCGATTTTCTCGTCGCGTTCCCCGGTCAGACCGTGCTCCGGGCTGAAAATGGCACGCACCTTGACGCCGGGGGCGCGGTGCAGAAGGTTGATCGTAGAGTTGCCGGCAGCGTCGATGCCGCTGTGGTTGGTGATAATGCCGATATTCTTGCCTACCAGTGGGGCGAATTCAGCTGCCGTGAGCACCTCAAGCCCGGTCTGCACATGCTCCACGCCGTCGGCTTGCCCCCAACCCGACATGACCACTTCCGGGCCGGCGCTGTCCGGAGCGAAAGCTTCGTCGGGTGGTCCCATGGGCACGGCAGCGGCCACCGCGGCAGCGGCCTTTGCCCGCAAGGGCTTGACCGTCCCCTTGCCGTCGGGGTGTAGGCGGCTGGTCAGAATGATCAGGAAGATGTCGGACTTTGGATCGATCCATAGGGAAGTGCCGGTATAACCGGTGTGGCCGAACGATCCCTTGGGAAACCAGGTACTATGTTCCTTACTGTAGGGCGAGCGGATATCCCAGCCCAAGCCTCGCAGAGTTGAATTGCCGGGAATGGAGTGCGCCTTAGTCAGGGCGGCAACGGAGGCGGGAGTCAGGAGACGCCGGCCGCGCCACTCGCCGCCGCCAAGGAGCATCCGGGCAAGCACGGCTAGGTCGTCCGCCGTGGAAAACAGGCCCGCGTGTCCTGCCACCCCTCCCATGCGGTAAGCTGTGGGGTCCTGGACTTCTCCCCAGCGCAGGTCGGAAGGCGCCAGACGCGGGCGCCCCCGGAGCGGCGGCTTGAAGGAGGTGTCTTTCAGCCCCAGCGGCCCGAAAATGTTCCGGGCGCAATACTCGTCCAATGGCAGCCCGGAAATACGACGGACAATCTCGCCCAGCACGATGAAGTTGACGTCGCTATAGCGGAACCCAGTTCCTGGCGTTTCGACCGGCCGGTCAGCCGCAACGGCTTCCACGGCCCCCTCGTAGCCCGACCAGCGAATCTTGGAATTCACCTCGGCCCGCAAACCCGAGGTGTGGGTCAGGAGCTGACGGAGGGTGATGCGCTCCTTGCCGTTTTGGGCAAACGCCGGCCAGTAGCCGGCCGCCGGATGGTCCAGGTCCAAAGCCCCGCGCTCGGCCAATTGCACGATGGCAGTGGCGGTTGCCACAACCTTGGTTAGGGAGGCGAGATCAAAAATCGTGTCTGCCGTCATGGCCTGTGGGCTGGGCTGTACAGCCCGGAGGCCAAACGCCTTGCGATAGACGATCTCGCCCTGATGGCCCACCAGGATGACGGCCCCGGCCAAGCGTCCGGCGGCGATTTCCTGTTGCGCCGCCTCACCGAGGCCGGCAAAGCGCGGACTCTCGATTTCGCCGAGTGATGGTTCTGCCGATGTAGCTTCAATATCACTGCCAGATGGCGGCATGCGGACGCAAGCGGTGAGGCCACCGAACAAAACGGCGCCGATAAGGGTCACGACCGCAGTAAAGACCAGACAGGAATAAATCCGGGGAATTGTAAACGTCGCCATTAAAAACTTATTTCTCATTGAACTATTAGTGGAGTCTCTTTCTGAGCTTCATTACGATGGCCGATGTTGGAAAAAATCCCCTGGGGATAAATGTTACGCGGATTCCAGAACATCCAGCCGCTGGCCCCAAAATCGTCCGAGGCCTCGATCTGTATGCGCATTCTCTCCTCTTTGAAATCTCCGCCGTGGAATGCATAGTCGCGGAAGGCCTGAAGCCACGGGCGGAAACGCAAGGGCGAGGCGCCGGTGCGCTCCTGGGCTCGCTTCAAGGACAAGTAGACGATTTGGTACGGGTGTTCAATCGGATTGCTGTATCTGGGTATACCCAGGTGATAACCCGAAGGATAAAGCATGGGGGAGACCACGTCCACCACCTTGGTGATGGGAGCGATTTTCTGGCCGATGTCGGTATCGTCTGTGTTCCACGAGACATAGCCAAAGATATCTGCGGCGACCATGACGTTATAAGGCGTGAGAGCCCGGTAAGCAGCTTCCAGGAAGCCGGTGATGGCCTGGGTGCGGCTTTCTTCCGTGGCAGGTTTGGAAAACGCCCCCCCTCGTGTATCGGGAAAGCGGACATAGTCGAACTGGACTTCATCGAAGCCTAGTTCTGCGACGATCTTGGCAATGGCAATGTTGTAGTCCCAGACTTCCCGGCTGAAGGGATCCACCCATCGTAGATTTTCACGGTCTGTGTATACGCTGCCGCCTTTTTTGACAGCAAGGTCCGGTCTAGCCCTCGCCAGCAGATCGTCTTTTAAAACCACGATGCGGGCGATGAGGTAGAGTTTTTTTTCTTTGAGGCTGGCCAAGAGCGACTTCATGTCCTTGACCAGAATGGTGTTTTGCGCGCCGATCTGCTCGGCCAGCGGCAGATCCACTCGGAAGGGGATAAAGCCCCGATCGCCCTTGACGTCGATGACCAGGGCGTTGAGATGGTTCCTTTCGATGGTGTTCAGGGCATCGCCCCTCAGCTTGGCGCTGGCGATGCCGTAGACGGTGAGATAGAGTCCCTTTACCGTGAAGGGCGTCAGGGCGATGTCCGCGTCGGGACTGCCCAACTCTGCGGTGGCAATTTCGCGCCGCGTATAGCCTGCGGCCCGAAGTTTGAGCTTTTCTCCGCTCCCTTCCAAACGAAAGGCGCCCTGTTTATCGGTGCGCACCGCCTGATCGCCCAGGGTGACCACCGCCGCCTCAATGGGTGCCCCCGTCTCTGCATCCATCACCTTACCTTCATAGGCTGGCGCGGCCGCGGCCCAAAACATGGCTCCAATCAGGATCAGAAAACGCCCTCCTTGTTTGTTCATAACTACTTCCCCATCAGTTGCTGAAGCCGCCACGCCGGACGGCGTTCTAGTTAGTCTTTACCGTTTTCTTCGTTGCGGTCCGGCCGGCGATATTATAGAGGCAAAGCCCTTGGTATCATCGCCGTTCACCATTAAGTAGCGCGGTTGAGACATGATTTTTTCGGTGACATCGGCAGGGCGGCGGTCAATACTAAAAGCGGCGACATAGCCCGCTTTTTCGGCCGCCTTTTCCAGGTCGTCATCATAAATCCCGAAGGGCCAAGCCAAAAGATCCACTGTTCTCCCCAGTTTCTTCTCTAGTATAGCCTTGGACTTTTCGAGCTGTTCTTTCACAAATGCTTGATAGGCATCAAAGGGGAGTCTCTTTCGGTCTTTCTTAAAGTTGGGACTCCAGAGGGTGTGCGACTGGATATCGAAAAGACCCGTCTGCTGCAATTCCATTAACTGATCCCAAGTCAAGGCGTAAGAGGCGTTGGAGATGGCCGAAGGATAAATGAACAGGGTGATAGGGATCTGGTATCGGCGCACAATGGGCAGCATCTCGGTATAGATCGATTTGTGGCCGTCATCTGCAGTGATCACCACGGATTTGGCAGGCGGTGGCGGACTATTACCGCGCAGATAGTCCACCAAGGACTTCAAGGGTATGACGGTGTAGCCGTTGTCCTTGATCCACTTCAATTGCGCCTCGAACACCGGCGTAGTTACCGTCATGCTATCTGCCGCGCTGGGGCCGAATCGGTGGTAATTCAAAACGGGAACGCCGGCCTGATCATCTGCCAGGGCGTTGGGTTTATAGAAGCACAGAAGAAAAAAAATAATGCGCAAGATGGCGTGGAACATTGTTGACATTTCAGAACCTCCTGTTAACTAGCCACGGCACGAGTGCCGGGGCAGAATACCCTCACTGTCGTACGGCATGTATGGTTCGTGCAGCAATCCGCCATGATGCGGAGAGGCGAACCGGTTTTTTTCTTATGCAATTTTAGGTCAAGTTTGTGGCGGCGAGGTAGCTTGGTGGCCGCACCGTCGTCGGTCGCGGTTACGACCACCAGCGGCCACATACGCTATGGCGCGAACCCTTACAGCCAGGGTCTGCGGCTCTACCAATGCAATCATTCCCGGCCACACCAGCTTCGAAGGAGACTTGTTCAAACCGCCCTGGGCAGCAGCAGGCAAATGGAGATATTATTGCGACCGAGTTTGTCGTTCGGATGGTTAGCAAAGGCCGCAGGACGAATCGGGGCCGCCGCAGGCGATAGCAGTCGCGTAATTTTTGCCGATTTTTGGTCCGCGGCCGAAAAATCTTTCGCAAAAACAGCGACTCCCCGGGTTTCTTCTCATATAAATTTGGTGGACTGATTTTGCACCATTAGTATCACAGATACAGAAATTTTTCATTATTTATGTCAAAACGACATGGTCGGGGTGATACTAAAATTGAAAAACAGCTTACTTATTTAATGTTCCTTTTTTCACTAAGGCTTGCCTTGCCACCACGCGCATATTGAAAGTAGCCATATATAAATCTGTCTTTGCTCGAGAGATAAATCTTATTAGGCTGGTAGTATAAACAAAAAGATCTGATATGAGTTTGGATGATACCCACCAATCTGTGCTGCTCGGCACACAGAAATTTTTCACAATTAATGGCATAGGTTCCGGATGTTTTCATTTATTATGACAAAACAACATTCTCGCGTGACACGAAAGTTGAAAAAGAAGTTATTTTTCAATGGCCACCATTTCACTAAATTGGTCATCTAACAATTGTTGTCGAATGACAGAGTCAGTGAAAAACCCCGTCAGTTTGACTGACACTTAAAAATCTAACGACACTTTAACAACCAGGCTGACCTTATAGTTTGCCTGGTTGATTGATGCATCCATTCTTGAATACTCGTATTTTAATTTCGCTGTTCTATCGCCAACGACCATGGCCTGGTTTTTGTGGGCAGCACCTTTCCCGCTCCGTCCAGTTTGATATGAGCTAAGGTGACCGCATCCAGGACATTGCCGCCTATTACATCAAGCTCCCCAGGCCGTTGTGCAACCACTAAATCACAGTGGTAAGCCCCACGCCTTAGATCGTTATAGCTGTGAATTGACTGGATAAAAGCTTCACCCCGCGGCGTACAAATAATGTCTCCGGGCTTAAGGGCATAAGTGTTGATGTCATGGCCTACAAACCTGTCTTCGGAACCGGCCGACATCACATGCTCAATATAATCCCAATGCAAAACGGTAGAAGGCAAATCGCTTTCAGGCACGCCTGCATTTCGAGCTAGCCAGACAATAAAAGCGCCAGACCAGGGTCTAATCTCCCCTTCATGCCCGATTATCGGTAGGTCTGTCACAGCATACCAATACATGAAGATCCGGCTGAAAAAAGGCGGTAGAGTTTCATGACCATGTGTTGCTTCACTTGGATAAGTGAGTGAAGGCGGCTCAATATCGTAATTGACTTCGGGACGGCCGAACAATTCCCATTCCTGGCGGGCAAGGTACAGCATCCGATCTCTAACGTCAGGAATAACAAACGATGGACTGACATTGTCATCGGCTGTAATGGCAGGCAATTCGCCTTGTTTTAGCACAGCACAGCCATTAACAAGCAAAACAATACTGAGTAGAAAATAAGGCATGGCAATCGACTCCTCTAACGATTCAACGGTTTTCTGCTTGCCATCACTTTCAAATATTCGACAATATCGGCGATGAGTTCCCCTCGATTACCGACATCACGGTAAAACGGGATCATTTTACTGTTTGCCCGCACGCTTTGCGGATCGGCGATAAATCTGACCAGCCATTCAGGCTGCCAGTATTCGGTAACGCTGACGGGATAATTGAGTTCCGGTCCGATATTGCCGCCGTCACCATTAATGGCATGGCATTTTATGCAATGTTGCCGAAATGCCAAAAAACCTTTTTTAACAGATTCCTGGCTGGCGGAGGGCGGCGTAGATTGTGGATATTCCCGCTCGAATGAGGTTAATGCGATGGTCGTTAATTGCCACGGCCAACTGAGCCAAGGCTCATTTTTGGCGGCGATGTCTTGGATATTTTCCCACACCAAAAAAAATGGCCCCGGATCGACAGTCTCTCCATTGTTTCCAAGCAGCTGTGAAAATCCGTGTTGACCGTTTTCGCCTATAGCGATTATCCCGTTGTGCTTGAGGATGACGCTAATGGGGATGATAGGCTGGTATCCGTCCGATGCTGTAAATTTAACCGCGTCGCGGTCTTTCCAATTTGAATTGAAAACGGCGTCCAACAACGGGATTAACGAAACGCCTTGATAAGATTTGATTCTCGAATCGGTCGGGTTGTTCACGGTTAACATCTTTGTTCCGCCGGTTCGAACCAGTTCATCGATTTCCATCATCTTGACGAAATGGCCATTGTCAACGAATGTTAGTGAAGAGGAATAACATGAAAACCCGATGAAATAGAGCAGCAGAGCGCAGAGTCTGGAAAGTGTTTGGCGAGTACGATAATTATCTGACATGGTTTTGGCTCCAAAAAACTATGCTTGTAAAAGAGTTTCCAGCTTCTTCCATTTCCAGCATCAATTTTACCAGTTAAGTTAGACACATATTATTTAAAAACAGTAATGCGCTATACCGTCATTCCGGCACAAATCTGGTCGGAATGGATTTGCGGTCGCCAGCAGTATAGCCTGACGTGCTTTGAAATACTTGTTTACAACGATGGGAGCGGAGCGTGGGAAATAGGGCTGCCTGTGTTGTAACCTTCTATACAATAATGTATGCTCAGGCTGCATACAAAGGAGTATAGCCATGCCAAATACACAAACCAAAGAAGCGGCTTCCGTTTCCATCAACATCCGCGCTAAGGCCAGACAGCGCGATCTTATCGACCAAGCCGCAAGTCGCCTAGGCCGCAGCCGCTCAGATTTTATGCTTGAAGCCGCCTGTCGTGAAGCGGAAGACGTGCTGCTCGACCAAGCATTCTTCACCGTCGATGAAGGCACCTTTGCTAAATTTCAGGCACTGCTCGATCAGCCATTGCCACCGACTGACAAACTACGCCGGCTACTCAAGACCAAAGCGCCTTGGGAGAAATGAGCGCGCTTGATTTCACACCGCCCGCGCCGATCACGGCTGATCAAGAGCTGGCGGAATTTGACAGCGGCGAATCATCCCTAAACGAATGGCTCAAAAAACGCGCGTTTAAGAATCATGCCTCCGGCGCTTCCCGCTGCTTCGTGTTGTGTGCCGGTGCAGATGTTATAGGTTACTACAGTCTGTCGGCCGGAGCGATCAGCCACGAGGCGGCAGCCAAGACGATGCGGCGTAACATGCCCAACCCGTTGCCAGTCCTGCTGCTGGGCCGACTCGCCGTCGATAAGCGCTACCACAATCAGGGAATAGGTCAGGCACTACTACGCGACGCGATGCTACGGGCAGTCAACGTCGCTGGTGATGCCGGAGTGTTTGCCCTATTGGTTCATGCGCTTTCCGACCAAACCAAGCAGTTCTACCTTTCACGTGGTTTCGTGGAATCGCCTTTGCAACCGATGACTCTGTTTATGACGATAGCAACAATTCGATTAATTTTGGCAGAGCCTGATTGATAGCTAAGTAAACGTCGTACTTGTGAAGAACCACAGCATATTTGTAACGTGTCATTCGCGACACGTAACAGTACCTGACTTTTTTAACTTGCTCAGAAAATGTTCTTTGTCGCCGAAAAAGAATCTTTTTAGATAATTAAGGAATCATAAATACCTATGACGGATTACGATTTCAAATCGCTAAATGACAAAGAATTCGAGATTCTTTGCGCCGATCTACTTGGTGAGGTTCAAGGCTGCCGTTTCGAGCGATTCAAAGCCGGTAAAGATGGCGGTGTTGACGGTCGTTATTTTACCGATCAAGGCAAAGAGGTAGTTTTACAGTGCAAGCACTGGAGCAACACTCCATTAACGCAACTTATTCGAGCGTTAAACAAGGACGAAAAACCAAAACTCGATACACTTAAGCCGCATCGTTATCTATTAGCGGTCTCAAACCCACTTTCACGTGCAAACAAAAAAGCAATTCATCGTGCACTTTCACCGTATGTTCTATCCGAAAGCGACATTTACGGTAAAGAAGACCTAAATGATTTGCTCAAAGATAAAGCTCACATTGAGCAACGGCACTATAAGCTTTGGCTTCATAGTTCCACAGTTCTAGGTCACATTTTTAATAATGCAATTATGGGACGAAGCGCTTTCTCACTTGAAGAAATAATTCGTTCTTCCTCTCGATATGTTGTGACAGCCAACCATGAGGCTGCACTCAATTTATTAGATCGACTAGGTGTAGTGATCATTACTGGTGAGCCTGGAGTTGGGAAAACCACACTGGCCGACCACTTATGCTTACATTATGTCACTCATGGATTTGCTTATCTAAAAGTTGCCGACGACATTCGAGAAGCGGAGTCGGCCTTTGATCCTGAAAGCAGGCAGATTATTTACTTTGATGATTTCTTGGGGCGCAACTACTTGGAAGCACTTAAGGGGCACGAAGGAAATCAGATCATGCAGTTTATTCGACGAATAGCAACAAATAAGAACAAGCGTTTTGTCTTGACTTCAAGAAGCACCATTCTCAATCAAGGAAAATTCTTAATTGATAATTTTGAACACGGTAATGTTCAGAAAAACGAATATGAGCTTCGAATTCGATCCCTGACGGAGCTAGATAAAGCACAAATTCTCTATAACCACATTTGGCATTCTGATTTGGGAAACGAATATATTGAGCAACTCTATTATGTCCGCCGATACCGAACAGTTATTGCTCATAAAAATTTCAATCCTCGTCTGATCAGTTACATCACAGATACGACGAGACTTGAAACATGCCCGCCAGATGACTATTGGGATCACATTGTTCGTTCGCTAACAAATCCATCCCAAGTTTGGGAAAACCCTTTCAATGCACAACAGGATGATTTTGGTCGCGCCATCATATTATTAGTAGTGCTGAATGGTTACGCGCTTGGTGAAAATATCCTTTCTGATGCGTACCACCGTTTTTTAGCACTGCCTGAAAACCAGAACCTTCACGGTAGGCAGCGCGAGTTTCAGTCAAATATTCGGTTGCTTACTGGTTCTTTTCTTAATCGCACTGTCTCACCCCAAGGTCCTTCGATCATCGATTTGTTTAATCCGTCGATTGGTGATTACGTGTTAGAGCGTTATGCCGGAGACGTTGTCGCGCTTCGTCTTGGAATGCAAAGCCTCAGAACGCTCCGATCTTTGATTACCCTGCGCAGTCTTCAGGCTGATCGCCGCCTGTCTAAAGAGGACGCAAAGTCGATTTGTGATGTGTTAATTGAACATTTAGCAGAGAAATATTTTGGCGGCGTAAGCGTTGCGTATGTTTCAGCACTTTGTGACGTGTATAGAGGCTGCGGCGGCTTTGAGAGTAATGTCTCGGCGGCCTTTCATGCTGCCATTTTTTTTATTATCAATGAAGGCAGGGAAGAAGCAACGGATGATTCGTTCGAGATTGTTGAGTGGGGTGTTGAGCAAAGCATCGTAACTTCAGAGCAGGCATTGAGTTTCATCTCAAGCAACATTGATATTGTTGGTTCGTACACCGAAATGAGAGCTATATCATCGCTTTTATTGGTGATCCCGGAGGCCACGACAGGATATAAGGAGATAGTTCAATTAGTAAAAGAGCATGTAATCGAAGTGGTGTCGGATAACTTTTCTGAATTTATTGATGTGAACTTAGCGTTTTCGATGGTTGAATATGAGGATGATAGAGCTGCTGGCAATGAGTTGAAGAAGTTAATCGAAAAGGAGCTTGTAGATCTTGGTGTTAATTTTTGCGCGGACGATGTTAGTAGTATCTTGGAATCGTATGATGTAACTCAAGAGTTGTCTGATTATTTTCAACATTTACACGAAGAAAATGAGCCAAGATTAGAAGGACCAACGATACTTGCTATCGATGAAATAGATGATCTATTTGATAGGGGCTAAAACTCGCCAAAGTGTAAGAAATCGTGAAATATGTATGAGTCGAACTCAGCATATCCTATATTTAAACGGTTATAGGAATAACCAATGATTCCAGGTGAATTTCTGTTATACGAAACAGAAGACGGTAAAACCCGAGTCGAATGCCGGTTCGTAGAAGACACGCTGTGGCTGACGCAAGCGCTGATGGCGGAATTGTTTCAAGTAAAAATACCCACCATCAACGAACATCTAAAAACCATTTATGCCGATGGCGAACTACTACCGGAGGCAACTATTAGGAAATTCCTAATAGTTCGCCAGGAAGGCAGTCGTCAAGTAAGCCGTAACATCGACCATCACAATCTCGACGCGATTCTGGCCGTAGGCTACAGGGTGCGCTCAACTCGCGGCACCCAGTTCCGCCGCTGGGCTACCGAGCGATTGCGCGAATATCTGGTGAAGGGCTTTACCCTGGACGATCAGCGCTTGAAAAATCCGCCTGTTGCAGGCTCCGGGGTGCCGGATTATTTCGATGAATTGCTGGAACGCATCCGCGATATTAGAGCCAGCGAACGGCGCATGTATTTACGAGTGCGGGAGATTTTCGCGATGGCGGCCGATTATTCGCCGACCTTGGCGGAAACGACGCAGTTTTTCAAAGTGATTCAAAACAAGCTGCATTTTGCTGTTACTGGTAAAACCGCTGCTGAGTTGATCCATGAACGAGCTGACAGCAGTAAAGCGAATATGGGCTTAACAACCTGGAAGTCAGGGACGGTACGAAAAGCCGATGTCAGCATCGCCAAAAACTTTTTGTTTGAAAACGAGATCGGCGAGCTCAATAGAATTGTGGTGATGTGGTTGGATTTTGCCGAGGATCAAGCCAAGCGGCGCAAGGAAGTTTTTTTGAAGGATTGGGAAGAAAAACTGAATAGCTTTTTGGCATTTAATGATCGAAATGTACTACCCAACGCAGGCAACCTATCCAAGAAACAAGCCGACGCTCATGCCGAAGCCGAGTATGCAAAATTCGCTGCCCAGCGCCGGGCACTGCTGGAGTCTGAAGGCGAAGCATACAATTTGAAGATGTTGGAGACTGCCGCTAAGGCTCTGCCGGAGCAACATAAGAAGTAGATAATTGCTGATGAATTCTAATGCCAGTCGGAAATTGAGAATAAATAAGAAGATTCAAGCGGTAAATCGAGTATGCAAACACGAGGCCTGAGAGACAAATCTTATTAGGCTGGTAGATGTGGCTAAAGATACAATAAGACAAATATAGTGTTCGCACATCATTGTCGGTTATTAAATCTCCTCACCCTAACCCTCTCGGCAACTGCTCCTGCGTTGCTCTACCTCCTGCATCCGTGCAGTTGTCCAGCAGGAGAGGGAACGAAGGTACCGACAATAATGTGCGATGGATATAAAATGACCACCATTTCAATAAACCATTCATCCCACAATTATGCTGAACTTCCCACAAATTGATCCCATTGCTTTAAGTCTAGGCCCGGTAAAGATTCACTGGTATGGCCTGATGTACCTGATCGGTTTTGCCGCCGTATGGTTTATAGGGCAAAAGCGCGCAGAACAGCCCTGGTCGCCGATCAAGCCGGAAGCCATAGAAGACTTGGTTACTTACGGCGCGTTCGGCGTTGTCCTGGGCGGCAGGATCGGCTATATCCTGTTTTACAATTTTGCCGGTTTCCTGGACAGCCCGCTGGTGCTGTTTAAAATTTGGCAAGGCGGCATGTCCTTTCATGGCGGCATGTTGGGCGTGTTTATCGCGATGTGGTTATTTTCCAAAAAGGAGCAATGCAGCATGCTGCAACTGACCGATATTATCGCGCCGCTGGCGCCTATTGGTTTAGGCGCAGGGCGTATCGGCAATTTTATCAATTCCGAGTTATGGGGAAGGCCGACCGACGTGCCTTGGGCCATGGTATTTCCTACCGGCGGCCCGTTGGCCCGCCACCCTTCGCAATTGTACGAAGCCTTTTTGGAAGGCGTAGTGTTGTTCATCATCCTCTGGATATATTCGAGCAAGCCCAGACCGGTTATGGCGACTACCGGCATGGCGCTGTTTTTTTACGGTTGCTTCAGGTTTTTCGTCGAGTTTTTCAGGATGCCGGACGTACAGTTAGGCTATTTGGCTTTGGACTGGGTGACCATGGGACAGATACTGTCAACGCCGATGATTTTGATTGGTGCGGCGTTATTTTATTTTGCTTATAAAAAAACTATTCCAAATAAGTAAACCGATGCAGAAAGAATCAGAGGGCGCAGTATCCGGAAAAAAGAAACGCCGCGATCAGTGGAGCGATATCCAGGACTATTTGAACACACAAACGCCGGAGGTATTGATCGAGCTATTGCTGGATACGGCCAAGCGTGATGACCGATTGCATCAGTCTTTATTGCTCAAGGCTCAGCGTGTCGCCGGGGGAACCGATGTGGTCAAAGCCTTTCGCAGGGCGATAGACCAGGCGACACGCATCAAGGGCTTTATTGACTGGCGAGAGTCCCGCAGCTTTGCGGCAAATCTCGATCAGGTCGTGGAATCGCTGGCGGAACTGCTTACGCCGGATAGCGCTGCGATGTTGGTCGGATTGGCCGAATACGCCATTGAGCGCGTGGAAAACGCTATGGAACAGATTGACGATTCGAATGGCGAGGTTGGCGGCATTGTACAAGCACTTGGCGATTTGCATCTTAGCGCCTGCGAGCTGGCGAAGCCGGAGCCAAAAGCATTGGCGGAACGCCTGTTTCGTTTCGAGACGACATCGCCGTTCGGGATTTGCAGTTTTAATGCCATGACTTACCATGATGCGCTCGGCGAGGAAGGGCTGCGGCGCTACCGGGAGCTGGCCGAAGCCGAGTGGGCCAAGATCAAGCCACGGCAAAGCAGCGACGCTTACGACTCGCATCGCTTCCATATCACCAGCATCATGGAGTCGCTGGCCAAGGCGAGCGGCGATGTGGAGGAGCTGGTGGCGATCAAGTCGCGAGATCTGTCGTTGCCTTACCATTATCTGGCAATCGCCGAAATATGGGTCAAGGCCGGGCAGGACGACAAGGCGCTGGACTGGGCGGAACGCGGGTTGCAAGCTTTCCCCAAAGCGACGGATAACCGGCTGCGGGATTTTCTGGTGGCGGCCTATCTGCAACGCAAGCGCAACGATGAAGCCTTGCAATTGACTTGGGTGCAGTTTGAGGAGCGGGCGTCGCTGGAGCAATACAAAAAACTTCACGCCGTTGCCGAACAACTCGGCGTTTGGCCCGAACAGCGCGAGCGCGCTTTGGCGCGGGTTGCCGAAGTCATTGCCAATCAAGCCGCTTTGACAACACACTGGAAACCGAAACCTTCAATACCTGATTATTCTTTGCGGCTTGAAATCGCTTTGTGGGAGAATGATCTTGATGCCGCTTGGACGGCGGCACATGCAGGCCAATGCAATCAGGGGCTGCTACTTGCATTGGCCGGTAAATTGGAGCCGACACATCCGAACGATGCTCTCATCCTTTATAAGCGAACGATCCCGTCCATCGTCGATCAAACCAACAATGCGGCTTACGCAGATGCCGTAAAGCTAATTCGTAAGGTTGGGGGGATAATGAACGCTCAAAAGCGTAATCGTGAGTTTGGCGATTATTTGGCCGAGTTGCGCGTCCGCTTTAAACCCAAGCGGAATTTCATTAAACTTCTGGATGGAGTTGGCAACCCTACGTAAAAATCCAAAACTAATTAAATTAAATGAGTCGACACATAGCGTTTTCAATTTAAAATTAAAAGGCTATGTCGTTATCATGTCGCTGGGGTGCAAGCTCTGCTTGCCAGCGCAGGCGAAGCCTGCATTCCCGCACGCCATAGTTTCAAAATGTCCGTAAATTTTGTTAAAAAAACGATAGTTAAATAACGCATGAAGCAATATTTAGAATTACTCGATAAAATCATCACCGAAGGCAGCCAGAAAGGCGACAGAACCGGAAGCGGCACGCTGTCCATTTTCGGTCATCAAATGCGCTTTCCGCTGGCGGAAGGCTTTCCATTGGTTACAACCAAGAAAATACATTTAAAATCGATTATTTATGAATTGCTTTGGTTTTTAAAAGGCGAGACTAATTTAAGCTTTTTACATCAGCATAATGTCAATATCTGGAATGAGTGGGCGGATCAAACCGGCGAGCTAGGCCCCGTGTATGGCCATCAATGGCGTTCATGGCCGACACCCGACGGTCGGCATATCGACCAGATCCAGCAAGTTATCGAACAACTTAAAGCAACGCCGAACAGCCGCCGGATTATCGTTTCCGCCTGGAATGTCGCGGATTTGCCGGATGAAAGCATCAGCCCACAGCAGAATGTGGGGCAAGGCAAAATGGCGCTGGCACCTTGTCATGCGTTTTTTCAGTTCTACGTGGCCGATGGCAAGCTGTCTTGTCAGCTCTATCAGCGCAGTTGCGACACGTTTTTAGGCTTGCCGTTCAATATAGCCAGTTATGCATTATTGACCCATATGGTCGCCCAGCAGTGCGATTTGGATGTCGGCGATTTTATCTGGACCGGCGGCGACGTGCATCTGTACCTGAACCATCAGCAGCAGGCTGACTTGCAATTGACCCGCAAGCCCTACGCTCTGCCGACATTAAAAATAAAGCGCAGGCCGGAATCGATATTCGATTATCAATATGAAGATTTTGAAGTCGTCGATTACCAAGCGCATGAACATATCAAGGCGCCGATTTCTGTTTAGCGATGTAAGGGGCGACCGGCCGGTCGCCCGGCATCAAGACAGGAACAGGCAGTTCCCATTTTTTAACAAATTAACCATTATTCATGAATATACAATACAAAGCGCATCCCTGGCATGGCATCAGCCCTGGCGACCATACACCGGATGTTGTCACGGCCTTCATCGAGATAGTCCCATCGGATACCGTTAAATACGAAATCGACAAAGAAACCGGATATCTTAAAATCGACCGCCCGCAAAAGTTTTCCAATACCGTTCCTACGCTTTACGGCTTTATTCCGCAAACCTATTGCGCGGACAGGGTTGCCGAATATGCCGAATTAAAATCGGGCCGAACAGTTGTCAAAGGCGATGGCGACCCGCTGGATATTTGCGTGTTGAGCGAGCGTAGCGTGACGCATGGCGATATTCTGTTACAAGCGATACCGATCGGCGGCTTTCGCTTGCTGGATGGCGGCGAAGCTGACGACAAGATTATTGCAGTCATGAAAGGCGATGAGTTTTACCGGCAATGGAGTGACGTATCAGACTGCCCCGAGTCTTATATCAACCGCCTGAAACATTATTTTCTGACTTATAAACAACTGCCGAGCGAAAAGAATTCCTGCGAAATAACCAATGTGTACGGGCGGGAAGAAGCGCATGAAGTGATTAGACGGGCTATGGAGGATTATCAAAGCCGGTTTATTGCAGAATGACGACTGCATAGGCAGATATTTGCTCCTGCAATATCTGCATTCACCACATCCCTGTGGATTATGCAGGAGGTAGAGCAATGCATGGAGCAATTGCCGACGACTGCATGGCGCATTTGCCGCTTTACTAAATGTGTTCCCCGGCAATATCCGCAGCAATGAAATCTAATATTTCCTGTTTGTCGTTAAAATTGCCGTAAGCCAACAGCAGTTTTACATAGGCGGCTTCAATTGACATATTCCAGATTATTTCAGCGCCTTGCTCGATTAATGCCTGGGTGCTTTGGTAGGCATCGGTCGATTTAATCGCCGGAGCCAGATAAACGGCGATGCCTAGGTTTTTGCATCGGTTTATGAATTCAATCAACGAATAGTTTTCGCCCCATTGCAACGATGCACACGCGGTGCCGGAGTGATACAAATCATGCAAAACCGCATCGATATTGTCCAGGTTAAACCGGGAGTAATTCAAGCCTGGATAGGGCTTTATCATCAGGATGCGGTCGGAAAAATCGGCTTTTAGTGGGATGGTCTTAGTCGATGTCTGTTGTGCAGCCGGATTCAATAGCGAAAACCGCCGGTTTTCATATTGCATGTAACTCTTGCCCTGAACGCTGAAAAAATCGCCGCTTAACTGTAACGAACAAGCTAGACGAGTGCCTTGATGCAGTTGGGTTATTTGCTGTTGGTTACGATAGGGTACAAAAACTCCGGCACGGTTTACCCTTCGATAAGGCTCAGGGCAGGTTTGCAGGATAAACTCAACAGCGCAGATAAAGTTTTCAACGCCGTTGGCTTTGGGATGATCCAGTGGATAATCGCTGGAAACCAGCAGAATCGGAATTCTGGCGGCATTAAAATAAAAGCTCAACGCGCAAGCGGTATAAGCCAAGGTGTCTGTGCCGTGAGTAATGATGATGCCGTCATACTGCTCGGGCCGGGCGGCTTCTATTGCGGCAATAAGGGTTTTCCAGGCCGGGGGCGCAAGGTTTTCGCTTAAAATTTGTAGCGGCTGGATGGTGTCGAAATGGATTTGACGGTGACACTCGTAATGCTGTTGAAACAGCTGGATTAATTTGAACGATGTGGTGTCGGAGGTATTGATGGTGCCGTCAGTTGCAACAGAGCCGATTGTGCCGCCGGTAAATACAACCAGTATATTTTTCATAGTATGATGCTGGGGGAGAAATTAATTGCTTAAAGAATACTGCATTAAAATGAAAATATCACTTATCGTCGCGATGGCGAGCAACCGGGCCATCGGCCTTAATAATCAAATGCCCTGGCATTTATCCGCCGACCTTAAAAAATTCAAAAAAATAACCATGGGCGCACCGATTCTGATGGGGCGAAAAACCTATGAGTCGATAGGCAGGCCGCTGCCGGGGCGCACCAATATCATTATCAGCAGGAATCCTTCATACAGCCAACCGGGCTGTCTGGTTTTTAACGATATTGACCAGGCGCTGGCAAGTTGCGCTGACGCCAAAGAGGTGTTTGTTATCGGCGGCTCTGATTTTTATCAGGCGATGCTGCCGGTTGCCGATACGCTTTATTTGACGTTGATACATCAGGAATTCCCCGGCGATACGTTTTTTCCTGAGATTGATGCCGAGCAGTGGATAGAGGTGGAGCGGGAAGATATTCAGGATGATCCAGATGTCGCATTCAGCTACAGTTTTTTGAAGTTGGAAAAACGGAAATAGCAGGAGTCCAAAGCTGGCTTTGGATGTTTTGTGGTTCTCCAAAGCCAGCTTTGGACTCCAATATCCTTACGAGCTGGTTTTTTGGTTAACCCGCCACAGCCAGATTATTTTTACGGGGTTTTTTAGCTTCGGGGCAATCGATGCTGAAACGCTGCACTTGCTCCCCCAATCTTAATGCGGTTAGCTGGCCGCCCCAAAGACAGCCGGTATCAATCGCGTAACAGTTCGGCCCTTCGTAATAGCCCAAGGAGGACCAATGGCCGAAGATAATACGCATGTCGGTGTTTTTACGCTTGGGTGCATCAAACCACGGAACCAAGCCTTTAGGTTGAGAACCTAGAGGCCCGCTATGGATAAAATCCAGTCGGCCATCAGCATCGCAATAGCGCATTCGGGTAAAGCAGTTGACGATAAAACGTAAGCGCTCGACCCCTTTCAAGTTGGATGACCAAATATTGGGCTTGTTGCCGTACATTTGTTTTAAAAACGCCTGATAATTGGAGCCTCTTAGGGCCTGCTCCGCCAGCATGGCCATTTTTTGGGTTCTTTTAAAATCCCATTGCGGCGGAATGCCGGCGTGAACCAGACAGAAATCATCGTTAAAATGAAACAACGGCCGATGCCTTAGCCAATCGATTAACTCATCGCTGTCCGGCGCTTCAAGGATCGGCAGCAGCGAGTCTTTTTTATGGGCTATTTTGGGCGCACAGGACGCGGCCAATAAATGCAGGTCATGGTTGCCAAGCACAGTGATCGCAGCGTCGCCCAGCGATTTGACAAAGCGGAGCGTTTCTAACGACTTGGGGCCGCGATTAACCAGATCGCCGGCAAACCACAGTTGATCGGTATGTTCATTAAAAGAGAGGGTATCAAGGAGTCTTAATAACTCATCAAAACAGCCTTGGATATCACCAATAGCATAGATAGACATTATTAATGCAGAGTTCTAGGGATGGACAAGGTAAATCTCGGAACATCTGCGTGGAATTTATCGCCATCATCCGAATGCATTGTATAGTCGCCCTGCATGACGCCGACGGGCGTCGCTATCATCGCGCCGCTGGTGTAACGAAAAGATTCGCCGGGTTTAAGATAGGGATGTTCGCCGATGACGCCGTCGCCTCTGACTTCCTGGATATTGCCGTTGGAATCGGTAATCAGCCAATGGCGCTGGAGCAGCTTTGCCGGTATTTCGCCGACATTGGTGATAGTGATGGTGTAGGCGAAGACATAGCGATCCTCATCCGGAGAAGATTGCGCTTCTATGAAATGGGGCGTGGCTTCAACTATTATTTTGTTTTTTTCGTTCATTATTGGATCATATAGGTAATATGTTGATTATTTCATCGTAACTTTTCATTAAACGCAAGCAACTATTCAGTATGAAATATAAAGACTGCTTTTTATTCCTGTTATTAGCCTTGTCCCAAGCGACTTATGCTGAAGATGGACAAGATTTATTTGCGGCGGCCATGGCTGGCAAGGTTGACAGAACAGAGGCTTTGCTGGCGCAAGGGATAGACGTTAACAGCAAAACAGCCGGCGGTCGCACCGCGCTGATGGCCGCAAGTTTTAACGGCAATGTAAAGATTGTTAAGGCCCTGTTAGGTTACGGTGCCGATGTTAATGTGGCCGATAATTTGGGAACGACCGCGTTAATGGATGCGCTGGTTTTTGGCGATGAAGACATCGTCAAGTTGCTGATCGCGGCCGGAGCCGATGTCAATGCGCTGGATAAACAAAGTGTGACCGTCATGGGCAGGGCCAAGAAAACCGCCCATGACAAAATCATTAAAATTCTGGAAAAAGCCGGGGCAAAAGAAGAGGCGGACGTGCCGATAGAAGACTCGACAGCCAAAGATGGCGCAGGCGGCAAACCACCGGCAGCACCCCCCGGTGCAAAACCGCCGGTCAAAAAATAAACTGGCCACTTACCAATAAGGAAAAAACATTGCATATTCACATCTTAGGTATTTGCGGAACATTTATGGGCGGGCTTGCCGTGATTGCGCGGCAGCTTGGGCATCAGGTCAGTGGTTCCGATCAAAATGTTTATCCGCCGATGAGCACACAGCTTGAACAGCAAGGGATCGTGTTGATGGAAGGCTATCGGGCCGAGAACCTGGATAGCAAACCCGATCTGGTGATTATCGGCAATGCCTTGTCGCGCGGAAACCCGGAAGTCGAGGCGGTGCTGAACAGGGGGCTGAGATACGTATCTGGCCCGCAATGGCTGGCAGAGCACGTGTTGCAGGACAAATGGGTACTGGGCGTTGCCGGAACCCACGGCAAAACCACCACGACCAGCATGCTCAGCTGGATACTGGAGCATCAGGGTTTTAATCCGGGATTTTTGATCGGCGGCATTCCGTTAAATTTCGGTATTTCGGCGCGGCTGGGCGAGTCCGATTTTTTTGTGATCGAGGCCGATGAATACGATTCCGCGTTTTTCGACAAGCGCTCCAAGTTTGTCCATTACCGGCCCCGCACCGCGATCCTCAATAACCTGGAATACGACCATGCCGATATTTTCCCGGACCTGGATGCGATCAAAAAACAATTCCATCATCTGGTCAGGACGGTGCCCGGCGAAGGCCTGATTATCAGCCCCGAATGCGACGCCAATATCAATGACGTTCTGGCGATGGGCTGTTGGACGCCGGTTGCCAAGACAGTGATTTCGGTAGGGGCGGGTCTTGTGCCCGCCCAATCAGGGCAACCACAAGGGATTGCCCCTACGATTGCACAATTGATTAAAGCAGACGGTAGCCAATTCGATGTACTGATGGACAATCAAGTGCAAGGCTGTGTCGAGTGGTCGCTGACCGGCGAGCATAATGTCTACAACGCGCTGTCGGCGATAGCCGCCGCAAAACACGTCGGTATCCTGCCTAAGGATGCGATAGCCGCGCTGGCGCAGTTTAAAAACGTCAAGCGCCGCATGGAAGTGATAGCCAACATTCCTGCCCCGAGCGGAGCCGAAGGGAATGGCGTGACCTTATACGACGATTTTGCCCATCACCCGACCGCGATACAAACGACGCTGGACGGCTTGCGCAAACAGGTGGGGCAGGAGCGTATCATTGCCATCGTCGAACCTCGCTCGAACACAATGCGCCTTGGCGTACATACCAAAACGCTGGCGGAATCTCTGGGCAATGCTGATCTGGCCATCATCTACCAACCGGAAGGAATGGGCTGGGATTTGGGCGAGTTGAAAAAATACGCCGGTAATATCGAGATCTGTTCATCGCTGGATGAAATCATCGCTAAGCTCAAATTTGAAGCGCGTTATGGCGGGCATTTCGTGTTGATGAGCAACGGCAGCTTCGGCGGCATTTATCAGCGCTTGCAGGATGAATTGAACGGCTGATTTTATAATAGAACGCAGATGACACGGATAATTATGATTAAATAAGACTTTTGTAATTACTCAGCGTAATCTGATCATAATGTTCAAAGCCAGCTTTGAACTCCGATAGCACACTTTCTGGAGTCCAAAGCTGGCTTTGGATACTCAGAATCGGCTTTTGGTGAGTACTTACATTTTTTGGGTCATCATAATTATCCGCGTCATCAGCGTTCTATTTACAATTTTCAAATACAAAACATAAATCCGAATGCACATACAACAAGCCCTGCAAGCCCTGCTGAACAAACAAGATCTCAGTTCCGATGAAATGCGCGACGTGATGCGGCAAATCATGAGCGGCAAAGCCACCGACGCGCAAATCGGCGGCTTCTTGATCGCCCTGCGCTGCAAAGGCGAAACCATTGATGAAATCGCCGCAGCCGCCGAAGTGATGCGCGAACTGGCCTCCAAAGTGGCTGTAAAAGGCGACCATGTCATCGACACCTGCGGCACCGGCGGCGATGGCGCCAATACCTTTAACATCTCCACCACCTGCGCCTTTGTCGTGGCCGCAGCGGGCGGGCAAGTCGCCAAACACGGCAACCGTTCCGTGTCGAGCAGTTGCGGAAGCGCCGATCTGCTGGAAGCGGCCGGGGTAAATCTGGATTTAACCGCCGAGCAAGTCGCGCACTGCGTCAATGAAATCGGCGTCGGGTTTTTATTTGCGCCCAAACATCACGGCGCAATGAAGCATACCAGCAATGCCCGTAAAGAAATGGGCGTAAGAACCCTGTTCAACCTGTTGGGCCCGTTATCCAACCCCGCTGGAGCGCCCAACCAGTTGATCGGTGTCTTTGCTAAACAGTGGGTAGAGCCGCTGGCGCAGGTATTAAAAAAACTCGGCAGCAAGCATGTGCTGGTCGTTAATGCCGACGACGGACTCGATGAAATCAGCATTGCATCGTCATCAACCATTGCCGAACTTAAAGACGGTAACGTCACCAGCTATACGATTACGCCGGAGCAATTCGGTTTTAACCGTGCCAGTCTGGCCGAATTGGCCGTTGATGGTGCAGCCACCAGCTTGGTGATGGTAAAATCAGTGCTGGACAATAAAGCTGGAGCGGCTCGGGACATAGTCGCGCTCAATGCAGGGGCGGCAATTTACGCGGCCAATATCACCGACTCCTTAAGCGCGGGCATAGAAAAGGCTGGGCAGCTTATCGCCAGCGGTGCGGCAAAGGCCAAATTCGATGCGTTGATCGCTTATTCAAAAACCTTATAAAACAACTAGAAGCCATGACCGATACCCCAGATATCTTAAAAAAAATCCTCGATAAAAAAGCCGAAGAAGTCGCCCGACGCAGATTGGGCATGACCATCTCCAATCTGGAAGAAATTGCCGGAACCGTAGAAGGCCCGCGCGGATTTTATAACGCGCTGCAAAGCAAAGTCTTGGCAAAACAACCGGCCATTATTGCGGAAATCAAAAAAGCCTCGCCCAGCAAAGGCGTGATCAGGGAAGATTTCCAGCCCATCGCTATCGGCCAGGATTACGCGATGCACGGCGCGGCCTGCCTGTCGGTATTGACCGACAAGGACTTTTTCCAAGGCTCGGAAGTCTACCTGCAAATGGTCAGGGAACGCTGTCCGCTGCCGGTGCTAAGAAAAGACTTCATGATAGACCCTTATCAAATCTACGAAGCCCGCGCCTTGGGAGCCGACTGCATATTGCTGATCGTCGCCGCGCTGGAAGACGGCCAAATGCACGAGCTGTCAGACACCGCAACCAAACTGGGCATGGATGTATTGGTGGAAGTCCACAATGCGGAAGAACTGCAAAGAGCCTTAACGCTGGACACCAAACTGATCGGCATCAACAACCGCAACCTGCGCACCTTTGAAACGTCGTTGCAGACCACGCTGGATTTAAAAGCCGATATTCCCGCAGACCGTTTGATCATCACCGAAAGCGGCATTCATACCCATGAAGACGTGCAGTTGATGCTGGACAACGGCATATACACCTTCCTGGTCGGCGAAGTGTTTATGCGGGCTGAAAGCCCTGGGCAGAAGATGCGGGAGTTGTTTGGTTTGTAAGGTGGGCTTCTGGATTACCTTGTTCCCACGTAGCGCGCCACTGCCATTAAGGTAAGCACAATGGCACCGTAGGAGCGGGCCGCGATTGCAAAGTTGTAGCGCCTTCATCGCGGGCATGGCCCGCTCCTACAACGCTTAACTTAATGGTAGTGACGTAGCGCGTGGGAACGCAGATAAATAGTTTTACCGAGCGGCATTGTTCCAGATGCGCGATGATTTACTTTGCCTTGAAGGATTTAAATCGCTGTATAGCGTGGCTTAAATTTTTCGAAGCAACGATAAGATGCAGAGGGTTTTCAAGGATGACATAACCGTATAGCTGAAAGCCCGAGTCCTGTTGTAAAAAACGCCAAGAGTTTAGCACGATATCCAACCCATGGTTTCCGGGCGGGTAAACAACGACAGCTAGTGGTTTACCATTGCGGTTAGAAAGTGTGGTCAAAGGGTTGCATGCCGTTGTGTGAGGGTAGACGGAAAGCCAGAGCTTTAGGTGGCTGAGTTCTAAAGATAGAGTTTGGGAGCCATCGAAAATTTAACCCGTTCGATAAGCTTGCATCATTTTTTAATCGCACTCTTGCTAATCAGGTAACTTTTAGGCTGATCACCGATCATTGAATTATGCATTCATTTCCCTTTCTTTTGTTCTTGGCCTTGAGTTGGAGTCTCTCATCCGCGGCTTGGGGCGGCGATTGCATTGTTTCGCGCGCCGTTCTCGAAGATCGTACCGGTACATTGTCCATAGAGGAAGTCGCTCAGGCAAAGTTTCTACCGGCTGACGCCATTTTATCCAAAGGATATACCGATTCAGTCCACTGGCTACGCATTGTAGTGCGTCCATGCGCTGATGGCGGCGAACTGGTGTTGCGTATCCGTCCCGCCTTTCTCGATGAAATAAAACTTTACGAACCTGAACCCGCTGTTCCGGACGGATGGAAAACCCGCGTCACGGGTGACCGCACACCCTACTTGGCACGTGAAAGGGCATCGCCGGTATTGGGTTTTGCGATCAAACCGGTCAAGCAGGAAAGCGTCTATTACTTGCGGCTCAAAACCACCAGCTCATCAATGCTCAATGTGGAAGCGCTTGAACCGCATCAAGCCCAGATCAAGGATATGTGGCTCGGCATGTATCAGATTGGCTATCTGGGGTTCATGTTATCGCTGCTGGTCTGGGCCATCAACAACTATGTTTCCAGCCGTCAACCGGTGGTAGCCTGGTTTATCCTTCACCAGATTATCCATCTTTGCCACAACTTCGCACTGATGGGCGGGCTCGCACCGCTGCTCGCGTCCGACTCTTCAGGTCTTGTTGATAAACTGACCAGCATCATCGTATGTGCGAACTCTTTAGTCGCTGCGATATTCCATCGAACACTGCTCACTCCTTTTGCGCCTCTGCGTCTCGCTATGCGAGGAGTCGATGCCATAATTCTGGTGATTTTGGCCGCATTGGCGATCATGGCTTCCGGGCACACACGCCTTGCGTTGCAGATCACCGCACTGATGATTACGCTGAGCATTCCCCTGATTGTTGTTCTGGTCTTTAGTGCCCGGCAGGAAGCCGCTCCCGGTCGCCGCATACTGCGTACGATATACAGTTTGCTGGCCGTTTCGCTGCTCATAGGCCTGCTACCTCTGTTGGGCTGGGTCAAAGCCATTGAGTGGAACCTGTACACCATGTCGGTGAACGGTTTCATCGCTGCCTGCCTGATGTTCGCGCTGCTGCATCTTCGCTCCCGCCAGTTGCTGCGCGATGGCGAACAGGCTGTGCTGAAACTGGTATTAATCCGGCAGCAGCTTGAAATAGAACAAACTCAGCGCGAAGCGCAAAACCGCTTCATGTCCATGCTCAATCATGAACTCAAAATGCCGTTGTCGGTCATCCGCATGACTTTGGGAATGAAAGAAGTCAGCGCCACCGTCAAGAAACACGCCCAGCAGTCCGTGCAGGATGTAGATGCCGTTATCGAGCGCTGCCTGCAAGCGGATCAACTGGAGCAACGGCAGCTTGTCCCGGGACGGCAATCTTGCCGAGTAGACACGATGCTCGCCGAACTGCGTACAGCCAGCGCAACGCCGCAACGACTGGTGATTCAGTTCGGAGTACTGCCGACAGTCGATACCGACCCTCAGCTGCTGCGCATTGCCTTGGGTAACCTGATCGATAACGCGCTCAAATACGCCGAACCGCAAAGCGCCGTGTATATCAACGTCAGCCTGTTTGAACACCAAGGGCGATTAGGCATTCTCAACAGCATTGCCAATGCGTCGGGCACGGCCGACATGCCCGACCCGCAGCGCGTGTTCGACAAGTATTACCGCGGTCCCGGCACCCAAGGCAAGACCGGTTCCGGGCTTGGCCTGTATCTGGTGCGCAGCGTGACCGAACTGCTTGGCGGCTGGATCCGCTATTGCACGTCTGAAAACGAAGTAAGATTCGAGCTATGGATACCGCTCTGAACATCGTCGTGGTGGAAGACCACGATGCCCTACGCGAAGTCACCGTCGAAGCATTATGTAGCATGGGACATCACGCGGTTGGCGTAGATTGCGCAGAAGCCCTGGCTGACGAAATCGGCGCATTCGCCATTGACCTGTTGGTGATCGACCTCAACCTGCCGGGCGAAGACGGCATCAGCCTCGCGCGCCGCCTCCGTGCAGCACAACCAGGGATCGGCATCATCATGGTGACCGCACGCAACCAGATCAACGAAAAACTGTCCGGCTATGAAAGCGGCGCCGATCTTTACCTGACCAAACCGACCTCGGTGGAAGAGCTTGGCGCCGCCGTACAAGCCCTCGCAAGACGGATGAAGCGTCACGAACAGGCACGGCCCGATTTTCTGCTGAATCTTGGCACCTTATTTTTGCAAGGCCCCCAGGACGGCGTCAGCCTTTCCGCGCATGAAGCCGCGATGCTGTCAGTCTTAGCCCGCGCACCGGGCCACAGGCTGGAATCCTGGCAATTGATCGAATTGTCCGGCAAAGCGGAGGAGGATTTCAATAAACGCACACTGGAAGTCCAGATCGTCCGTTTGCGCAAAAAGCTCATGCAAGCGGGCGCCGCCGATCAACCCATTAAGGCTGTGCGCGGGCAAGGTTATCAGTTGTGTATCAAAGTGACTGTGGCGTAACGCATGGGAATGTATCTCACCGTAGCAGCGCCTTATCCTCGACAATAACAATTGCTGCGGCAAACCCGGTTTTCTGTAGGCTTTTGTAGGTTTTCTTTTTTTTGATTGGCTATAGTCGACTTTAGGCCATCCCCTATGGCCTAGTTCAAACATTAATGAAACAGGCGCTTGGCGCAACGCGTACAGTCCCATGCTGCAAACGGTATTAAACAATGTCCGGCTGTGGCGACGGGGCTTAATAGTTAGCCTCGGATTTTAAGTCGCTGGGTTCAACCGTCAGATGCGGAAAACCGCATGTCCGATGGCTTGGGTGAGGTGACGGGCGAAATCCAGTACCCCGACTCGAACGCGGATTTTGAATTAATCAACGTTTCTTTAGTTATTATAAAACTCAACAGCTTTGCGGAGAAAACAACCATGTCTACACCAGGTTCCTATACACTCGAAAACCAAATCCATAGCCTATCCCTCCTGTCCAACGTTGCATTCGGAGTACCTTTCCTCAGCTCTGGCGCTTTGCAAACATATGTTACCACAGCGGTCAAGGCCTGTTTGCAAGATACCACGATCCAATCCTGTATCGGCAGTGACTGGCAGTTGATTTGGGGGCCGTGTGTTCATTCCAATAATCCTAATTCGGTAACAGTTGTTGCCGACAATGTGATGATGTTGCTGTATAGCCAGTCGCAGAACGCCTATGTAATAGCCATCGCCGGCACGAATATCGACTCCATGTACGGTTGGTTCCAGGAAGACTTCCAGGTAAACACCGTTGTAGACTGGACCACGGTAGTGCCGGACGCAAAAATTCCAGATATAGATCGGATAGTTACTCCTGCCATCTCTGTCGGTACCAACAACGGCCTGCAAATCTTGTTGGGTATGGAAGATACCACCCACGACAACAACACGATGCTTACGGAGCTTGGCAACTGGCTTTCCCAAGCCACTACAACATCCAACGCCACAATCGCTGTGGCAGGCCATAGTTTGGGCGGCGCGTTAAGTCCGGTTTTGGCCTTGTATATGCATGACATCGTAAGCAGCATCAATTGGAACAGCGACAATAAGATTGATACTATTCATGCATGGCCTACGGCGGGTCCGACTCCAGGCAACGAGGGTTTTGCCCTGTATTACGGCTATGTTGCAGGGAACACAACATCGTCGCTCCAATTGCAATATACCAGTAAATACAACCCCTTAGATGTCATTCCACAGGCTTGGCAAACGTCCACTTTAGTTAATATTCCAGGCTTCTACAGCTCAAACATCCCTACCGACACCACTCTAGGAAGCTTGGTTCTGGGCGCTTTTATAAATAAGTTGAATTCAACAACCCATCTCCCTATTTCTTATACGCAAGTTCAGCCTTGGACCAGTATTAACGGCAGCGCTTTCGATATCGAAACCGATACCAAGATGACTAACAGATTTACAGGACTTGGCGATCTATTATCGGCTGTCGACGCCTCCGCGCTATCGACTTACCAACCCGACCTTACCAACTTGGTAAGATTCTTGGCGCAGATGGGGTATCAGCACACGACGGCCTACACTACCATGCTGGGCTTGTCTGTGTTTTCCGACCAAATGGAGCAGATTATAAAGCCGCTTGAACCCTCGCATCTTTCCAGTATCGACATCCATCTCGACGCCTTGGGGAAAGCGGTTGGCGTTGCACTTACAGCTATTGAGCCAGCTGCTGGAGCACAAAATCCATAGTCGATTGGGCATGCTGTTTATGCCCAACATTTCGATGCCCCAAGATAACGGCATGATTTTCTTGTTCCCAAACGCTACGCTTATCTCTACTGGATCATTTTTTGTCCATGCAGTCGTAAGCGCCTACTTTTGGTGATTGTGCTTGCAGGCAAGCCCTGTAGGTTGGCGACTTTCTGTAGGCTTTCTTTTTTTGATTGGATATAGTCGATTTTAGGCCATCGCCGATGGCCTATGTGGTTCAACGATTAACATTTTACTGAGAGACTCGGATTGCTCTGCTGTTGCCGGCATAGCTGATCCGCTCTTCAAAGCGCGTTTGCACAGGTTGAGCTTTCACCGTGTGCAGGCTTTTTTTAGATAACCAGGTGTATAAAAATGACCAACTACGCTTCGCCGATTATCATACCCCATGACACGAGTGTCCCTGGAAAATTCATGATCAAAATAGGAGTTGCAAATCAAACAAGCAGCACTTATAGCTATGAGGTTGAGCTTCAAGTTCAGATCGATACGGGGTCGTGCGGCATAGTCATACCAGCCGCAGCCCTATATCAGAAGAATGACTCCACGGCAGCAATATCCGCCACATCAAGCGCTACCCAGCTTGCGCTGATGCCCTACTTCCGGGCGTTACCACGAAATACGAACCTGCGACTATTGTGTATCAGCCATCCGGCGATTCTATAATTGGTTTCTATTATCACATCGCCGAACTGGGCATAGGCGACGATGGCCAAGGAAATCCGCTGGTGATCGCCCCTTGATTGCCGATAATGCATTCTTGGCCAACCTGACTACCGCCAACAACAATTCTACGCCGCTCTATCCCTCTTATTATCTAGACCACCAGACAGTGGAGCTTGGCCTCAGTCCATCAAACTCATTCGTATTCCAAACGCTCACAAATCAGACCGAGGGCAGGTCGGGAACTTTTACCAAGACTGGAACTGGAATACGCCACAGGGTGCAATTACTGTAGCTAACGATGATGCAACATTATTGAAATCGACGCCGGTATCCCTGCTCATCGATACCGGACTTGATCTGATGATGGTAAATAATATGGGAGCTTTATTCCCTTTACCCGGCACAGGTTCAAGCTGGGATACCGCCAATATTACGCTTAAATTTAATGTCAATAGCGCAGCACCGTCATGGAATAGCGACTACGCCCCAATTCCATGACGGTTATGCGATGTTACTTATGGCAGAAAATCAAAACTGGGGCTGTTCCCTATTATTACGCCCAAGAACGTGACAGAAAAAATATTGCGTTAACATTCCCGCTGATGTTGGCGGCTTCAGCATCAATTGCAGCGCCAAGCTATGAACGCGTCGTCATCGTTGTTGAAGAAAACTACTGCTACAGTCAAATCGTCGGATCGTCCGATGCGCCCTTCATCAACAACGGTGGCGTCCTGATCGCCAACGCCCATAGTGGTCTCTTCCAAAGACAACATGCGCCTGAAAGAGCGCCGCATTCTAACGGAAAAAATGAGTCCGGCAATCGTTTAAATCTTATCAGCGAATGAATGGAGTTTCGCAGAGGCGGCCCAAAGCCCTTTCCAGCCGCTAGCAGCAAGGCAGGAAAATCCATCCGCATGAATGTATAATGCCATGTTATGAAAAACCCATTAAAAAATGCCAAAAGCTACTTGAACCTGAAATATTGGACAAACCGATGATAGGACGGCTTAACCACTGTAACCATAACGCTTTGAATTTAAATAAGGCGGCAAAAGCGGCCGGACTGTGGAGATTTATTTTTCTGATGTCCGGCTTGGAATTGCCGGCTTTGGCTTCCTATACTGCCAATGTAAAAGCCTCCCTCATTGCCTGGTAAAGTCGCAAATTATGAATGCCGCAAATCCGATTGGTGTGTTCGATTCAGGTGTTGGCGGCCTATCTGTCCTACATGAGATTCGCAGGGCGTTGCCGGGCGAAGACCTGCTGTACGTGGCGGATTCTGGCCATGCACCGTACGGCGATAAATCCCAGCAATTTATCGAAGCCCGGTCGATTGCGATTACCGAGTTTTTAGTGAATCGTCAGGCCAAGGCCATTGTCGTCGCCTGCAACACCGCGACCGGCGCGGCGGTGACGGCATTGCGGTCAAGATTCTCGATGCCGATTATCGCGATGGAGCCTGCCGTTAAACCGGCGGCAGAGAATACCCAATCAGGAGTCATCGGCGTTATGGCGACCAGCCGGACTTTGGCCAGCGATAATTTTGTGAAGTTGTTTGCGCGATACGGCGAGGATGTTGAGATATTGGGTCAGGCGTGTCCCGGTCTGGTTGAGCAGGTGGAAGCAGGCGATCTGTCGGGCGACAAAACCCGGCTATTGCTTGAGCAATATGTCTTGCCATTGCTGGAGCGAGGCGCTGACACGTTAGTATTGGGTTGTACGCATTATCCGTTCTTGGCGCCGCTGATTCAGGAGATAGCGGGGGCTGGGGTGGCCGTGATAGATTCCGCCGCCGCCGTTGCGCGGCAACTTCGCCGACGGCTGGAAGTGGGCGATTTGTTGGCAGATGGGGACAGGGTTGGTACGGAATGCTTTTGGACCAGCGGTGCGCCGGATAAAGCGCAGGCGCTGGTTACTCAATTATGGAAGGCGGATGTCGAGGTAAGTAGTCTGCCATAGCCTATAAGCTATCGATAACAATACAAAATTGTGCGGACATTTTATGTTTCGGCATTAAATTTCAGGGCACTTGGAGCCGCGACTTCAGTCGCGGTGGTGGCATATCACACTGCTTATGCATGAACGCTCATGCGCGACTAAAGTCGCAGCTCCGCTTATGGTTTTAAAGTAGATACCATTTTTGAACTATTGCTCACATCTCTATGTACTGGATTCCGGCAATAATATTTGATCAAAACTATTCACCTGCCGGTGTTCGGCTTGCGGTTCAGGCACGCCGTCCCGGATCAGCCAGATAGTTTCAAAACCCGCCGCTTTGGCGGCATCCAGTTCTTCTTTAATATCCGATAAAAACAGCAGCTGATTTGCCGGTATGGCAAGCTGTGCGGCTATGTTGTCGTACGATCCCTTTTCTTTCTTGCCGCCGACATGGGTGTCGAAGTAGCCGGAAAATAGCGGCGTCAAGTCGCCGTATTCGGTATGCGCGAACAGCAGTTTTTGCGCGTAAACCGAGCCGGAAGAATAGACGTATAAGTCCATGCCTTCAGCTTTCCAGGCTTTGAGGTTTGCAGCGGCATCGGGATACAGATGGCCCTTGAAATCGCCCTGCCGGTAACCGGCTTCCCAGATCATGCCTTGCAAGGACTTTAACGGCGTGACTTTTTTATCTTCGTCTATCCACTGGATAAGCTGGGTGATGATTTGTTCAGTAGATAGTTCCGAGCCGACTTCCTTGCAGACATCTTCCAGCAACGGCTTAACTTGCGGGTCGTCTGAATGGCTCCGGACATAGTCGGCCAAGTTTGCCCGCGCATAGGGAAACAGCACATCCTTAACAAATAAAATCGATGAAGTCGTGCCCTCGATATCGGTGACGATGGCTTTAATCATGACAGTTCGGCAACGTATTGATCAAGGGTTGGAAAAGATTTGGCAATGTCGCTGCCGGTAAAGTCAGCGACCCAGCCGTCCGGCGTGGTAAACAGGCGTATGCATTTAAACTTGGGATTCTCGCCCATATCGAACCAGTGCGTGGTGTTTGCCGGCACGCTGATCAAATCGCCTTGCTCGCACAGGACGGCATACACTTTACCTTCGACATGCAGGTAAAACAGGCCGCGGCCTTCGATAAAAAAGCGCACTTCAAAATCGGCATGGGTGTGCTCAGCCAGAAACTTCTGCCGGAACGCGGCTTTGTCGGGATGATCCGGGTTTAAGCTGATCACGTCAACGGATTGGAAACTGTACTGCTGTTTCAGGCGGTCGATGGAATCGCTGTAGGCGGCCAGCACGGTATCCTGATCGGCATCGGCAGCTAGTTCGCAGTTAGCCGTCCAACGTTCAAACTGCACGCCTATCGCATTCAGCTGGTTTTGTATGGCGGTAAACTCGATGAATGTTTCACCTAAATTAGGTTGGTTATCGGGGTAAACGGTTAATGCGCTCATAGTCTTTTGACTCCATGCAGTCGAATTTCACAATCAAATAAAAATTCCAGCGCTTCAAGATGGCGCAAAGTTTCTTGCACCGAACCGCCCCAGGTATAAAGTCCGTGTCCGGCAATGATGTAGGCATAGATGGCGCCGTGTTTGTCCATGTATTGCTCCACTTGCCCGGCCAGGCGAGGGATATTCTGGTCGTTGGCAAAAATCGGTATCACAACCCGGCTTTCGTGAGTGTCGATGCCGGCCAAGGCTTTTAACAGCTCATAATCTTCCAGCGCGATTTCGGATTTAAAAAGCCGTGAACACAGCGTAGCGTTGATCGAATGCGGGTGCAGTACCGATTGAACCGCCGGAAAACGTTTATACAGCGAGGTATGCAGCACTGTTTCCGCCGACGGTTTTTTACCGTCCAAAGAGTTGGCATCGCTATCGATCAGCATAATATCGTCCAGCTGCAATTGGCCTTTGTGCTTGCCGGAAACAGTGATGGCGATGTTGCCGTCAGGCAGCCGTGCGGAAAAATTGCCGCTGGTTGCAGGAACCCAGCCTTTGCTGTCGATGAAGCGTCCGGCATCAATCAGCTGTTTGGCCAGCCTGTAAAAGTCTTCGTTATAGGTCATGTCGGTAAATGATCGTAATAGTGAAACGTTACGAACGGGGTTGCAAACCCCGTCCGGCATAGAACACAGATGCCAACGCGTTCTATTTTTAAATGCTGAGTTTTATGTTTTAAACCGGCGCGGACGGATGAGGTATTTTCCATTCCTTCGGCGCTTGCCATGCTTGCACCCAAGCCGCAAGATCAGAGGCCGGCATCGGTTTGGCAATGCCGTATCCTTGCGCATGGTAGCAGCCCATATGCAACAGAGCGATTCCGTGTTCGATCGATTCCACGCCTTCGGCGATGACTTGCCGCCGGAACGATTCGGCCAAACCGATAACGCCTTGCACGATAGCCAAATCATCCTCGTCTTCCAGCATATCTCGCACGAAAGTCTGGTCAATCTTTAGTGTTTCCGCCGATAGATGCCTGAGGTAACTGAGTGAGGAATAGCCGGTGCCGAAATCATCCAGCGCAAACTGTACGCCTAACGCCTGACAGTCTTTGATAACCTGGGAGGTCAGCGATAAATCGGATAACGCTTGGGTTTCCAGTATCTCCAATTCAAAGTTAGTTGGATGGGTGGCCGGATAGCGTTCGAATGCGTAGTAGAGTTGCAGGACAAAATCGTCTGTTTGTAGAGATCTGGCGGTGACATTGACACTGATTTGGAGTTGCAGACCCTGGCTTTGCCAGCTATCCATATGTTGCAACGCCTTGTCGATAACCCAGGTATCAAGCCGGGTTGCAACATCATGATTTTCAAGCAGCGGTAGAAAATCGCCCGGCATGATCAAGCCGCGTTCAGGATGCCGCCAGCGTATCAATGCTTCTGCGCCGAACACAACGCCTTGCTGCATATCGACTTTGGGTTGGAAAAAAAGCTCGAACTCATCGTTTTCAAGCGCTTGGTCAACGCGGTTTACAGCCTCGCGATGTGCATGGAGTTGACGGTCCAGCTCCAGGTTATAGATATGAAAACAGTTTTTCCCCTGTTGTTTGGCCTGATACATGGCCTGATCGGCATGCCGTAACAGGGTATCCGGGTCGGTGTTATCTTCAGGATAAATACTGATGCCGATACTGGCTGATACAGAGACGGTCTGATTTCTCAATGCAACAGGTTCACTGATGACGTCCAGAAGCCGATGCAAAGTGATTTCACAGTCTTCAACCTCATCCAGTCCCAGCAACAAAAATACAAACTCATCGCCGCCTAAACGGGCGATGGTGTCGCCTTCGCGCAGAGCATTTTTAATGCGCAGGGCGACTTCGATCAGCAGCTGGTCGCCGGCTTCATGACCCAGTCTGTCGTTGACCGGTTTAAAGCCGTCCAGATCCAGGTAACCCACTGCCATTAAACAGTTATCACGCTTGGTTTGGGCAAATGCCAAATGCATACGATCCGCCAATAGTATCCGGTTTGGCACGCCGGTGAGGGGGTCGTAGTGGGCAATAAGTTGCAGCTTCCGTTCTTGCTCCTTAAGCTGGGTAATGTCCGAAGAAGTACCGATGTAATGCGTTATTTGACCCTGCTGATCGGCAACCGCAGAAATAGTGAGCCATTCGGCAAATATTTCACCTCCTTTCTTGCGGTTCCAAACTTCGCCGCGCCAGTAACCCTGCTGGTCGATGGCTTGCCACATAGCATCATAGAAGCGGGCATCGTGAAGTCCTGATTTGAGCAGGCTTGGTTTATGACCCAGAATCTCGTCTCGTGAATAGCCCGTTATGGTAGTGAACGCCGGATTCGAATCAATAATGTAGCGTTCTGCATCGGTAATCAGGATGCCTTCCTGAGTGCTGGCAAAAACACTGGCGGCCATGCGCTGGCCTTCTTCAACTTGTTTGCGTTTGCTGATTTCACGCCGTAGCCGCATATTCCAGCCGACAATAATAACAAGCAACAACAGTGCCGCGGCCGTATAGAGCAGAAGGGTTTGGGTTTTTACACCGGGTTCATATTTCAAACTCATCCAACGATTCTGGATGGTTTCTTTTTCAGCCTCGGGGATGTCGGCGAGCGCCTTGGCAAGTAAAGTTGCCAATTCAGGATTTGCCTTGGTGGCTGCCATTCGGTGGTGGCTTTTGTAATTGGTGTCTCCAGAGAACCCGAGATTAAGCATCCCTTCCCGTTTAATTGCGTAGTTTGCCGAAGCGGCATCGCCTATATAGGCGTCCGCCTTGCCGCTGCTGACCATGTTTAATGCATCTTGTATATTTTCGGCAGAAACCTGTTTTATTTCCGGATGATCATGCCTTAACAGTTCCTGCATGAAGTAGCTTTCTTCCAACGTCACCTGCTTGCCGGCAAGACGATCCAATGTGCCGATAAAACCGTTATTGTTATCGCTGATAATGATGGCTGGAGTATTTAGATAGGCATCGGTAAAAATCAAATAGCGTTCGCGGTCGGGCGTTTTATTGGCATTGGAAATCATATCCAACTCACCCCGTTGCGCCATTTCTAAAATTTCAGCCCAGGACTTATCTTTGATAATTTCAAATTTCACACCCAGCCGTTGTTCGACTAAAGCAATATAATCCGCACTCAGGCCAACATAATTGCCTTTGGCGTCGAGCCATTCGTAAGGTGCAAAATCCCGGTCTATGCCTACGCGAATAACCGGATGTGCTAGTAGCCAGGATTTTTCTGCTGAAGTGAAAATAAGTTTGGAAGGCGTCGTCTGCTTGTAAACAAAGCCTTCCAGATGATCTATTGAACTTATCAGGCCCAGTTGCCGATAAGTGTCGGCGATGCGTTGAAAGCGTTTGATATCGGTGTGACCGATGGGAACAGTCTCAGGTAAAATCATCTTTACCGTTTCCTTTGCCTCAAAACTCAGGTGATCGGCAGAAAGCCGGTTGTTTGGATTATATTTATTGAGAATGATCTGGATCAGTTCATCCTGATGTTTGAGCGCATAATCCCAGCCTTTGAGCGAGGCGCGAAGGAATCGTTGAACTCTTTCCGGATGTCGGTTTATTTCCTGTTCCGTGGTGAACAGGTTATCGCTCAAGAAATCCACGCCGTAGTTGCGAGGATTAATGATGTTGATTTCGATGTCTTTCTTTTTAAAGTAATCAATCTGATCGGTCAGATAACTCACCATGGCATCGGTTTTGCCGTTGATCAAATCATCGGGATTGAAGGTATTACCCAAATGGGTAAAGTCATTAGTGGAAATGCCCGCTTCGTACAGCATGGCCAGCAGCGGCGCATTGTCATAACTGTCCTCCATTATCCGTTTGCCCTTAAGCTCGTAGGGGCTGACTATGCCGGAATTTTTTAAGGTCAGGTAAACCAACGGGCTATGCTGGAAAATGGAAGCCAAAACCACGACCGGCTTGCCGCCCAGCCGCTGTTCCAACAGGCCGGTATCGGCTACGCCGTATTGAGACTCATCTTTTAGAACTTGCTCAATGTTATTGATTCTGGGGATACGCTCACGGATAGTGACATCGAGCTTTTCTTCAGCGTAAAAGCCTTTTTCTTTTGCCGCATAGTAGCCGGCAAACTGAAAAGAATGTAACCACTTGAGCTGTAGGGAGACTTTTTCGACGGGTTCCGCCAATAAATGTGATGAACAGAGTGCCAGGCACAATAAAGTAGCCAGCCGGAACAAGGGCATAAGCATCAGTGTGTGAAAATTTGTAATTCTAGCATTTTGATAGGATACGCCTGTAATTTAGCGCTTACGATTTTTTCTTTTACAAAAAGGCTAAGCCTTGGAATTTGGAAAAGTATAGCGTTGATTAGATTTTTATAAATGTTGATTTTAAATTAAATGCACTTATAGTTGCGCAACAAAAAACACTAATCATTCACTTTAAAGAGTATTACATGCAGCATTTTCGTCTTTCTTTTATCGTCACCGCAATTTGCCTGGCGGCGGCATATTATTGGGCTGGAATAATGGGCGCTTTTATCGCCGTTATTCTGGGGGTTCTTGAAATCAGTTTATCATTCGATAACGCGGTTGTTAACGCATCTATTTTAAAGCGGATGAATGATCGCTGGCAGAGGTACTTTTTAACCTGGGGGATTTTGATTGCCGTTTTCGGCATGCGTCTGCTGTTCCCAATCGTGATTGTTTCGGCGGCCACCGGTATCGACTTTGCGGGCGTGACCGAGATGGCGTTAAAAGCCCCCGAGATTTATGCCAGACATCTGGAAGCATCCCATGTGCAAATTGCGGCATTCGGCGGCATGTTTCTGCTGATGGTGTTTTATTCGTTCATCTTCGATAAAAACAAGGAATTGCATTGGCTGGGCTACATCGAAGAAAAAATGTCCTCGTTCGGAAAGCTTGAAGCGATAGAAATTATCATGGCCTTGGGACCGCTGTTAATCATCCAAAACTACTTGCCCGATGGAATCCGCTTGGATGTCATGGTTTCCGGGGTCACCGGGGTTATCCTGTTCGTTATCGTCGATAGTTTTGCGGCTCTTTTTGAGCATGAGGAAGAAGGCGAGCAGGTTGTTGCGACGCTGAAAAAAAGCGGCATGATGAGCTTTATTTATCTTGAAGTGCTGGATGCATCATTTTCATTCGATGGCGTGATCGGCGCGTTTGCGATTACTCAGGATGTGGTCATTATCATGCTGGGTCTGGCTATCGGCGCGATGTTTGTACGGAGCCTGACGGTTTATCTGGTGCGGAAAGGCACGCTGGATGAATATGTGTTTCTGGAGCATGGCGCTCATTATGCGATTGGGGTGCTGGCGGGGATTATGCTGGTTAGCATTGTCCACCATATTCCAGAAGTTGTAACGGGCTTGACGGGGGCTGTACTGATAGCGTTATCGGTGATTTCGTCGATTCGTTACCGGAGGAAACAGGCGGCTTGAATTAGGCTAAAAAATTATTTACCACAGCACTCAGCGAAAGATGATATGAATGCCATTCAGGATACCATTTGGCCTGGATGCTGTGCTTAGCGCAGTCGACGCCGGATTTTACTTGGGTTCGCTTTACCGTGAGTGCAAGCCAAAACAGTAACAACTGAATCTTCCACGCGATACCAGACTAAGAACGGGAAGCAATGCAATACCGCACGCCGGACGTTGCGGTACACAATTGGATAGATGAGCGGTGTTTCGGCGAGCTGAGCCAAAACACTACTTAACTCGTGGTGGAATTTGGCGGCCAAGCCGATTTGCTGCTTCTCGTACCATACTTGAGCCTCTGCTACATCAAGCTCAGCAGCCCGGCGAATATAGACAGTAAAACTCAAGGCACAAACCGCTTAAGACGCTCCTGAGCCTCAGACCAGAGACTTTGATCACGGGGATTTAGTTCCATATCCGCCAAACGAGTATCCAGCAAAACCTTTTCTTCTTCTGACATAGGTACGTCATCAGGAGATAAGGTTTCCCAAACAGCCCCGATTAGCTCAATGCGCTCGGCGACACTGAGCGTCTTTACTTGCGAAATGAGTGCATCGTTAATCATGAGAAAAGTTACCTGTTGTTGCCTAATGTAAGGTTAACCGGGCACGGCACGGAAAGCAGGTAAATAAACCGCATTTTACGCGCTTCAGTCGAGCACCCTGTTAGGAGGCTCATTCCTATTTGTAAAAATTGAATTAATCTGCCAATTGCTGAATACCATCCAGATACCATTTGGGCTGGATGCTGACTTTCGGCTTGATAAAGTGCCAGACTTCCCTGACCTGCTCGGCCTGGGCATTGCTTTCTTCACGCATGATCGTATCAAAAAGCACCACCGCTTCAAGTTCCGAACCGACTTCCCTGACTTCCAGCAACTCCACTTCCAGTTTCAGGATTTCGGTATGGTTTGTAGTATCGGATGCTTTCAGCTGATCCTGGATTTCGGCAAAGACTTTATCCGTGGTCAAACCCCTGATTTCGGCGAGATCGCGCTCATCCCAGGCTTTTTGCAGATTGGCAAAAGCTATCTTTGCGCCGCTAAGGAAAGCCTGTTGGTCGAAGTCTTTGGGGATGGTAACAGCGGTCGACTGTATGGATGCCGGTTGAGCGTAAGACTCAGATGCGGCTGTGCTGTTTTTATCTTTTTTGAACAGGATATCCGTATCGAAACCTGCCGGATTAGCTTGAGGCTCGTGATAGCTTGAAGCCGTATCCTGATAGCTGTTATCGGCTGTCCGGTTATAAACAGGCCGTTGCGTAGCCCCCGCTTTTTTAGCGGCAAACAATTTATAAAGCAAAAAGGCAATCCCGCCGAAAACAAGGATGTCCATAAAGTTAATGCCGTGAAAACCGCCGCCAAACATCGAGCCCAATAATCCGCCCAATGCCAGACCGCCTAACATGCCCATTAAACCCGGACGGTTGGCCCAGCCCGGTTTGGCCGCCGGGTTTGGCGCAGGCGCTTGTTGCTGGTTGGCAGGATGTGGCGCTGGCGTTGCCGAGCGTTGATACGGCGCACTGTAGGAGGGTCTGCTGCCAAAAGAGCTGCCGCCGCCGAAGCGCTTGGCATCAGCATCGGACATCCCGCCTAAAGTTAAGGAAAGACCCATTAATAAAGCAGCAATAATTCCGGTAGTTTTGTTCATACACTCACAAAGTTATAAGTTAAGGTTCATACATAATTGGGGCGAATAATTAAACCACAAGCCAATTCGACTTTAATAGCATAGCATTTTCAGTGCTACGCAAAGTTGAATTTTGAGCCGTTTTCAATGCTACGCCTCTACAAGCCACCAAATCCGTATAGAAAATTTTGTAGAAATCATCCCCCCATCGTCTTTAGTCTGACAGCCGCCTGGATAATTTTATAGGCGGGTTAAACAGCCGATAAAGAACCGGCACTAATAATATAGTCATCACGGTCGCGCTAAATAAGCCCCAAACAATGACTGTCGCCAAGGGCCGCTGTACGTCCGAACCCAGCCCGGTAGCCAACGATGCAGGAACCAGGCCTAGAATAGCGACCAACGAAGCGATTAAAATCGGCCGTATGCAGCGGACGGAGCCTTGGACAATGGCCGTATCCATTGCTGTCCCGGTCAGGCGTAAATCGGTGATGGTACGCACCATCAGCACACCATTCATAATGGAAACACCAAAAACTGCCGCAAAACCCACGCCGGAAGAAACATTGAGATTCATATCCCGAAAATACAGGGCAGCCGCCCCGCCGACAAAGGCAAACGGAATGGCCAGCAGCAAAATTAGTGAGGAGCGTAATGAACCGAAAGTAACCAACAACAGCAAAAAAATCACCCCGATACTGGCAGGCACCAAGACTTTAAAATGTTGTCCGGCGCGCTCCAGGTTTTCAAACATTCCAAGCCATGCCACTCGATAGCCGCTAGGCACTTCAATGTCCTGCTTAAAAAGGCTTTGCGCCTCTGCTACAAAACTGCCCTGGTCACGACCGACAATGTCGGTGCGAACAGTTAACCGTCGTCGTCCGTCATCCCGCGCAATCAATGTCTGACCATCGATAATATCGATATGGGCAACCTGCGCCAACGGAATAGGAATGCCCTCGGAGTTATAGACGGGCAATCGGCCGATTGCGGCAGGTGAGCGCAAGTATTCCTGGGCAAAGCGCGCAGCAATATCGATGCGGCGTTCGCCTTCGAACAGGTTGCCGATAGGCGACCCCCCGATCGCAGTATCGATGAGTCGTGTGACATCTTCCACGCTGATGTTGTAGCGGGCGCAAAGGGAACGATCCGGTTTTATCACTAATTGCGGTTGCGGCCCTTCCTGCTCAATGCTGACATCCATAGAGCCGGGCACCTTTTTCAATAAATCCAGGGTTTTTCGCGCCAAGCCCAGTAAAACCGTGGAATCGGCGCCGGAAAACTCAACGGCGAGATTAGCCGAGGTGCCGTTGGCATCTTCGGTGACACTATCGATAATCGGTTGGGTAAAATTAAAGCGGGTAGTTGGAAACTCGGTACGGAATCGAGCCCCTAAAGCGGCAACCAATTCCTGTTTACGGGTGAACTGCACCCACTGATCCTTTGACTTGGGGCCAATTAACATTTCTATCCGGCTGGGCGGATAAGGATCGGTGCCGCTGTCGCTTCGGCCCGCCTGGACGACGATAAAATCGACATCAGGAAATTCCAGCGCAATTTCACGTAAACGTTGGCCGAATTTGGATGTTTGCTGCAACGCCGTTCCTTCGGGGAAATTGGCGCGCACCCAAACAACGCCTTCGTCCATATAGGGCAAAAACTCCGTGCCCAGTCGGGGTAAAATAATTGTCAGGCTGCCTGCCAGGATCGCGACGGCTATGGCGACAGTGCGCCAGCGGAAGCGCAGAAGAATTACCAGCAAAGCGGAGTAACGGGGATACAGCCAAGTTAACAGTGGATTTTCCCAGTCCCGGTAGCCGTTCTTAAATAATAAACTGGCTAAAGCGGGCACTACAAAAATAGCAAATAACATCGCGCCGAACAACGCAAACAAAATCGTTAACGCCATCGGGCGAAACAGCAAGCCTTCAATATGGGTGAGCGTTAGTAAGGGTAAGAAGGCCCCGACTATCATCAGGATTGAAAAAAATACCGGGCGCTCCACTTCCAACGAAGCGGCCAATACGGTATTGGCAATTCTGCCAGGATTCTTATTATGGCTCGCTTCATGATGTAATCGATGGGCAATGTTTTCCGCCATGATCACGGAGCCATCGACGATAATGCCGAAATCGATAGCGCCGATAGACAATAACCCGATCGGAATGCCGAAGGCGTTCATCAAGACCAACGCAAATAACAGCGAAAAAGGAATTGTTAGCGCCACTAACAGAGCCAAAGAGGGACGGCCTAAAAAAAACAGCAACACCAAGGTGACCAGCGAAATGCCCAGCAAGACGCTGTGGCCTACGGTATGCAGCGTATTTTCAACCAGCATCGACCGATCATAAAAAGGGACGATGCTGACCCCTTGAGGCAGGTCAACCTCATTTAATTCCTTGATAACGACTTTAACATTATCCAGCACATCGGAGGTGTTTTCACCTCGGCGCATCAATACGATGCCTTCGATAGTTTCGTTATTGCGGTCCTTGCTTAAAATTCCGGAAGGGACTTTAGCGTCAATTTCAACATCGGCAACATCATGGACATAGATCGGCGTTCCGCCGAAAGACTTGATAAAGATGTCGCCGATTTCCGAAACGTTTTGCAGCGCCCCCCGACCACGGATCACAAAGGACATACTGCCCCTTGATAATACGCTGCCGCCGGCGCTTTCGTTATTGGTCTGAATGGCATCGACTACATCGGTTAGAGACAGCCCAAAGCGTTGCAATTGCGCCGGATTCATCAGCACAGCGTACTGCTTTTCAAAACCGCCGAAGTTAGTTACATCGGCGACTCCTGAAGCTCGTAATAAATGCGGAATTGCTATCCAGTCATGGATTGAGCGAAGTTCGGTAAGATCGTAGCGGCCGTCCGAGACTAATTCATAGCGTAGGATTTCGCCATAAGCCGTTGCCAAGGGGCCTAATTCCGCCGAGGCTCCTGTGGGTAAATCCAGGCCGGTTAATTTTTCTTGTATGCGTTGCCTAGCCCAGTAGGCGTCAACGCCTTCCTCAAAGATCAGTTGAACAACAGATAAACCGAAAATGGTGCGCGAGCGGATGGTACTCACCCTCGGTACATTGCGCATCTGAATTTCTATCGGTACCGTGACCTGGCGTTCCACCTCTTCGGGAGCTCGTCCCGGATAAACGGTGATCACCTGCACCATCTGCGAGGAAATATCCGGATAAGCGTCGATTTGCATCCGGGAAAAAGACCATAAGCCCACAATAATAATCGCAACCGTAGCGCCTAAAACCGTCAGGCGATAACGCATTGCTTTGTTGAGCAATTGTGGAATCATGGCTTAACGCTCTCGGGCTTCATTTCTTTATTGGCATTGAGCAGGGCCTGCACCAGCATCGGTTTTAACAATATTGCGCCATTGCCGATAATTCTTTCTCCGCCTTGTAAGCCCTTGAGAATTTCAACACGGTCGCCAATGCTTTCACCCACCTGTACTTCTGTTATCTGCCATAGGCCAGCACCGGCGGCAATGAAGACGAAATCCGTATTTTCACTGTGCAGAACGCCATCGGTAGGCACCAATATCGTAGCGCGCGGATCGGTGCCCAAGCCGATTTCCGCATACATACCCGGCTTAAATTGATTGTTTGCATCCTGTAATTCAAAAAATGCCCGCAAGGTATGGCGCTGAGCCGATAAAGTCGGCGCAAGGCTTTTTACTTTACCGATAAAAGACTGATCGGGCAGTCCGTAAAATTTGGCAACACAGGCTTGTCCTACGGATACCCAGCTAATTCTTAATTCCGGCACATCGGCCATGATTAACGAAGTGCCTGGAGCGGCATTTTCCAATAACAGCGGATCGACGCCTTCCTGCAATAATGTTCTTTCCAGCGCGGCGCGACTGCGAGTCGACATTGTTAGCGCCGTTTCCGCCTCATACACGGATTTTTGGCCTTCCAATTGCACTTGCAGCAAATTGGCTTCGGCGGCAGTTAAATCCCTGATCGCTTCGGTCCCGGTAGCCACGAGTTTTCGCAGTCGCTCAACCGCCAGTTTTTGCGAATTGTATTGCGCCGCAGTGAGTTCGCGGATTTTCACCAAGCGCTTGGTGTTGAATTCCTTTTCAGCGCGAGCCCGTTGCCAGTCCGCATAAACACCGGAAAGCTCAATGCTGTTAAATTGCCAACGGTCTTCCATAGGATTGGAACCGGCCGGCAAACGTGCGACTACGGCACCGGTAACCAGAAGCAACGGTGTGGTTATCTGCTCCTTTTTTACGTCCGAAATATTAAATTTCTGTTCCAACAGGCTTCCTGGCTGCACAGCAATCGTCCGAGGCCCCACAAGTTTTACGACAGCCGAATTATCGACCGGCTTTTGCTCCGTTTTATTCGATTGCCATAATCCAAACACCAGCAGGGCAATGGATAATAGAGCGATAGATAACAAAGCGATTAAGCGGATTTTCGGTTGAAAGAAACTGCCCGGCAGATTGATTTTAAGACGGAATAAAGAACTCATAATTTATCGCAATATTTCTTTACCGATAACGGCGTTGAGTTGATACAAAGAATGCCAGTAATTGGAACGGCCGCTGATGTGCATACGATAGGTTTCAAGATAAACTCGTTGCGCGTCCAACACCTCTATCAATGTCTTACCGCCCAGAGCATAGGCCTGGTTGATTTTGTCGCGGACATTTTTAGCGGCTTCCAATTGCCCCGGATCATCATTGACTAAAATCTGATAGGCTGAGGCAAAAGTATTTACCGCCTGATCGATTTCACTGCGTAGATTGACTAACTGCGCTTGAAGATTGAATTGTGACTGAGTTAAAACGGATTTTGCTTTGGCAATATTGCCCTGGTTCCGATCGAAAATAGGCACGGAAATATCAACACCGGCGCCCCAGGAATTTGCATCAGGAAAACCAATTGCTTGTTGTTGAAATTGTCGGGTAAGACCAACTTTTGGGGTAACTTGCGGGTAGGCTTTGCTTTCCTCCAGCGCTATATCGGCACCGGCTTTATCTAATTGCCTTTGCATGGAAACAAGATCGGGCCGGTTTTCTTCAGCCCATTTAAAAGCCGCATCAATTGTTAGCGGTTTAACCGGCGATTCAACCTCCAATGTTCCTTTAACCTTAACTGGAATATCCTCCACAATACCTAATAAAGAGCGTAATTGATTTAATGCGGCCGTTAATTCAAGTTCCCGTGCATGAACGTCACGGTGGCTGCTGAAAATGGACAGGCGAATCCGATCCGCCTCAATAGTGCCCACGCCGCCAAGCGCAACCCGATTAAGAATAATCTGCTCCATCTTGGTCAGATTGTCCTGGTTTTCCTGGGCCAGTTCCAGCATAGACTGGGCTTCAAGAACCGTATAAAACGCAGCGATTGTCCCGGCTATTCTAAGGCGGATAGTATTGGAAAAATCGGCGGAAGCAACATCCACCCCAAGTCGGCCTGAAACTATCGCTGCGGTGCGCTTGCCGAATAAAAACCAGTCAATAGGCATCGCAATCCCGACATCAATTTGCGGCGGGCCGCCTTGCCGGTCAACGGTAAACCGTTTATCCAGGGGTATTAACGAGCCTCCGGCAGAAAAGTCAGGATTTGGAATCAATCCGGCAGTAATTAAATCCGCTTCTGCCTGATTAATACCTTCAAAGGCGGCCAAAATGACCGGATCGGCTTTGAGCGCAGTCTGAATGGCCTGATTTAAATTAAATTCTTGAGACTGGCTTTTAAGTTTTGGGATTGGTTTTTCCGGCAACGCTTGTTTGTTATCAGGCAAAGCCGGCTTTTGTTCAAGAAAAGGTTTTACAGCAGGTAATTTATCTTCCTGTGTATAAATCGGTAATGGCGCAGGTTTGTATTCTTGTACGCTGCATGCATTTAAAAAAGCTAAGGCAAATAACCCTGTCAATTTACGTCTGGAATTAATGATTTTACGCATTATTAATTAAGGTGGCATTGGCGATTGACTGACATTCTGAATTTAATTCGCCATGCTTGGTATAAAAATACCGATAAACGGAGCGATAACGTCATTGAACAAGTAATGCTGAAAACTATAGCAATTATTTTTTTAATAGCATAGCATTGTCCTTATGTTTACAGCACTACGCAAATTCACCGTTATTTTTCTGGCGATACTGCAATTATTTGCACCGTTGGTGCATGCGCATGTCGGCGAAAAAATCGGTTTATTGCCAAATCCCGGCTTTGGAACGTTGCATGTTCCGGGCCTTGAAAAGTATCTTGTTGATCGTGATGCATTGATACCCCAGGTAGAAATGTTGCATTGCAGCGTCTCTGCGCATGATTCCAGTTTCGATGGAATGCTTATCGGCATCGATACAGGTATTAAAGATAGACAGTCCAATGCGGGTGTAGACTTAGATCACAGTCACTATCTGCGTCAACAGACGGCAATATTTAAAACCGCAATATCGCCTTTTGAGATTAATGTTTCCCCGCAATCGCAGCTGTTTGTTGGTCGATTGTTAATTCCATCGCTATCCCCGCGCGCGCCTCCTGCTCAATAATCCCCACTTTTTGTAGAAATGTTGCAAAACAATGTTTCTCGGCAATTGCTCCATTCAGTTTTTCATAGAACTTTATAAAGCGGTTAACACCGCATCGAGTTTGATTTATGTTTTTTTTGAACCTTTTTAAAAGGCTCATACCCAAGTTTCTGCTTGGGAGTGTTGTTTTTTTAATGACGATAGCGCTTAGTTTTGCTGATTCGACCTATGTTGTCGAACATCATGACCCGATTGAAAGTGATGCGACTTTGAGTTTATCAAAGGTCGTTGATTTAACGCTGGAGAAATACCCTGATGTAACCTGGCTTAAATCGCTGGAAGAAGAAGCGACAGCGATAGGGCAGCGCGGCGACAGCTGGACAGCTGGCGCGTCGCAAGCTGGGCTTCGTTTTCAGGAAGCGACCAGCGGCACCTTGCATTATATTGACGGCACGGTGCAAGTGCCGTTATGGAATTTAGGCCAGCGCGATGCGGAACAGGCGCTCGCAAAGCTGGCGGAAAGCAACGCAATGTCGCAAACGGATGCGGTTAAGTTGCGGGTCGCTGGGCTGGTCAGAAACGCCTTATGGAATATTGCACTGGCAAACTTAAGTTATGAACAGGCGAAAATCGAGCTTACGGTTACCGATCAATTATTGACCAAAGTGCAGCGGCGCGTTGAGCTGGGCGACTTGCCCAGAGCCGATTTCTTGTTAGCGCAAACCGAGTCGCTGCAAAAACGCTCCGTGGTAACGCAAGCCGAAGCGGAATTAATGCATGCCCGTAAACGTTATTCCAGTATCACGCAAATGACAAAAATCCCCAAAGATTATCAGGAAAAACTGGTTGGGTTAACTGAGATTCAGCAAAGCCACCCCGCCTTAGTGGCGATTAACAGCCAGATAGAACGCAAGCAGGCCGAACTCAATGCGGTTAAGTTGGTGGGTTCCGGCCAGACCAACGTTGACGTCGGCGTTAACAGCGATCAGTTCACCAATGATGAACGAAGCAATAAAACGGCAAGTTTCAACATCGGCGTTACCGTTCCTTTCGGCGGCAGCGCGCATTTAGCGCCAAAGGTTGCGGCGGCTAATGTCGAATTAAACAAACTGATTGCGGAACGCGAACAAATGAACCGCGATTTGGAACAGGCGCATCACGAGGCCGAGCATAATCTGGAAGTCAATCGGGTTGAACTGGGTATTGCCGATGAATTAAAGCAGGTTGCCGAAGAACATTTAAAAATGACTAACTCAAGCTTTGCGGTGGGGGAAATTAACCTGATGGATTTGTTAAGAATACAGTCCAGAACCCAGCAAGCGGTGTTAAATGCCAAACAACGGGCGGTCATGCTACAGCGTGATATAGCACTTTATAACCAGGCAGTAGGAGTTATGCCATGAGACTATTTTTTGCCCGCCCTGCAATGTTGTTGTTATTGAGTCTGGCCGGTTTCGGCAGCCATGCAACTGAAAATATGATTCAAATTTCACAGGAAAATATTGATAACCTCGGTGTAAAACTGGGCAAACTCGAACCCGTTACGCAATTTCCGGTGTTATCCGCCCCGGCTAAAGTAGTGGTTCCACCGGCGCAGGAATATATTGTCAGTGCGACGCAGGCCGGATTCATTGAAAAACTGGATGCGGCGATAGGCGATAAAGTTACCAAAGGACAGGTTTTAGCCCAGCTGAACAGCCCGGATCTGTTGACGTTACAGCAGGCTTATCTTAAAGCCGGTAACACACTGCAATTGGTTTCGGCAATTTATCAGCGGGACAAAAAGCTGCTGGCAGAAGGCGTGATTTCCGATCGACGCTGGCAGGAAACCAGCAGCCAGTATCATTCCGCCGTTTCCGAGGCGGATGGACAAAAACAATTGCTGGAAATTTCCGGTATGACCGCCGGTGAGCTGGAACAGCTCGGCAAAAAACACCGGCTAACCCGTCAACTCAATGTACGTGCGCCGATTGCCGGGGTGGTAATCGAGCGATTAGCCGTTTCGGGAACGCATGTCGATATGATGGCGCCGCTTTACCGCATCGCCAACCTGGATGAGCTTTGGCTGGAAATTGCCATCCCTCAGGAACGCATAGGCAGCATTAAAATCGGCGACCGGGTGGCGGTTGAAAACTCGGAAGCCAGCGCAAAAATCACCTTGCTGGGGCAAAGCGTTAACCCGGAAAATCAAACCATCCTGGCAAGAGCGGTGGTCGCGACGAAAGACACAGCATCGCTGCGTGCGGGACAACGGCTCAATACCCGGATTATTCAGGCCAGCGACAAGGCGACGTTTAAAATCCCCAATACAGCTATCGCGCAGAACGAAGGCAAAGCCTTTATTTTTATCCGCAATCAACAGGGCTTTTCGGTGACCCAGATCAGCGTAGCCGGTAAACAGGATAATGAATCGATTATCAGCGGCGAGCTTACCGGCAACGAAGAAATTGCCGTCAAAGGTGCGGTTGCGCTCAAAGCCAACTGGCTGGGATTGGGGCTGGGGAGTGATGAATAATGGCAAACCTGATTCGCTTTGCGCTGGGTCAGCGGCTGCTGATGATGTTGCTGGTCGTATTGCTGTCTGGCGGCGGTTATTGGGCGTTTAAAAATATTCCGATTGACGCCTTTCCCGAAGTGTCGCCGACTCAGGTCAAGGTGATCGTCAAGGCGCCCGGCATGACGCCTGAAGAGGTTGAGGCCAGAATCACCGCGCCTATCGAGGTCGAGCTGCTGGGCATTCCGCACCAAACCATGTTGCGCTCGATCGCCAAGTACGCGCTGACCGACATTACCGTCGATTTTAAAGAAGGCACCGATATTTACTGGGCGCGTCAGCAGATTGCCGAACGCTTGAATACGATGTGGGGGAGTTTGCCTGCGGGTGTCGAAGGCGGCATTGCGCCGATGACTACGCCTTTAGGCGAGATGTTCATGTTCACCGTGGAAGGCGGCGGTTTAAGCTTAATGGAGCGACGCAGCTTATTGGACTGGGTGATCCGTCCCGCATTGCGCACGGTATCCGGCGTTGCCGATGTCAACTCACTGGGCGGCATGGTCAGGAGTTTTGAGGTCGTACCCGATAATGTCCGACTATCGGCCAGAGGCATCAGCACGGATCAACTGATGGCCGCATTACAAAGCAATAACCGTAATGACGGCGCAGGTCGGATAACCGATGGCGAAGAAGCCTTGATCGTCCGCGCCGAAGGCCGTATCAAAACCCTGGATGATGTCGGCATCATCGTGGTGGATAACAAAAACGGCACACCTATTACCGTCGGCGATGTCGCCACCATCAAAATCGGCGCGTTGACCCGTTACGGCGCGGTCAGTAAAAACGGCGAAGGGGAAGCCGTCACCGGATTGGTGCTGAGTTTACGCGGCGCTAACGCCAGACAAACCATTGCCGGTATAGAGAAAAAACTGGCGGAGATCAGCCCAGGTTTTCCTAAAGGCGTTGAAGCCAAGGTTTTTTACAATCGCGGAAATCTGGTGGACAAGGCGGTGGACACGGTCTTGCACGCCCTGCTCGAAGCCATCGTGCTGGTTGTGATCCTGTTGATTTTATTTCTGGGTAATTTGCGCGCCGCATTGGTTGTGGCTTTGGCCTTGCCGCTGGCCGCGTTGTTCACCTTTATTTTGATGAACTATATGGGCATGTCGGCAAACCTGATGAGTTTGGGCGGCCTTGCGATTGCGATCGGTATGCTGGTCGATGCCGCCGTGGTGGTGGTTGAAAACCTGATCACCCATCTGGCGCATGTCGAAAAAGCCCAGCGCCTGCCGCGATTGCATGTGATTTACCGGGCCACCCGCGAAGTTGCAGCCCCTGTGGTTTCCGGTATCTTGATCATTATTATCGTGTTTTTACCGCTGTTGACCTTGCAGGGGCTGGAAGGAAAATTATTTACGCCGGTGGCCTTAACCATTGTATTTGCGCTCAGCGGTTCGCTGGTGTTGTCGCTGACGGTGATTCCGGTGATTGCCTCTTATCTGTTGAAAGAGGTGTCGCACGAAGAACCCTGGCTGCCCAGACAGTTGCAAAAACTTTATCAGCCCGCTTTAGTGTGGTGTCTTGAAAACAGCAAAAAGGTATTCATTGCAGCAGGCTCGCTATTGGTCTTGACCGTGTTGGTATTTACCCAGATCGGCAGCACTTTTATGCCGACCATGGACGAAGGCGACATCATCGTGCAGCTGGAAAAATTGCCGTCGATTACCCTGGATCAATCCGTGGCGCTGGATATGCAGGTGCAAAAAAATCTGCGTAAAAATATCCCGGAAATCGTCGATATAGTCGCCCGAGTCGGTTCTGACGAGTTGGGGCTTGATCCGATGAGCTTGAACGATACCGATACCTTTTTGATACTCAAGCCTAAAAAGCAATGGCGCATGGACAGCAAGGAACAATTGCTGGATGAGATTCGGACGGTTATGGCGCAAACGCCGGGCATTGCCTTCCAGTTTACCCAGCCGATTGAGATGCGCGTCTCGGAAATGCTGACCGGAACGCGCGGCGATGTGGCGGTTAAATTATTCGGCACCGATCTTGCCGTGTTAAATGAAAAAGCCCAGCAAATAGCCGAAGTGTTGAGACACATAAACGGTTCCAGCGATGTGTTCGCCAAGCAAAATGCCGGGATGCAGTTTTTGCAACTGACCATCGATAAATCGGCCGCAGGGCGATTAGGTCTGGATAGCGACAGCATAGAAACGCTGCTGCGAGGGCAGATTGAAGGCTTAAAGCTGGGCGTGGTTCAGGAAGGCATTAAGCGCACACCGCTGATTTTGCGCGGCGACAGCAATGTCGCCAATTTCGACAACCTGCAAATCGCCCTGCCGGATGGCGGGCATGTGCCGGTCACGGCGGTTGCCAAAATAGAAAAAGTGGAAGGCGTGGTGTCGGTAGGCCGAGAACACGGCCAACGCTTTGTGGTTATTACCAGCAACGTGCTGAACCGGGACTTGGTCAGTTTTGTCGATGAGGCTCGTAAAACGGTTGCGGAAAAAGTTGAGTTGCCGATCGGCTACACCGTTGAATTTGGCGGTCAATTCGAAAACCAGCAACGCGCTGCGGCGACACTGTCAGTGGTCGTTCCGGTTTCGTTAGGGCTGATCTTTTTATTATTGTTTACAACCTTCGGCTCGGTTCGTCAGGCGGTATTGGTGTTATCCAACATCCCATTGGCGATGGTTGGTGGCGTATTTGCCTTATGGGTATCCGGCGAGTATCTATCCGTCCCTGCATCGGTCGGCTTTATCGCGCTGCTGGGGATTGCGGTGTTGAACGGGGTGGTCATGGTCAGTTATTTTAATCAGCTGATCGCAACCGGCATGGACTTGGTTAAAGTAGTGCTGGTTGGTTCATCCAGGCGTCTGCGTCCGGTGCTGATGACTGCCAACATTGCTGCATTCGGCTTGATTCCGTTGTTGTTTGCAACCGGGCCGGGGTCTGAAATTCAGCGGCCCCTGGCTATCGTGGTGATCGGCGGTTTGGTGTCATCGACCTTTTTGACCTTATTTTTATTGCCGATTTTGTTTAAATTATTTGGACTGCCGCCGGAGGTTAAGCAATGAATTCCAAGGAATATTTAGTCACACTCAACGTGCCGCTCAGCCTTGAAGAAGCGATAGTCGATTGTCTGTTGACGCTGGAATCGGAGCACGGTTTCAGCAGTTTTCCGGTCAACTCCCATGACCATAAAAACGAAGGCTTGTCGCTAGCCGAGCAGGTCAGCGGGCGGCAGGAAAAAATCCGCTTTCAGATGTACGTGCCGGAGCAGAGATTGGCTGCATTATTGGACCAACTGAGAGCGGAATTTTCCGGTTCGGGGATTAGGTATTGGGTGCTGCCGGTGGTTGAGAATGGGGTTATTTGAGTAATTTTTTTATAACGAAAAGCCGAGTAGGGCGTATCGTGCACGCCAGAGGCGTATGCTTTATTTATGCCAAACCTCAGAGAAGGCGCGCACGGCACGCCAAATAACGCTGGTGCATTTATCGTTTCCTACGAAAGCAGCAAATAATTAGCGAACTACCGTTCTGTCATAATTTCTTTAATGTAAGGACATGCTTACATATCAGTGTGTTAGAGTTAAATTTTTAACGATAGGGTGGCAATGTCATGACACACATGAGAAAAATTGTTGACAGTAGCGAAGGGTACTCAATCATGTTCACCGAGGAGTTGAATGCTGATAAGATTCCTGTCTGTGCATGGTTTGGAGTCTACAGCCCTGATGGAATGTGGCTAAATAGCTTTTCTAGTAAGGCTGCTGCGGAAGCGTTCGTTAACTTCAAAATAAATGAGCATGAATCGAGACGCACGGAGCTACTATTTTTGTGAAAGTTTGTTTGGACATCCAAGTCCGAGCAACCGGTCAGCTACTAGGACGTGCCGCGCGCCTTCTTCGAAGCGTGGATTAAATTGAGCTTAATTTTACACCTTTGGCGCATACGGTACGCCCTACGCTAAATACTTTGTGTCTCGGTAAAACTCTTTTGCATTATTTTATCCCCTGTATATGCCCAGTCTTCGTGGTGTTTTTTACGAAAGCAACGAAGCCAGCAAAGGCTGTAGATTATGCTGCTGACGCTGCCGGGTTAACCGGTTGGCGATGATGATGCTTTTTAATTCAGTCAGCGCCAGTGCAAAATCGTCATTAACCACCAGATAATCGAATTCGTCATGGTGGCGGATTTCGGTCACCGCATCGCGCATCCGGCGGGCGATGATTTGTTCATCATCCTGGCCCCGGTTTCTGAGCCGCTGCAACAGGATTTCCGTCGATGGCGGCAGGATAAAAATGGAAAGACTGTCGGGCAGCAGTTTTTTGATTTGTTCCGCACCCTGCCAGTCGATCTCAAGAATCACATCCAGTCCTTGTTTCAGGTTTTCTTCCACGGTCTGTTGCGCGGTGCCGTAAAAATTATCAAAAACCTGGGCATGCTCAAGAAACCCCTCATTTTCCTGCATGGCTTGAAAATCTGCGATACTGACAAAGTAATAATCCTGACCATGGGTTTCGCCGGGTCGCATCTGGCGGGTGGTATGGGAGACTGAAACGGTCAGGTCATCCAAATCGGCAACCAGTTGTTTAACTAGGCTGGTTTTACCTGCGCCAGAGGGAGCGGATATGATATACAGTTTGCCGATATTCATGGGTAAGGTGAAAGGCTCAAGGTGAAAGGCTCACATCTGAATTGATATGTGTTTTATATGGATATGCACAAATTAAACAGCTTACATAATACAGGATGGTGTTGCCTGGACAAAGTAGCAGCCTTTAATAATTTCAAAAACGGCCGCACAAAGGCAGCCGACAAGTTGGTTGAACGGCAATTTGATGATTCAGTCGCGTCGGATCGAAACACGGAAGAAAGGGGTAAAATAAAAAAACGGACGAAAATTGACGCCGTTAGACAATTTGGGTTGCCGTTGCTACAGGAATGGCATGAAGCAATAATCAATCACATCCTCAATACCGACAAGCGGCTGGCCGCTTTTTTGGTGGCATCGGAGCAATACTGCGGCTAGGACGTAGCGTACAGGTCGGGAAAACGATGCTGATTTACAAGCTTCAGGTTAGGGATGTAAGTCGCATAGCTTTAGCTTTTTGAGCCGGCTTTTTCGTGTACGTGTGGGGGAATAGCGATGGAGAGCGTGCAAAGGCGGGAGAGTTAAAACCCTACCAAAACCGGACGGCATTCTGATAGGGTCGGGTCAGTCTTAGATTAAGCTTTTCAAAGCTTCAAACTTTTTGGCTGCATCTTTTAATGCTTCTTCTGCTTCTTTTACCTTGCCTTCTTGAGCAAGTTTTCTGGCTGATTTCAGAACGTTGTTAGCTTTTGATCGAGCTATATCAACTTTATCGTTAGCATTGATTTCTTTGCTTCCATCCGATGCTTCTTTGATAAGATCGGCAAGTGCATCGCCCTGTGTACCGGTAGCCGCAGCGTCAATCGCTACTTTAATTTTTCCGGTTACCATATCAATTGCTTCAGCAGGCGCATAGGTAATTCTACCTTTATCTGTTTCAGCCAATGCTGAGGTTGAAACAGCGCCCATAGAAGCTGCAATTAATAAAGATAGTAAGATTTTTTTTAAGATTTTCATATTACACTCGACCTCAAGTCATTGTTATTTTTTAATTAAATTGGCTGTGTAACTATTGGATGATAATAGCCAGATACCGGAAATAATTTTAACACATTTTGAAACTATTCAACCAGATGTGGAAGAGTGTTTTTAGCAAGGTTTAATTGTTGAATAAAAAGGCAGATTGAATCGTGTCGAAAACATAATTCAATCTAACTTTTTAGCACATAGATGTCTTCGTTAATTAAAGTAATTTTTCTAGGCCCGTGCTAGAATGCGATACAATGTGTATCTGGTTTATTACGCATAAACATCAAAATTACCACTTCCATGAGGAAAAAGTTTAATGACTTTATTGAAAAAATTAGTAATCGCTTTATTTATTGGCTCTGCGTTTCTTGCTGCCGCTCCTGCTGCGATGGCAAAGCCAGCAGGCAAAATAGAAAACCAATCACCAGAAGGTGTTAAGGCTGCATTTGATGAAGCAATAGCAGCAGCTGAAGCAGCTGACGCCGCTTTGCAAGCATTGACTCCTGGCGCAAATAACGATGCTGTTTTAGAGCTAATGAAAGAAGCAAAACAAGCACTAAATCATATTGAGAGCGCTACAGTTAATAGAGAAAAGGAAAGAGCAAACGGTTTTCTTAAAGATGCTCGCGGGGCTTTAATCAAAGGTGATCTTACAGCATCAAAAGCCTCAATGACTTTGGCTGTTGAAAAGTTTAAAGAGCTTAAAAAAATATACCTTAGCTTCTAAGGCTCTTTAAGATTTAATAAAAAGGGGGGATTGGTAAGCCAATCCCCCCTTTTTTGTTTTCTACACCTAGTAAATGCTGCACACTCAATTTCAATTCTGATAGTTCAGTAGGTTTAACAACATTTTTCGTTGCCCAGCATTTTGCGCGAATGTGTCGGCAGACAGTCAGTGATGTCGTCATTCCGAATGATGCCCATGTAAGTGGCAGCGTGCTATACCCTCTACAAGCTCCACAGTAAGATTTATGATAATTGCTGATGCCTCAATTTTCCAACCAATTATCAGCGTCATTATTTATTGGCTGCCTTTCACGCAATCCCTCTACTTAAAGTTACAATCCGAGCAATAAGTCGCCACACCTTTTCTCAAAGTGGCATGAAAATACGGTAGTTTTGAATTATCAAAATCCATTATAAAACAATGGTTGTAAGATTTTGCAAAAGCATATGACTTGCCAATAAGATGGAACTAGAATTTAAAGAGCGCGGAATTATTCGTCATCCCTTTTTACGTCGATAACCATTTCCCCTGCATCATCTTCGGATATGACAAATAAAATCGGTGCACAACAAACCGCACAGTCTTCGTAATATTGCTGCGGCCCGGAACTCGTATCCACCAATACATCCAGGGATTCACCGCAGTAGGGGCAGACGATAATGATTTCATCCAAATCGTGCATGATTAAACCTTTCTGAGCAAAGCATCCAACCATGACATCGGCAGTATGCGTTTAAGAAACGCAAACAAGTAGGTTGGGAAAGTGACGTAATAACGCATTTTAGGCCGTCTGGCTTCCAGTGCATGAATGACTTTTTCGGTAACGGCAATAGCGGGCAAGGTAAACGGCGCGGCCGCTCCTTCTTTTTGTAAACGGGCTTCCATCGTTTGGTAGGTCAGTTTATGGTGGCTGTGAGTGGGGTCTATGTTTTTCTTATACAGGGCAAAAGAATTTTTCCTGAAATCGCTTAGGATCGGCCCCGGTTCAATCAGTGAAATATGAATATTCGTGCCGTAAAGCTCCAGGCGCAAGGTATCGGCCAAGCCTTCCAGCGCAAACTTGCTGGCATTGTAGGCTCCCCGATAAGTCATGGCGACGAGCCCCAATACTGAACTGTTGTAGATAATCCTGCCATGACCCTGTTCGCGCATCAAAGGTATGATCAGGTTGGTCAGTTCATGGGTACCGAACAGATTGGTTTCAAACTGAAACCTGAGTACATCGCGGGTTAAATCCTCGACAGCGCCCGGCTGACCGAATGCGCCATTGTTAAACAGCGCATCAATCTTTCCGCCGGTCAATTCAACCGCCAAACCGACCGCCTGATGAATGCTGTTGCTGTCAGCCAAATCCAACTGAATTGCGCTAAAGCCTTCCTGCTGCAAGCGGGATACATCGTCAGTCTTTCTTGCCGTAGCGATAACATGATGGCCGCGTTTTTTTAACTCAACGGCAGTGGTGTAGCCAATGCCGGTAGAGCAGCCGGTGATTAATATGGTTTTTAATGGATTCATTTAGGCAATTCCTTGTTATGAGCCCTTCGGCTACGCTCAGGACGACTGCATGGATGCAGGAGGTAGAGCAACGCAGGGAGCGGTTGCCGAGAGCTTTGTCGAATTACTTGGCTAATTCCTGTTCGGTAAAATGGAAATTTTTCCCGCTGCTGCAATCGACTGAAAAGACCAAGGATTTCTTGCTGCTTTTGCTATGCAATTCCGAGGCTTCAACGCGCTTGCATAGTCCTGAAGCCAGTGCTTTTTCGGCGGCCTGCCCCCTTAAGCGTTCAATATCCGGAAGTCTCACATCGAAATTTTTGACCAATTCCGGCAATTGATCGGGGTCATAAGGCGGAATGGAAAACGCGGAGAATTTTTCGGGGTTATTTTTAATAAGGAACTGGTTTTTTGCGCTTGCACTCTTTGCGTCTTGTTTATGCTGGTTTTGCTTTTTCAGTAGCTGTTCTCGCTCAAGTTTTTCAGCTTGTTCCTTTTGCGCTAAAGCCTGTTTTTGCTTTTCCTGATCCAATCCGTCATTAGAGATGCCCGTTTTAACATTGATTTGCACCGTCTTATGTTCCTGGTCGCAAGGCTTGGATTGATAGTCTGTCTTGCCGTTAATATCCGTGCATTTGTAAATTTCGGCAAAAGTACAGGCAGAAAAAAGGCTTCCTAAAATCAGCAGTGTAATTCTCATTTTTTTCTCGGCAACTCTAGAGTAAACGACAACAATTCGGAAAAGTATAGGTGATAAAGGCTATAGGGCAGATATTTTGTTCGTAGTAATAACAATTAGGTAATGAATTTTAAAGCTTATTACTATTATTAGGGAACTAAAAACTTGTTGATAAGCCGGTTTTTAAATATAAAATCAATATCTTGATTGATATGATAAGGTGCGATTAAGGTCGTCCATATCGTGTGCGTGAATTGTGGATAACTAAAGCTTCGATGTTATCCACACCCTCATCCACAGCTTGTTAAGAATTTGTTAACAGATTTACTCTATGTTGCCTCGGGCCATAACCGTATAAAATAGGCTTAACTTTCGTTGAAAAAATGATTTGCAGACATATATCTCCGTCAGATAAAAAAACTTGCTTGGCGCTTAATGTGCAAGGCTTTCGCACTGTGATTTAAGATTAAACTACTTCATCATGTCAGAACAAAACACTCATAAGAAAACCGCCCAACCTGCGTTAATGCGCTTGAAAAACCACATCAACCGGGAGATCATCGGCCAGGATGTGCTGGTCGAACGGATGCTGATCGGCCTGTTGGCTGACGGCCACATCCTGGTTGAAGGCGCCCCTGGACTTGCCAAAACCCGTGCGATCAACGTGTTAAGCAAAGGCATACAAGGCGATTTTCACCGGGTACAATTCACTCCCGATTTGTTGCCGGCCGATTTGACCGGCACTGAAATTTACCGTCCCCAGCAAGGCACGTTTGAATTCCAAAAAGGGCCGTTGTTTCATAACCTGATCCTGGCCGATGAAATCAACCGGTCACCGGCAAAAGTGCAGGCGGCGTTGCTGGAAGCCATGGCCGAACGGCAAATAACCGTAGGCCAGGCGACTTACCCGCTGCCGCAATTATTCATGGTCATGGCAACGCAAAATCCCATTGAGCAGGAAGGTACTTATCCGCTGCCGGAAGCGCAACTGGATCGTTTCTTACTGCATGTGAAAATCGACTATCCGGAAGCGGAACATGAAAAAAGCATTCTGCATTTGGCCAGAGCGGAAGCGCGCTCAGGTTTGGTAAAAAACGGCGACCAGTTTCAGCCGATCGAGCAAAAGACGTTGTTTTACGCGCGTAACGAAGTGCTGGATTTGCATATGGCGGAAAGTCTTGAAAACTATTTGCTGCAAATTATTCTGGCTACCCGTAACCCTGCGGCCTACGGGCAAGATCTGGCAACTTGGCTGCAATACGGAGCAAGCCCCAGGGCCAGCATAGCGCTGGATCGCTGTTCCAGAGCCAAAGCCTGGTTGGCGCAACGCGATTTTGTCAGCCCGGAAGATATTCAGGATATGGCTTTTGATGTGTTGCGGCATCGCCTGATATTGTCTTATGAAGCCGAGGCGGAAGGTATCACTACCGATCATGTCATTAAAGAACTGATTGCCAGAGTCGCCGTACCTTGATGTTATTCGCTAAACAAGCTGATTCAGTCAGCGAATTGGTTGCCGCGTCGTTAAAGACTCTGATCGATTTGGCGAGACCTGCGGCGGGATTAAACCTGAAGCATTCAGCCATACGTGCCGGGCAAAGCGGCGGCTACGTGTCCCGGTTCAAGGGGCGCGGCATGGAGTTTGAAGAAGCCAGGATTTATCAAGCGGGCGATGACATCCGCAGCATCGATTGGCGGGTCACGGCGCGTACCGGCGAACCCCATACCAAACTATTTCGGGAGGAACGTGAACGGCCGGTGTTCATTTCCGTGGATAACCGCCTTGCGATGCACTTTGCGACACGCGGCGTTTTTAAATCGGTTCTGGCCGCCAAGCTTGCCGGTCTGTTGGCTTGGGCGGCCCAACATCACGGCGACAGGATCGGCGGGCAGATATTTACCGACACGGTGTGCCGCGAATTAAAGCCGCAAAACGGCAGGCATGCTGTGCTGCGGTTTTTGAATGCCATTGTGTGTGAAGTTGCCTCCACAACTGAATTAAAAGATGGGCAAAAAAGCGCTGCCCATCCTACTGCCGCCACAATTACGCTGGAACAGGTACTGGCAAGACTGATGCAGCATGCCCGACCCGGCAGCCTGGTTTATATCATCAGTGATTTTCGCGGTATTAACGGTCAGGTTGAAACCTATCTGGCCAAGCTGTCGCGGCATTGCGAGGTGGTACTGATTTTTGTCTACGATTCGCTGGAAAGCCATTTGCCGGAAAAAGGCCGCTATCGTTTTATCTCCATGGATGGTGTGTATGCCGCAAGCCTGTCGGGAACAGGCGCGGCGACCGACGATGTGCGGGATGTGGTTGTCGACACCGGCGACCGGCAGCGGATAATTAAATATCAACAGCATTTTAGCAAGCGGCTGCATCAGTTGGAGCAGATAACCAAAAAGATGGGGCTGGCGTTTATTCAATGCAGTACCACGGACGACCCGATACAACGTTTAAGATAAATGAATCCAACTCTTCTTGATTTAAAAGACATCCACGAACCCGAAGTCATAGGCTGGTGGCCTCCGGCTATCGGTTGGTGGATCTTGGCGGTAGCGATCCCGTTGCTGATTATTTTCCTGGTCTGGCTTTATAAAAGGCTGACCCGCAAGACCGCGCTTAAAACAGCTAACAAAATATTGGCTCAAATCAAACAGGATGCAACGCGCGATAACCTTTCAGTTGTATGCGAGCTTTCGGTGCTGGTTAGGCGCGTTGCGATCAGCGTGTCGCCGCGGGCAAAGGCCGCCGGATTGACCGGACGGCAATGGCTGGCATACCTCGATACTTCGGTAAAAGGGTTGCCGTTTAGCGAGGGCGTCGGCCAACTTTTGGCTGACGCGCCCTATCGAAAAACGCCGGTTACAGATCAGGAGCTTTCCCAATTAATCGGCCTATGCGAAGGCTGGCTTAAAGCTCAGGGAAAAAGATGATTGATGTGAAAGATTACCTTGTCCCTACGAGCGGTGTCGCTACCAATAAGTTAAGTGCTGTAGGAGCGGGGCCATGCCCGCGATGAAGCCGCTAAAACTCTGCAAATGCCGCCAAAATGTCGCGGGCGCGGCCCGCTCCTACGGTGTCAATGTGCTTAACGAGAAAGAATATGATTCACTTTGAATGGCCCTGGCTGCTGGCCGCTTTACCGTTGCCCTTGTTAATCCGTTGGCTGGTTACGGCCAATAGCCCCGCGGAACAGGCGGCATTAAAAGTTCCGTTCTTGGACGACTTTTCCGATGTTGAAACCCGAGCGGTAGGCCAACCCCGGCAATGGCCGTTATTGCTGGCGGCGCTTGCCTGGTTGTTACTGGTCATCGCCTGTACCCGGCCGCAATGGCTCGGCGAGCCGATTGAGCAGGCGGTCAGCGGCAGGGATTTGATGCTGGCCGTGGACTTGTCCGGCAGTATGGAAGAGCAGGATTTTTTTATTAACAAGCGGGCTGTAGACAGGCTGACGGCTGCCAAAATGGTTGCGACTGACTTTATCAACCGGCGCGTCGGCGACAGGGTGGGTTTGATCCTGTTTGGCACCCAGGCCTATTTGCAAACGCCGTTAACTTTCGACCGGAAAACGGTGATGACCTTGTTGAACGAGTCCGTCATCGGACTTGCCGGCGACAATACCGCGATTGGCGATGCCATCGGACTGGCGGTCAAGCGCCTTAAAAACGAACAGGCCAACAGCCGGGTTTTGGTGTTGATGACTGACGGTGCCAATACCGCCGGTGAAGTCTCGCCTTTAAAAGCCGCCGAATTGGCCGCAGCCAATCACCTTAAAATCTACACGATCGGCATCGGCGCGGATGAAATGATCGTGCGCAGTTTTTTTGGCAACCGCAAGATTAATCCATCGGTTGACCTGGATGAAAAAACCTTGATCAAGATTGCCGAAAGCACTGGCGGCTACTATTACCGGGCCAGAAATACCGACGAGCTGAATAATATTTACATGAGACTGGATGAGCTGGAGCCGGTGGAAAAAGACAAACAATATTTCAGGCCCCGCAGCGAACTGTATTACTGGCCGTTGTCGCTGGCATTGGCTCTGGCGGCGTTCATTGCGTTGTCCAAGGTACGGTTGTCATGAACCTAGCTGAATTCCATTTTATCAGGCCCTACTGGCTGCTGGCGGTTTTACCTTATATTGTGATCCTGGCCTTAATACTCAGAAACAAGCTGGCTCAAGGCAACTGGTCGGCGGTATGCGATGCCGCATTGTTGCCGTATCTGTTGCAGGAAAAGCCGGTTAACCAAAGCCGTTGGCCGATAACCGCAGGAGCCATAGCCTCCTTGCTGGTGATTATTGCGCTGGCCGGGCCAACCTGGGAACGACTGCCCTCGCCGGTATTCAGGAACGATTCTGCGCTGGTGATTGCGCTGGATTTGTCCCGGTCGATGGATGCCGCCGATATTAAGCCCAGCCGTTTGATTATGGCGCGTTACAAAATCGCCGACATACTAAAACAGCGCAAAGACGGCCAGACCGCCTTGCTGGTTTATGCCGGCGATGCCTTTACCGTCACGCCGCTGACCGATGATACCGAGACCATCGACAGCCAGCTGTCGGCCTTAAACACAGACATCATGCCCAGCCAGGGCAGCGACACTGCGTCGGCACTGGAAAAAGCCGCGGAGCTGCTCAAGCAGGCGGGCCTGCAAAAAGGCCAGATCTTGCTGGTCACCGACGGCGTCGATGTCGATAAAACTTTGCCCGCAGTCAAATCATTGGATAAGTATCAGCTATCCATATTGGGTGTCGGAACGGATGACGGTGCACCGATAGCGCTGCCTGAAGGCGGGTTTCTTAAAGATGAGCGAGGCAATATCGTGGTGCCCAAATTAAATTCCGGCGAGCTCGCAAAACTGGCGCAGACGGGCAACGGCGTTTATCAAACCATCACGGCTAATGACGCGGACATTCAAGCTGTACTGGCAAATGTGGATAGATCGGTCGAGCAGCAGGGCAAGCAAAACGATAACTTGTTGTTGGACCAGTGGGCGGACAAAGGCCCCTGGTTGTTACTGCTGGTCTTGCCGCTGGCCGCACTGACGTTCAGGAAAGGTCTGCTGTGTTTAGCCTTATTGCTGATCCTGCCGCTGCCGAAAAACAGTTACGCGTTGGGCTGGCAGGATTTATGGCAGACCAAAGACCAGCAGGCTCAACAGTCCTATAAAAAGCAGGATTTTGCTAAGGCGGCGGAGCAATTTGAAAACCCGGATTGGAAAGCGGCGGCGCAGTACAAGGCGGGGGAATACGACAAGGCGCTGGAAAGCCTGAAAAACAGCAAGTCCGAAAGCAGCGCTTACAATCAGGGTAATGCGCTGGCGAAAGCCGGTCAGTTGGAAGAGGCCATCAAAGCCTACGAAAAAGCGCTGGCTATGAATCCTAACGATAGCGATGCCAAACACAATAAGGAAGTCGTAGAAAAAGCACTGGAAGAACAAAAGCAAGAGCAAAAGAAACGGGACCAGCAAAAGGACGATAAACAAAAGTCCAAAGGCGATTCAGAGCAAAACAAGGATGGAGATCAATCGGAGAAATCTGACGAACAAAAGCAATCCGAGGAAAAGCCCGAGCAAAAACCGGAGCAGAAGCAATCGGATAAACAGCAGTCGGAAGAAAAGCAGCAAGATAAAGCCGAGGAAAAAAAGCCGGAAGAGGAAAAGCCTCAGCAAGCCGAGCAGGGCAAAGACGACGCGAATAAACAAGACAAACAGCAAGCGTCGGCCAAGGCCGAGCCAACGGATGAGCAACAGCAGGCCAACGAACAATGGCTCAAACGAATCCCCGACGATCCGGCCGGTCTGTTAAGACGTAAATTTAAATATCAATACGGCCAGCGCGGCCGCCAATCAACTGGTGACACAGATGGTTGGTAGGCATGCGCCGGAGTTCAAAGCTTGCTTTGAACTTGCCAGAGCAAGCTCTGGACTCCAGCGTCTTGCATGATTTAAAGCTGGAACGATTAATATGTCACAAGATAAATAAACATGACCCATAATCAAATCGCCATTTTCGGTGAAGCGCTGATCGATCAGTTTCCGGACGGTCAGCAAATATTAGGCGGCGCGCCTTTTAACGTGGCCTGGCATCTGCAAGCTTTTAACCAGCGCCCGTGTTTTATCAGCCGAGTGGGCCGCGATGCAACCGGCGATAAAATCAGGCAGGCCATGCAGGCTTGGGGCATGGCTGTTGAAAACCTGCAAACCGATCCCGATCATCCTACCGGGACGGTGCAGGTCACTATTAACAACGGCGAACCCGGCTATGAAATTTTAGCCGATCAGGCTTACGATTTTATCGCCGGGCAGCAACCGGTCGCCGACCGGCAGTACAGCGTTATTTATCACGGGACGTTGGCCTTGCGTAACCGGGTATCGGAACAGGCTTTGTGTGACTTGACCGCGCGTTCGCCGCGCCAGTTCCCGACTGGCTTGCGGCATACACACCATCCCTGGCGATATCAGGGCAAGGTTTTTATCGATGTCAATTTGCGGGCGCCCTGGTGGCAAAAAGAGTCGGTCAACCAGTGGCTCGATAAGGCGCATTGGGCCAAGCTCAATGATGAGGAGTTAATGCTTTTGGCATCGCCGCAAAACACGCTGCAAGAGACGATGCGTTTGTTTCTGGCGCAGCACGAATTGGAGGTGCTGGTGGTGACTTGCGGCAGCCGGGGCTCGCTGGCAGTCAACCAAGCCGGGGAATTTATTGAAGTTGCGCCGACGGCTGATTTAGCCGTAGTCGATACCGTGGGCGCGGGCGATGCATTTGCGGCAGTCCTGTTGCTGGGCATGCAGCATGGCTGGTCATTGCTGCTGACCATGGAGCGAGCGCAGTCGTTCGCATCCGCCTTGGTGACCCAACGGGGCGCTACGGTTCAGGAGTTGAATTTTTACCGGCCGTTTATAGACGCCTGGAACCTTGATTGATCTAAATGATGAGCATGAATACGATAAAAAAGTTATTTTTCCTTCTGATGTTGAGTCTTGCGCCAGCCGCTGTATTCGCGGCACAAATCAGCGTGTCGTTCGATCGTAATCCGGTCAGCCTGGATGAATCTTTCCAGATCATTTTTACCGCCAACGACACGCCGGATAACGACCCTGATTTCAGCCCGCTGGAACAGGATTTCGAGATACTCGGCCAAAGCCAGAGCAGCAATTCGTCATGGATAAACGGGAAGTCGAGCAAGACCGTACAGTGGACGCTTAACGCGATGGCTAAACATCCCGGCAGCTTGGCTGTTCCTCCGGTCAAGTTTGGTGATGATGTCAGTCAGCCGAACAGCATCCTGGTTACTCAGGCGACGGGCAATAAAGCGGTCAATACCGACGATGACTTGTTTCTGGAGGTTGAGGCAAACCCGCAAAGTCCTTATGTGCAGTCCCAGGTTCTCTACACCGTGCGTTTATACAGGCGAGTCGAAATCGCCCAGGCCGCTTTGAACGAACCGGAGTTGGGCGATGCCGTGATTGAAAAGCTGGGCGATGACAGTAATTACAATACCCAGATCAACGGCGTGAATTATCTGGTCACTGAGCGCAAGTATGCAATTTTCCCGCAAAAAAGCGGCACCATAACGATCAAGCCGCTGGCATTAACGGCAGAAGTCGTGGCTAGCAGCCGCCCGAATTTTAACGGCTTTTTTAACTCCCAGACCACCAAAACAAAAAAGATTCTATCTAAATCGGTGACGCTGGATGTAAAACCCGCTCCTGCCGCTTTTACCGGGAAGCATTGGCTTTCGGCGGAACAACTGGTTTTAAAGGAAGAATGGTCTGGCGATAACCAACAAATGAAGGTCGGCGAGCCGCTGACCCGTACCTTGACGCTGTTGGCAAAAGGTACGACAGTCGGCCAGCTGCCTGAGTTGAATGCCGGAAAGCCTGTCCTGAGCGGTGCCGAAGGGATTGACGAGCAGCTGAAAACCTATCCCGACCAGCCGGTGTTGCAGGAACAGAAAAAACCGGAAGGCCTGATTGCGTTCAGGGAAGAAAAAATAGCCATCATCCCGTCAAAAGCGGGCTTCTACAAACTGCCGGCGATAGAAATTCCCTGGTTCAACAGCCAAAGCCAGAAAATGGAAATCGCCAAGATTCCGGAAACCACTATCACGGCGCTTGAGGCGGCAGGAACTGTGCCGGACATGGCGGTTCCCGTAGCTCCGGTTTCGGTGCAACAACCGCAAAAAAGTGAAGCGGTCACGCCGATTATCAGTCAGCCGCAACAGCAAAATATCTGGCTCTGGGTGTCGGTGTTTCTGGGGTCGGGTTGGTTGGCGACACTGGCTTATTTCCTGATCAAGCGTCCGGCTAAAAAACCGGTTGTGGAAAAAAGCGAACGGGAAATACGTTTGGAAGACAGCATAAAAAGCCTGAAAAAAGCCTGTGCTGAAAACAATGCCGCAGCCGCCAAAGATGCTTTGCTGGCCTGGGGACGACAAAAGTATATCGCCAGGGATGGTGTATATGCCGCAAGCCAGTCGGGAATTGGCGCGGCGAATGTGGCGAGTTTAGGCGCAATTGCCGAGCTAAGCGATGCGAGGCTAAGGGATGAAATCCTGCTTTTGAACCAGGTTTTGTATGGAAAGTCAGCAGATCAGTGGCAGGGCAAAAAGTTGTTTCAGGCGTTTGTTGAAAATAAAGCTAGGGAAAAAATAGCGGCTAAGGACGATGATAAATTGGAGCCGCTGTATCGGTTGTGATTTGTATAACTCTGAACTTGCTCTGACAGCGTTTCGCTGGTTCCCAAGCTCCTGCTTGGGAACCCAGTGTCGGAAGCTCCAGCTTCCCGAGTACTCTCACAACACAGGAGCACAACCATGCCCAGAAGCCGTTACCGCGTCCAATCCGACCCATGTCCACACTTCCTGACCGCAACAGTAAACCACTGGCTACCGTTGTTTACCCGCCCGGAAACAGTGGATATTATTCTGGATTCTTGGCATTTTTTAAACGCGCCCATAAGCAGGAAACCGCTTATCAGGTTTGGGAGGAAGGCAATCATCCGCAAGTCATCGAATCCGAAGCGGTTATGCGGTAGAAGCTGGATTACATTCATTACAACCCGGTCAAGCGCGGCTATGTGGATCAGCCGGAGCATTGGCGCTATTCCAGTGCGCGGAATTATGCCGGTCAGGAGGGGTTGATTGAGGTGATTCGGGCGTGGTGAGTTGCTCGGGAAGCTGGAGCTTCCAGGACTGGGTTCCCAAGCTGGAGCTTGGGAACCAGCGCAACATGCGCTTGTTAGCTGCTGCTTGAACTTTCACACTGTACTCGCAGAAACTTCGATAATTTTACTTGATTCTGGGCTAATATTCGCCGCAAACTTTGATATATCAATCTCAAGGAAGCGCCACCCATCATCATCGACCCCGGACTGAACATATAACTCTAAGTTAAAACCCATTGGCTTTTTATCTTTAGTGAATATCTTTTTCTCGATGACCATCGGATTAACCATAACTCGATTAAAAAAGTGATCTGAAGCAAAAAATGCTGCCCGATATTCGCGTTGATATTTAAAGTCAGCGTGCTTGAGATACGCCACACGCCACATTCTACCTACAATCGGCTTGGGGTGATTATGTATATCGTAGTACTCAACTTCGCCATGACTAAAAAATTGCCGGCCTTCTGGGTTTCCAGAGTCTTCAAATGGCTCGTTTAGGAGCTGCATAAACAAATCAAAGTTATCCTTATAAAGCTCTACAGCATATTTAGAGTCGCCAATTGCTTTCTCATCCTTTTTGGTGCTCATACAAAAAACAAAATACTGCTTTATGTATTCCACATCATTACCGGTGCTGATGCATTTAAATTCAACGCCTCTAAAACTTCCAGTCGGCAGTTTTTCTGGAAACTTCTCGTATTCTCTCTGTGGAAAGCTAACCGAGCATTCTCCTGGATCAGATCGGCCTACTTCATCCTCGATTTTTATGTACTTTGTTAATTCATAAAATCGAAATATGCCGACGGAAATCTTTTCGGCAATTTCTAAGGATGGAGTAAATTTGTACAGCTTCATTGTTTGTCTGGCTCCATGCGCAATGTGCAGCTAACGTAAAGTATTAAACCTGGTTTTCGCGTTGCTCTACCCAGCCTACATCGCCTTAAAATATTCCAAAGCCATAAACAGCGCGGCAATTGAACGGGCTTCGGTACATTCACCGGTGGCCAACAATGCATTGATATTGCTTAATTTCCACGGAACGACTTCCAGTTCTTCCGGTTCATCGCCTTCCAGTTTTTCTTCATACAAGTCCTGGGCAATGACAATCTCGGTCATGTGTTCCAGATAGGACGGCGCGATCGAAAAAGAGCTTAAGTGATGCAGGCTTCTGGCGCCAAAGCCGACTTCTTCTTTAAGCTCCCGGTTTGCGGCATCCAGGAAAGATTCTCCGGCATCGGTCTTGCCTTTGGGCAGGCCCAGCTCATAGCGGTGCACGCCGGCGGAATATTCCCTGATCAACAACACCGTTTCAGCATCCAGCATCGGTACAATCAGCACGGCACCGCCCGAGTGGCCGCGGGCCAGGCGTTCGTAGTTGCGCAGTTCGCCATTGCTAAATTCAATATCCAGTGATTCAATGCGGAATAATCGGCTGGTCGCGATGGTTGTTTTGTTAAGGATGATTGGTTTTTCAGCCATTGTGCTATTTTAAGAAGTATTTTTTACAAATATAACGCACTCTGATGATTGATTGGAATAAAGTTGATACTGTTTTGCTGGATATGGATGGAACGCTGCTGGATTTGAATTTTGATAACCATTTCTGGAAGGAGTTTGTGCCGCTTAAATTCGCCGAAAAACAGGGTTTGTCGATAGAAGCCGCCAAGCAGCAGCTGGAACCGCGCTTTAAAAGCATGGAAGGCAAGCTGGAATGGTATTGCCTGGACTACTGGAGCGATGTTTTAGAGCTGGATATTGCCGGGTTGAAAGCGGAGATTTCCGGGTTGATTGCCGTATTGCCGCATGTCACCGAGTTTTTGGAAAAAGCGCATCAATCGCCGAAGAAGGTGTATTTAGTGACCAATGCGCATCGGGGCAGTCTGGGGCTTAAGATGGAAAAAACCTGTTTGGAGGCATTTTTCGACGGCATTATCAGCTCGCATGATTTGGGCTATCCCAAGGAGCACGCCGATTTTTGGCGGTTGCTGCAACAGCGTGTACCGTTTGAAAAACAAACCGCGCTGTTGATCGATGACAGCTTGGCGGTGCTGGATTCGGCCAGGCAGTTCGGTATCGCTCATTTAATTTCGGTCAGCAGGCCCGATACCCGGCAGCCTAAAAAACAAATAACAGCATATCCCGCTATTGAGGATTTTCGGGAGCTGATGGCTGGACTTTAGGCTTCCAGCTTTTGTCTTGATGAGGACGCTTGCCCTGATACTCGGCTTTAACTTTTTCAGGCCTTCTTTCCGGCTTTACAATATCGGCCAAAAGATCGGCAGTGATGGCTTCAACCGGAATTTTCTGGCCTATGTATTCTTCGATATCAGGCATCGAATAGGCGTATTGTTCGCAAATAAAGCTGATGGCTACGCCGCTTGCGCCAAAGCGCGCCGTGCGGCCGATCCTGTGTACGTAATCTTCGACATCCTGCGGCAGATCGTAATTAAACACATGGGAAACATCGGCAATATGCAGGCCGCGGGCTGCAACATCGGTCGCAATCAGCAGGGTGATTTTGTTTTCCTGGAAATCGGCCAGCAGGCGCTGGCGTTTATCTTGCGGCACATCACCGCTCAGCGCGGCAGTCTTGTAGCCGTTGGCGTTCAGGGTGTCATCGAGACGTTCGGCACAGCGCTTGGTGTTGACAAAAATAATGCTGCGTTGCGGCTTGTGCTGATTCAATATGCCGACCAATAAAGGAATCTTTTGCTCATTCGAGGGGCAGAATGCGCTTTGCTGGATGGCTTTGGAAGTGACTTCCTCGGTTTCGATGCGGATCAACACCGGGTTGTTCATATGTTCGTAAGCCAGTTCGGTCACTTTGTAGGATAAAGTCGCCGAGAACAGCATATTCAGGCGTTGCTCCGGCGGCGGCATGCGCCGCAACAAATAACGGATGTCTTTAATAAAGCCCAAATCGAACATGCGGTCGGCTTCGTCCATCACCGTGACTTTCACATGATCCAGGGTGAACGCATTTTGCCGGTAAAAGTCGATGATGCGGCCGGGTGTGCCGATGATAATATCGACATTGGACTTGATGCTGTCCAGTTGTTTTTGGTAGTCGGTGCCGCCGTATATCAGAGCCATTTTAAGATTAAGATGCTTGCCCAGTTGCAACGCATCCTTGTGGATCTGGATGGCTAACTCGCGGGTTGGTGCAAGAATAATGGCCCTGGGATATTTGATTGGTTTGCTTTTGGCAGCGGCTTTGATTACCGGTTTTTCTGCATCAATGTCATCGTCGGCTGGTGCTTCCGCATCGTCCTCGGCATCACTAATCAGATATTGAAAAGTGGCCAGCAAAAAAGCGGCGGTTTTACCGGTTCCGGTTTGGGCTTGTCCCGCAATATCCATGCCCCTTAACGATAAAGGTAAGGCCTGTCTTTGGATCGGGGTGCAGTGATCAAAGCCGGCGTCTTTTAAACTGCGTAAGATGGAATCAGACAATTCAAGATTGCTGAAGCGGGTTTGGGTTAAATGTGTATTGTTCATAGGGTATAGCATAACGTAAAAATCAAATCAGCTGAAATTGATTGACTACCAGCTTCATCCCTCCTATAGTTTTGGTTTTAATTTTTGGAGAAATAGTGTGAGCGATTCAGTCCTTCATGTAAGCGATAGTGAGTTTAACGAAACTGTTATTAAAGCTGCGGGTCCCGTTCTGGTTGACTATTGGGCTGAATGGTGCGGACCGTGCAAAATGATTGCGCCGATTCTGGATGAAATTGCCAAAGACTATTCCGGCAAGCTGACTGTTGTAAAATTAAACATCGATGAAAATCCGGAAACTCCCCAACGCTACGGCGTACGCGGTATTCCGACATTGATGCTGTTTAAAGACGGCGAAGTGGAAGCGACTAAAGTTGGTGCATTGTCAAAATCACAGCTAGCTGCTTTTCTTGACAGCAACATTTAAACTGATGACTTCCATGGGCAGATATTTGCTCCTCGGCAACTGCTCCTGCGTTGTTCTACCTCCTGCATCCATGCAGTCGTGCAATATCTGCATTCCCCACTTCCCTGTGGGTTATGGAGGGAATGCAGAATGATTGCCTGGAGCAATCATTGCCTCATACTAAGACTTGACTCAGACCTGTCACAAAAGGTTGGACGGGGCTGAGTACTTGAGTTACACTTATGCGGTGCGAAATCTAAGCGCACCCTATCATATCGTCCGATAAACTACCCCTGAATTGTAATCCTGTCCTCGTAGTTGCGGTTTAATGCCGTATGCACTTTTCCTTGAGTTATCTTTTATATGAATCTAACTGAGTTAAAACTAAAACAAATAAGTGAAGTTATTGAAATCGCGGAGTCTCTGGGGCTTGAAAACGTAGCCAGATCGCGAAAGCAGGACTTGATTTTCGCCATCTTGAAAAAACAGGCAAAAGCCGGTGACGATATATCAGGCGATGGTGTCCTGGAAATTTTACAGGATGGTTTTGGTTTTTTACGGACGCCGGGCTGCTCCTATTTAGCCGGCCCTGACGATATTTATGTTTCACCCAGTCAAATCAGACGATTTTCTTTAAAGACTGGCGACACCATCAGCGGCAAGATCAGACCGCCTAAAGATAACGAACGTTATTTTGCGATGCTCAAGGTTGACCAGATCAATTTTGAACCCCCCGAAAATACCAAAAACAAAATTACCTTCTCAAACCTGACTCCGCTATTTGCCAAACAAAGATTCGTCCTGGAACAGGGCAACGGCACCAGCGAAGATTTAACCGGGCGCATGATCGACTTGATCGCCCCGATCGGCAAAGGCCAACGCGGCCTGATCGTATCTCCGCCTAAAGCCGGTAAAACCATGATCCTGCAAAGTCTGGCGCAGGCGATAGCGGAACAAAATCCCGAGTGTTATCTGATTGTATTGTTGATCGATGAACGTCCAGAAGAAGTCACGGAAATGGAGCGCTGCGTCCGCGGCGAAGTCATTTCCAGCACCTTCGATGAACCGGCAACCCGGCACGTACAAGTTGCGGAAATGGTTATCGAAAAGGCGCGTCGTCTGGTCGAACATAAACACGACGTGGTCATTTTGTTAGACTCGATTACCCGCCTGGCCCGAGCTTATAACACTGTTGTGCCGTCATCAGGCAAAATATTGACCGGTGGTGTCGATGCGAATGCGCTGGAAAAACCCAAACGTTTCTTCGGTGCGGCGCGGAACATAGAAGAAGGCGGCAGCTTGACCATTATAGCCACTGCTCTGGTTGATACCGGTTCAAGAATGGACGAGGTGATCTACGAGGAATTCAAAGGTACCGGCAACATGGAGCTGCATCTGGACCGCAAAATTGCCGAGAAAAGGATTTACCCTGCGATCAACATCAACCGTTCCGGCACCCGTCGAGAAGAGTATCTGGTTGATCCCGAAACTTTGCAAAAAACCTGGATCTTGCGCAAGATTCTTCAGCCTATGGATGAAACCGCGGCTTCAGAATTTTTGATCGGCAAGCTAAAGGATTTTAAAACCAACGCAGAATTTTTCGAATCGATGAAGCGGTAGTAGGGGCGGGTCTTGTGCCCGCCCATTGAGTTAGGGGCAACCACAAGGGATTTGGGTTAGGGCAACCACAAGGGATTGCCCCTACTGCGGAACATAGCCTTCCGGCATGTCGTTGTTCCCTTCAAACAGAAACTTGCTTCTTTCCTCAGCTAAAAACGCCCTGGTTTTCGGGTCGAAGCTGGCTAATCTCCCTTCATTAATCAGCATGGTTTGCTTGGCTAACCATTCCTTCCAGGCTTGTTTGGATACTTTTTCAAATATCTCCTGGCCTTTAGGGCCTGGAAATGGCGGTGCATCCAGGCCTTCGGCTTCTATTCCCAACTTTACGCATTTAACCAGTCTAGTCATTTTATACTCGTGTGTGATTGTAATAGCTGCTTAATCGGAGCGGCTAAGCCAAGCTTATTAAGCTGCTCAACTTTATACCAGACAGTCTGGTCGGCTTCCATCACAAAATTTATAGGGTTATCGGCTTGAACCAGCAGCGGCGTGTAATCCAGATGATAATGGGAGAAGGTGTGGCGTCGGGTTGCCAGAGTCTGCTGACCGGTAATTTGAATGTTTTTGGTCAGGCACCAATCGTGCGCCGCCGTAATGCTGTCGAATTCCGGCAGACTCCATAAGCCGCCCCAAATGCCGGTTGGTGGTCTTTTTTCCAGCAATATCCGGTTATCGGCATCGCTCAGCAATAACAAGGTAAGCTGTTTGACCGGCAAGGTTTTGGCAGGTTTAGGAGTCGGGAATGCCGATACATTATCGGCAAGTCGGGCTAAACAACGGGCATTAAGCGGGCAGTCCCCGCAAGCAGGTTTGCTGCGGGTACAGAGGGTTGCACCCAAGTCCATGATGGCCTGGGTGTAATCCGCGACACGATCCAGGGGGGTTAACCTGGCGCTGATGGCCCATAGCTCTTTGTTGACGGCGCTGTTGCCCGGCCAGCCGGAAACGGCTCTAAACCGGGTCAATACTCTTTTGACGTTGCCGTCGAGAATCGGCTGGCTTTTATTAAAAGCGATGCTCAATATCGCTCCCGCCGTTGACAGGCCTATGCCGGGTAATGCGATCAGTTCGTCCAGCGTATCGGGGAAGCGGCCTCGTTCGGCAACAAGCTGTGCGGTTTTGTGCAGGTTGCGGGCGCGGGCGTAGTAGCCCAGTCCCGACCAAAGATGCAGAACCTCGTCGACAGGCGCGTTTGCCAAACTTGCTATATCGGGGAACTTTTCTATAAAGGTATTGAAATAAGGAATAACGGTCGCGACCTGGGTTTGCTGCAACATGGTCTCGGAAAGCCACACGCGGTAGGGCGTTAAGTCTTTTTGCCAGGGCAGGTCTTTGCGGCCGTATTGATCAAACCAGGCGAGGATGTTTTGTTGAAAAGCGGATGGGCTCATAGCTAGTTCAAAAGACCTTTCAACAAATTGCCCAGGCCAGGGCCTATTTTCTTGTCGAGTTTATTGATCAGCTTGTCAATTTTAGCTTTATTTTTATCGGTCAATAATGACGCTATGTCGATCGTATAAGACGGCTGGCTTATTGTCCCGGCAATATTAATGGTTACAGCGCCTTTGACCTGTTCCGGTCCGGTTGCGTCGCTATCAAGCAGTTTGGCATCGACTTTATAGTCCAACGCTTCAGAATTCAGGTTTACGTTGCCCTTGCCGTCGACACGCAATTTCGAGGACTTGGCGACAAGGTCGTTATTCTGGATCAGGCCGTTAGTGATCGTCGCCGTGCCGCTCATTTCCGAAAACAGCGTCTGGTCATTTTTATAGTCTTTGGGTAATGCGGGTTCTTTGATCAGCGCCTTGCCTTCATCAATGATTTTTTGCAGATTAAAGCCTTTGACCACGCCGTCTTTGAACAGGAAGCTTAGCTGGCCGTTCAGCGACGCTTTCAATTCGTCTGTTTTATGCCCCTGCCCTTGCAGCTGTACGGATGCGTCAACGGTGCCGCTCATTCGGGCTGCACCGTTGTAGTCTTTCAGCAAAGGCTCGATTTGCACATGGTCGACTTTTTCGTTAATCGCCAGCTTCGATTTGTCGCCTTGCGCATCCATGCTGAGATCGCTGGTATAGCTGCCTTGATAAAACTGTTTGGCGGATTGTTGCGTGGTGATTACGCCGTTTTTACTGTTCAAGTTGAGATGGATGTCTTGCATCGTCAAACCGTTGGCTTTAAGTTTGCCCAGCGATACCATGCCCTCGGCATTAAGTTTTCTCAAGGTCTCAACAGGCAAAGCCGAAAAACCGCCAGCCAAAAAAACCGCAGGGCTGGCTATCGGCTTGGATGCTTTATCGGCAGGCGGTAAATAACGATCGACATCAAGCGCATCAATATCCAGATTGAAACTGACAGCAGGCAGGGCAAAGTCTTTAAAGCTTACCGCTCCCAGCTCACGCCCCTTACCTACATCCCTGTAGGCAATGTCGATAGCGCCTTTAATTTGGCTGTCGTCCAGCAATATTGCCAGGTTTTGCAGATTGGCCGAATCGGCCGTCGCTGCCAAGTCAAAAGTGATGGCAAGCTTGCTTAGGGCGCTGGCATCCTGCATCGCAGGCACGGCGACAGCCAGTTGCTGCATAACTTTGGCGGGGCTGAATTGTGCAATCGCAACAGGCCCCTGAAAAGAGGGCTTGTCCTTAATGGAAGTGCCGGTCATTTCGGCGGTGAGAGTCGCGTCGCCCAATTTGAGCTGTAATCCGGAAATTTTGGCCGTTTGTTGGCTCATATCCAGCGCGACATCGGCGACGGTTAATGCCGTTGTTAACGATTTGCCGGGAACGGTTTCGCCTGAGGTAATTACTTGCAAATCGCTGTGGCGTAGCGCGAAAATATCAAGCCGTTCATTAACAGTTAGTTCGGTGTTGAGTTTGACGGCCTGGATTGTGTTGGCGCTGCTATTCAACACCGTCAGCGACGCGGCGATACCAACCGGCCGATCAAAGCTGAATTTATCGGTATTCAGGTTAAGGTCTTTTAGTTCGATATGTTGTTCGGCTTGCAGGTCGTTCCAGTTAATTCGGGCATTTTCAATGGCAATGCCGCCGATGGTAAAAATCATCGGTGCGGCGGTGGGGTGTTGGTCTTGTGTGCTGACGTCTACCGTAGGGATGGGTAGTATCCGCTCTGAATCGGTCAGATCACTCCAGTTGTTGATACCCTGTTTGTTCCTGACAAGGTTTAGAGCCAAGCCTTTTAAGACCATGCGGCTGACTTCTATCTTTTTTGATAACAGCGGCAGCAACAGCACTTTGATATCGCTTTCTTCCAGGGTTGCAAAGGGTCGGTCTTCAAACCCCGGTGCATTGCTTAACGCAAGTTTTCCTGTAGAAATGCCGATCCAGGGGAACAGCGAGAGTTTTAGCTCTCCATCCAGCACCAGTTCTCGGCCGGTTTTGTTCTTAACCGCAGCGGCAATGTCAGGCTTAAAATCATTGGGGTCGATAATGAATGGCAGGATGCAGACGGCGGCGGTCAGCAGCACAGCCATCGTAGCAATGGTCGCCAAGATGATTTTAAACGGTTTTCCCACACTATTCTCCTTGCGTAAAAGGTGTAATGACGATCAATTATGGAATATGATTGCCTACTTATAACAGCTGTTGCCAGTTAAACACTAATTGGGTAGAGTCTAAAATCACTATCTGTTTATTATAATTAAAAAAATGAGGTGTAAATAATGTTGCATTTGGCTAGATTTGCTGCGATTGCAGTTCTTGTATGGTTTTATATGACGGCAAAGGAAAAGGGGCAGCCACCGATTAACTGGGCTATCACAGGATTGATCGGCTATTGGATCGCCTGGTGGGCGGTTAAGTTGACCGTGGTTTCCGCTTTATCGGGCATGGTTGCTAAAAATCCCACAGGAACTTTTTTGCTGGTGCAAATACCGGCGCTATGTGCAATCGGTGCGGCTTTTTTAATCAGAAAGAAATTGTTGGCGGATGCTGCTGAAAAAGACTGAAGGGCATAGCGGGCGCAATAAGGGGGGAGGATTAATTGATACCGGACTAGCTCCCAAAGCTGATTTTTCCATCAATGAGCCGAAAAGCAGTTTTGCCCCGTTCCTCTCTGGCTCTCCAGGGCTGGTTGCCGATTCGGATTTCAACGCCGTTATGGATGGTTTGATCCACGACAACCTTGGCGTACTCGGCAAACGACATTTCGGACAGCAGGCTTTCCCGGTCAGCTTGTCGTTGGGTGATTTCGACTGTCAGTCTGTCCAAGGTACGGCGAGCCTTTTCTAGCAGCCCATTCTTGTCTTTTTCAGGATTGTTTTCAACGAAAGTGATAATCTTGTTGATGTCGTCCTGTTTTTTTTCATTCTCCTCAATCTCCTGTTCGATAATGTTCAGTTGCTCCTGAGTATGCGGATTTATGCCTGCCTGAATATAGGTTTTGGTGCCAGCGGCAGAGCCGACTGAGGTGGCTTGTACCAGCATCATCGCGCTGGCAGTGCCTCCGCTGATCAGTCCTGTTTTTCCGCCGGGTTTTCCGACTAATATTTGATTGATTGCGGTCAAGTGATTATTCATCGAATATTCTTCAATGATAATGCTGGTGCCGGCATCAATACTGACATATTTGGCAAAACGGGCGCTAACCGAACCTTTGCAGGAAATTCTTCCGCCCATTGACGTTGCTGAGTTACTCGTGGTGATACTGCTGCCGATTACGCCGCCTTTGATGCTGATATTCCCGCCGGCTTCAATTTCAGCGGCTTCAACGGTTCCGCCTATGAATATGTCTTCTAATGCGTAAACTTTCATCCCTTCCATAACATCACCCAAGATATTAATCGTACCGTCGAAACTCAAGTTTCCAGTTGAGATGTCCACCTGTGGAACGGTGATGGTAGGCGATACCATAACCCCATTGGGAAATAACAGTGGTTGGCCGATGATTGTAGCGCGCAGTAGTTCGCCATCTTCAGGATCAAGCATGGCGCCTTTAAGATCCGAGATGAAAGGTATATTCTGACTGGGTTTTGGCGTAAGCACCTGCCCCAGGATGTTTTCTCCTTTTTTTCCTTCGGTTGGGAGGGTGCGGCGCATCAGCGGATCGCCTTGTTTCACCAGAATAAGTTGCCCAAGATCGCGAAAATCGGCGACGCCGTATTTATTTATCTGGGGGCGTCGTTCCTGCATTTCAGGTACTAGGCTATGGAATTGCGCATCAAGGCCAGGTACGGCTGGTCTGCCTTGGGCAATGAGATAATCTGTGGCTTGACCTTCCTTGAGCAGGGCTTCGAGCTCAGCGGAGGTGATGAGGCCGCTGACGATGCCTTTTTCTTTCAGAGATTGACGGATTTGTTCGAAGGTGACTGGAGCTCCACCGTATGCAGGGGTCATGGTGAGTCGGGCGCTCATCTTGTCGTCGGAAACCTTGATGATAAATTCGCCATCGCGGAGTTCGCCGATTTCCAGCACAAAACTAGCATTGGTATTGTTATATAGCTGCACCAGGCGTGAGAGAGCTTGTTCGTCCACAAACAGATCCGATAGGTTCTGCTGGCTTAACATTTCCCTGACCGTAGCACTATCCAGCGTAACCTTGCCTTCGCCCGGTTCATACACGGCAAGTAATTTGTTGTTTTCGTCCAGGGTGAAAGTAAGTGCTGCTTGGTCAGGTGTTACTTCGTCCACTTGTTCACCCCAATGACAAAATCTGTAACATTACTAGAAATAAGGATATTTTGTACGGATTAAGGTTAATTATGCCAAGTTGATCACAGCTTTGTAAAAAACAAGGCGTTATACAAATTGAGTCAGTAGAAAGGTTAAACCTTACGCGTTGTCAGTTTACATTTATCATAACAAAAATCAATTAATTAAGAGTTGTTATTATTAGCTTCGTAATTTAGTAACTGATGTTACGCAGTTATTCGAATTTATACTGCATTAACATTTTTATTATTAAAGTGTCTCTGTTGCGACGGTTTATTTTTAATCGGGTTCTCGCACCCGAGGGCGAGTTACTTACTTTTGCTTCGCCAAAAGAAAGTCACCAAAGAAAAGTCGACCCGGTTGCCGCTTATTTCCTGCGCACCTCGCTTTTGACGAGGGTCAGCAGAAGGGGCTCCTGCCCCTCTGCTGACGTGCGGC
>JAUXTH010000168.1 GCA_030679035.1 Methylobacter sp. | reverse complement strand
GCACAGCAATAAACCTGCGCCCGCCGCCTTAATCAGATTGCCGATAATCAGCACCCTGGATTTGGGATGGTTATCGGCAAAACCGCCCACCCACGGAGCGAGCACAACGAAAGCGACCAGAAACGAGCTTTGCAAGGCCGGGACGTACCAGCTTGCCAGCTGCGTAGACTGCATCACCATCGCAATCACCGTAAACAAGATAGCGTTATCGGCAAACGCGGACAAGAACTGGGCGATCAGTAAGGGGTAGATTTGTTTGTTCATGCTGAGTCTTGGCGGCTTAAGAATATCAGTATCGTAGGAATGGGAATGTTTTTTATAGGCTTAGTTTATAGCCTGATTCTTTGGTATGACGTATTGAAGCGATTAAAATCGTATCAGCTTCCGCTTTGTATTCGTATAAAACGGAGTATCCCGCACCGCCAAAAGGCACAAAAAGCTCCCTCATATGCTTGTATTTCTCATCTTGACTAGGCTTTGCAATTTGGGGAAAGCTCTCAAGGCGTTCGATACCATCAAGAATTGTTAAAACAACTCGTTTTTTTAGGCTGGGTTCTATTGTTTGCATGAACTCGGACAGTCGAACAAGGTCTCGGCTTGCTTGATCGGAGTAGACTATTTGTGACATGCAGGAGGGGGTGTGTCACTACTGCTCCCCAGACTTTCAGCCCAAGTCCGCATCTCTTCATGAGTCACATGCAATCCTGTTTGGTCATAGTGTTCAATAGCCTTTCTGCCATCCTCCAAAAAACTCAGTCGTGCTTGTTCACGCTCAATAAATTCACGAACAGCTTGGCACATCAGGAAATGAACTGAACATTCTTTTTCTTTGGCTATTTTAGTGAGCACGTTTTTTTCTTCGGCTTCCAGCTTCACAGAAAGCGGAGAGGTGCGCTGATGGGGTCTGGTTATAGACATACATTCACCTGTTAGAAGTTAAAGGCAATCAAAATCACAGCTTGTATTATACGCCTTTTTTACTCATATTTCCCCAGCTGCCAGCTCTGTAACCGCAATGTAATTGGTCTTGCCGGTCGCCATCACCGGAATTGCATCAACGACCAAAATCTTCTTCGGCAGAAGGATATGCGCCACGCCTTTCGATGCTTCCGCCAAGTCATTTACAGTCGCATTTTTTTGAGTGGTGAGCAAAATAACCTGCTCACCTTTTTTCGCATCCGGCAGGCTGATTGCGGCGTGATGCGCATCCGGCCAAGCATTGGTCGCCATCTGCTCAACTGCGGTCAACGAAACCATCTCACCGCTGACTTTGGCAAAGCGCTTGCTGCGGCCGCGTATGCTGAGGAAGCCTTCATTATCGACATGCACAATATCGCCGGTGTCATACCAGCCATCGCCGTAAACCGACTTGGGCGGAACCAGTTTGCCGGGGTTGTTGGCCAGCAGATAACCCACCATAATATTGGGCCCTTTGAGATGAAGCCTGCCCGCATCTTCAATACCTTCGACCGGTTCCAACTTGTAGTCCATCGACGGCATAAACCGGCCCACGGTACCGGCTGTATAATCCATCGGCGTATTGACCGAGGTGATAGGCGTGGTTTCGGTCGCGCCGTAGCCTTCCAGTATGCGTATACCGGACTTATCCGCCCAAACCTGACGCGTGGTTTCCTGCAACTTTTCCGCACCGGCAATCACATAGCGCATATTGAAAAAATCATAAGCGTGGGCTTTTTTAGCATATCCGGCTAAAAAGGTGTTGGTGCCGAACATGATCGTGGCGCTGGTTTCATAAGCAATTTCAGGAATGAC
>JAUXTH010000166.1 GCA_030679035.1 Methylobacter sp. | reverse complement strand
TTTCAAAAGCAGTTTCCAGTTCAAACCAGGCTTTGTTTTTCTTCGCTTTATCGCGGGAAAGCAGCGTAGCACCTAAGCCGTCTTCAAATAAATCAAGGGCAACCTCGACTTCGTCGCCAATGGCAACTTCTAATTCGCCATCGTTATTGAGAAACTGCCATTTTGGAATGACACCTTCTGATTTAGAATGCGTACTGACGATGATCATATCGTTTTCGATATCGACAACCGTACCCATTAACATGGCACCAGGACGCATTTCCGTCTTGATTAGACTTTCTTCAAATAATTCAGCAAAGCTTTCGCTCATATTCCATTCCCAAGCCTGTCGAAACAACAACAAGCCTTTTCTTTATCAAAGTTAAAAAAAAATCACGCTCAAACTATTTTGAGGCGACCGTGTAAAAAATCCTTAACGGATTAAATTCAGTACTTCGTCAATAACCGCATTAATCGTCATATCCGAAGAATCGATGTAGCGTGCATCACTGGCCATCGCTAACGGAGCGGTTTTTCGCTCCCTATCGCGGCGATCGCGTTCTTCTATCTCGTTTGTTATCCGGCTAAGGTTAGCATCAATTCCTTTTTCTTTCAACTGTTTGTATCGCCTACCTGCCCTTTCAGCGGCACTGGCCGTTAAAAAAACTTTATATTCAGCATCAGAAAAAACCACTGTCCCCATATCGCGCCCATCTGCAACCAGACCGGGTAAGCGTTTAAAATCTTTTTGTTTTTGCAATAAAACATGCCTGACTTCAGGCAAGGCCGCAACGATAGAAGCCGTATTGCCGGTACTTTCGAGACCTAACTGCGCAGTTATGTCTTCACCATCCAATCTGACAACCAATTCATCATGACAATCGAAATCCAACGCCATCGCCTGTGCCACGTTGACAACAGCGGTTTCATCTTCCAAATCAACCGCTTGCTGTAATACTGCAATGGCCAGTGACCGATAAATAGAGCCGCTATCGAGATAGTTCCAACCCAGTTTTTTTGCGACCGCCCGACTCACCGTACCCTTTCCGGCACCGCTTGGGCCATCTATAGTCAATACCGGGATCGTCATTAGTCTTCCCTGCAAACCAAATCAAGGCCCAAGCGTTTTGCTAGGTCTCTAAATTCGGGAAACGAAGTATTGACGTTTTCGCAATCGTGAATAGTAATCGGTGCAGTTGCGCGCAAACCGGCAATTGAAAACGACATCGCAATCCGATGGTCGCCATGTGATATGACTTCACCGCCGCCAATTGTTCCGCCTTGAATGATCATGCCGTCTTCAGTCGATTGAGCATTCACACCCAAGATTTGCAAGCCATCCGCCATCACCTGAATACGATCCGACTCTTTGACTCTAAGCTCTTCCGCGCCGGTTAACCGGGTTTGGCCTTCTGCACAAGCCGCAGCAACAAACAACACCGGGAACTCGTCAATCGCCAGCGGCACCAAATGTTCGGGAATATCGATGCCTTTAAGCGGGCTGTAAACCACATGCAAATCGGCCACCGGCTCGCCGCCGACCATGCGTTCGTTAAGCACTTCAATATTAGCGCCCATTAATCTAAGAATATCGATAACACCGGTGCGCGTCGGATTAACGCCGACATGCTTCAGCAACAAATCGGAACCCGGCGCAATCGATGCGCCAACTAAAAAGAATGCCGCTGATGAAATATCACTGGGCACATCAATATCGGTGGCCGTCAAACTGCCTTCGGCGCTAATGCTGACTTTCACCGCGCCTGCTCCCGGCAGGCCTGCGGCATACACACCATCCTTGGCGATATTGCCTTCTTGTTTTACCGGATAATTAAACCCGGTCAACATACGCTCGGTATGGTCACGGGTCGGCGCAGGCTCGGTCACCGTAGTGACGCCTTGCGCGTACATGCCTGCCAGCAATAAACAAGATTTAACCTGGGCGCTGGCAATCGGCATCGCGTAATCAATAGCGGTCAACTGCCCTGCCCGACCGGTAATATGCAGTGGCGCCGTGCCTTTTTCCGTAGTTTTTATATCGGCGCCCATGGTTGCCAACGGATCGGTGACCCGCTTCATCGGTCTGCCGGACAAGGACTTATCGCCGATTAAGACTGAATTAAAGGCCTGCCCTGCCAATAAACCGCTCAGCAAACGCATCGATGTCCCTGAATTGCCCAGATACAAATCGTTTTTTGGCGCTTTCAAGCCGTGCTTGCCGACACCGTGTATAGTCAATTCGCCATTGACCGGGGCTTCAATGTCAACACCCATATCGCGAAAAGCGTGCAACGTCGCCAGCGCGTCTTCCGCTTCAAGAAAGCCTTTAACGTGGGTTACGCCAGTTGCCAGCGAACCCAGCATAATAGAGCGGTGCGACATGGATTTATCGCCGGGCACCCGTGCTTCGCCTTGTAATTTACCGCCGGGTTGTACCTGAAATGTAATTGATTTTGACATATGTGTGTTATCGGAATGGTCAAGAAAGCGTTGCCGTGCGTTTCTGGCATACGT
>JAUXTH010000162.1 GCA_030679035.1 Methylobacter sp. | reverse complement strand
CAATTCCGTCTGGTTGGCCTGATTTTTTTCGGCCTGTTTTTTTACCGCTTTAATCTGCTGCGACAGTTTGCCGGAAGCTGTCATTAAGAGCTTTATTTTCGCCTTTTGATCGGTCAAAGCCTGTTGGGAATTGGCCTCTTTCGGCGGCTGCTTGGCATAGGGGTGATCTAAAGCGCCGCATAAAAAGCAAGGTTCGCCATCGACAAGATGCTGCCGGTCTGCTGTCATTTTCTTTAGCAACGATTCACGAAAAACAGCGGTTTCCAGTGCGAGCTTAATGTTTTCTTCCCGGCTTATTTCCTGTTGTAACGCGTCAAACTCGGGTTCCAGTTCATTAAGGTCATGGTTCGGCTGCTCCTTATGGCCGAAGATGCCGAAAAAAGCAAAATCGCCCTGGGTCAGTTTTTGGTTCGCCGTGGCCAGATTGTAAAGCTCCCGAAAATCCTTAACCCGTTCTTGCAGTTCTTGCCGGAAGTCCTCAAGTTCAGCCAGATTTTTGCCTTGCGCCAGCTCATTCAGCGCCTTTTCCGCCAACGGCAACTTGCGTTTTAATTCGGTAATCCGCTTGTTTTCCTGCGCGATGGCGGACTGGTTGTTTTTCAGCGCCGCCGTGGTATCTTTCGACCATCTGGCGAATGCTTTTTGCTTTTCTTTCAACTCGGCCAGTTCGGCCCGAATGGTTTTTAACCGGCCTGTTTCGGGAAAGCTAGCCAATAGTGATTCATCCGCGACATGGTCTTCCAGCCATTTCGACGCGTTGGCAAGAGAGGACGTTTTCTCATTAATCTGACTATCCAAAGCTTGCGACAAGTCGGATTCCGACTGGCGCTGGGCAGTCAGCATGCCTATCTGGCTTCTGATCTCGGACAGGGTTTGCCCCTGTTCGGTAACCGACTTATGGGGCAGGACGGCTGGAGCCGATGTGTCTGCGCCGATGTGTTCCTGTATCTGTTTAAGCTCGCCCTGAAAGTCCGCCAGCGTTGCTTTGTCCTGATGCAGCGCGTGATTTTTTTCCTTGATCGCCTGCACATCGTCTTTATGCAGCAGCGCATCCTGAGCCTTTGTCAGTTTATCCAACTTTTGCCGCTCGTCGGCTGCCAGCGCTTGGGTGTGCTGCAACGCATTTTCCCGGTCGGCAATCCGGCTTTGCAGGGTTAATACATTATCCAGCGAGGCTTGCTGTTGTTTCAGGTTGTTTTGTTCTTCCTGCAACTCGGCCGCTTGGTCGATAAAATCGGCCAAATCATGTTCAGAAGCTTCCAGTTGTTCCGGGGCCATGGCAGGGATAACAGCTAAATCCTGTTTTAAATAATCCAGGCGTTGCTGCGCATCGGCCGCTTTTTGCAGGATTTCATTTTTATAGTCGGCATAAATGTCGGTGCTGATGATCTTTTCCAGAATATCCATGCGCTCATTGTCCAGCGCGTTCAGGAATGC
>JAUXTH010000161.1 GCA_030679035.1 Methylobacter sp. | reverse complement strand
CAATTCCGTCTGGTTGGCCTGATTTTTTTCGGCCTGTTTTTTTACCGCTTTAATCTGCTGCGACAGTTTGCCGGAAGCTGTCATTAAGAGCTTTATTTTCGCCTTTTGATCGGTCAAAGCCTGTTGGGAATTGGCCTCTTTTGGCGGTTGTTTGGCATAGGGGTGCTCCAAAGCGCCGCATAAAAAGCAAGGCTCGCCATCGACAAGATGCTGCCGGTCTGCTGTCATTTTCTTTAGCAACGATTCACGAAAAACAGCGGTTTCCAGCGCGAGCTTAATGTTTTCTTCCCTGCTTACTTCCTGTTGTAACGCGTCAAACTCGGATTCCAGTTCATTAAGGTTATGGTTCGGCTGCTCCTTATGACCGAAGAGGCCGAAAAAAGCAAAATCGCCTTGGGTTAGTTTTTGGTTCGCCGTAGCCAGATTATAAAGTTCCCGGAAATCCCTGACCCGCTCTTGCCGCTCTTGCCGGAAGTCCTCAAGTTCAGCCAGATTTTTGCCTTGCGCGAGCTCATTCAGCGCCTTTTCCGCCAGCGGTAACTTGCGCTTTAATTCGGTAATCCGCTTGTTTTCCTGCGCGATGGCGGACTGGTTGGTTTTCAGCGCCGACGTGGTATCTTTCGACCATCTGGCGAACGATTTTTGCTTTTCTTTTAATTCGACCAGTTCGGCCCGAATGGTTTTTAACCGGCCTGTTTCGGGAAAGCTCGCCAATAAAGACTCATCGGCGGCATGCTCTTCCAGCCATTTCGATACGTTGGCAAGTGCAGATGTTTTTTCATTAATCTGCATATCTAAAGCTTGCGATAAGTCGGATTCCGACTGGCGCTGGGCAGTCAGCAGGCCTATCTGGCTCCTAAGCTCAGACAGGGTTTGCCCCTGATCCGTCACCGATTTATGGGGCATGCCTGCCGGAGCCGTTGTATCCGTACCGATGTGTTCCTGTATCTGTTTAAGTTCGCCACGAAATTCCGCCAGCGTTGCCTTATCCTGATGCAGCGCATGATTTTTTTCCTTGATCGCCTGCACATCGTCTTTAAACAGCAGGGCGTCCTGAGCCTTGGTCAGCTTATCCAGCTTTTGCCGCTCGTCGGCCGCCAGTGTTTGGGTGTGCTGCAACGCATTTTCCCGGTCGGCAATCCGGCTTTGCAGGGTTAATACATTATCCAGCGAGGCTTGCTGCTGTTTCAGGTTGTTTTGTTCTTCCTGCAACTCGGCGGTTTGGTCGATAAAATCGGCCAAATCATGTTCAGAGGCTTCCAGCTGTTCAGGGGCCATGGCCGGTATAACCGCTAGATCCTGTTTTAAATAATCCAGGCGTTGCTGCGCATCGGCCGCTTTTTGCAGGATTTCATTTTTATAGTCGGCATAAATGTCGGTGCTGATGATCTTTTCCAGAATATCCATGCGCTCATTGTCCAGCGCGTTCAGGAATGC
>JAUXTH010000157.1 GCA_030679035.1 Methylobacter sp. | reverse complement strand
TGCAGCCAGACTGCATGTGGATTTTGTCAAGATTCATCCTTTTGTCGATGGCAATGGCCGCACCGCCCGTTTATTGATGAATTTTGATTTGATGAAAGCGGGGTTTTTGCCGGTGGTGTTTAAAGCCACCGACCGTTTGGCCTATTACGAGGCTCTGGATAAGGCGCACACCCAGAACGATTACGACGATTTTCTGCATTTGTCGGTTAATGCCGAGACACAGGCCTTAGAAAAACTTATGTCATTACTGGATTAACCATGGCCGCACACGATTATCTGGAAGACTTGTCTTCGCTATTACCCGCCGTTACCTTACTTGAAAAGCTGGGTTTTACCTACTTGACCCCATCGGAACAGTTGGCCTTGCGCGGTGGTAGAACCTCCAAATGCCTGCTGGAAAGCGTGCTTGCCAGCCAATTGCAAAAGTTTAATCGCATCACCTTCAAGGGTCAGGAGTATCCGTTTAGCGACGGCAATATCCAAAAAGCAGTACAAGCGCTGGCGGGCATTCCGTTCGATAGCCTGATGAATACCAGCGAACAGGTTTATGACCTACTGACATTGGGTAAAAGTCTGGAACAAACCGTCGACGGCACTACTAAAAGTTTCTCGCTACATTACATCGACTGGCAGCACCCGGAAAACAACGTTTACCACGTCTGTGATGAGTTTGTGCTGGAACGCCGCAACAGCAAACAAACCCGCAGACCCGATATTGTGCTGTTCGTGAACGGTATTCCGTTGGTGGTGATCGAATGTAAACGCCCCGATTTGAGGGATGCGGCGGCGGAAGGCATCAGTCAGCATCTGCGCAACCAACGCAGTGATGAAATCCCGGAACTGTTTACCTACAGTCAACTGTTGCTTTCCGTTTGCCAGAATAAAGCCCTGTACGGTACAACCGGAACGCCCAGCAAGTTTTGGGCGGGGTGGAAGGAAGAGAACAAGGATTCTCAGGAAGAAATTCTGCATGAGTTGGTCAACGCCCCTTATAGCGACGATTTCAAAGCCCGTCTGTTCTCGGAACGGACTGAACAACAACGTGCTTATATGGAACGCCTCTGGCAATCGGGCGAGCGTTTTCCTTCCCCGCAGGATAAAGCCATACACAGCCTGCTAAGGCCGGAGCGGTTGCTGGAGTTGATTTATCAATTCATCGTTTTTGATAACAAGGAAAAGAAAATCGGCCGCTATCAGCAATATTTCGCAGTAAAGGCGACCTTGGACCGAGTAACAAATAGTCGTGGCGATAGTCGGCGATCCGGCGGCGTGATCTGGCATACCACCGGCTCCGGCAAGTCTTTGACCATGGTGATGCTGGCGAAAGCTTTAGTGTTGGAACCGGCCATTCTCAATCCCAAGATTGTGCTGGTCACTGACCGCGTGGACTTGGATGAAAGCTCGGGGGATCGGAGCAGGCGACGCTTTAGCAGAATTTTTTCCACGAACATTGCGCAATCG
>JAUXTH010000145.1 GCA_030679035.1 Methylobacter sp. | reverse complement strand
GGGGAAGAAGGATTCAGGGATCGGGAGCAGAAGATGATTGAGCAACTGACGCAAATGAAGGGCATTGTGCTGGCGACCGGCGGCGGTGCTATTTTGCGGGAGGAAAATCGCAGATTATTGAAAGAGCATGGTTTTATCGTTTATTTGCAATGTTCGGTGGAAAGGATTCTGGAGCGGACGCGCCGAGATACGCAACGCCCATTGCTGAAAACAGACAATCCCAGAGAGCGGATAGAAAGCTTATTCGCACAGCGTGAGCCGCTGTATTTGTCTTGCGCCGATTTTAAAGTTGACACAGGCGTCATGCAAAGCAAAGAAGTCGTCAGCCATATTTTAGAAGAATACAACTCGGCTAATCGTTAATAAACAGAACTACTCATTGCTATCAAATATAATGGAACGCAGATGATGAACACAGGGTGTTCAGAAAAATCTTATTAAATCATAATTATCCGCGTCATCTGCGTTCTGATTCCGGCATCTGAAGAGTTATTTAAAAACAATATCCACAAGCTAATCTGACCTCCAAGCATTAATAAAGATGAAAACATTACTGGTTGAATTAGGTGACCGCAGTTACCCGATCTATATAGGCTCTGGTTTATTGAGCCAGTCTGAACTGTTCATAAAGCATATAAAGTCCAAACAGGTTGTTGTGGTTACCAACGAGACCATTGCCCCCTTGTACCTGAATGCGGTGTTAGAAAATTTGCAAGGCTATATCGTCGAAACCGTGATATTGCCCGATGGCGAGCAATTCAAGACCTTGGATTTTGTAACTCGAATTTTTGATAAACTGCTGGCCTGCAAGTTTAGCCGTAATGCCACCCTGATTGCTTTGGGCGGCGGCGTTATCGGCGACATGGGCGGCTTTGCGGCCGCCTGTTATCAGCGCGGCATTGCTTTCCTGCAAATACCCACGACATTGCTGGCGCAGGTTGATTCTTCGGTAGGCGGTAAAACAGGGGTTAATCACCCGTTAGGCAAAAACATGATAGGCGCTTTTTACCAACCGCAATGCGTTATCGCCGATGCCGATGTGTTGGATACGCTGGATGACCGTCAATTGGCTGCCGGTCTGGCTGAGGTGATCAAGTACGGCCTGATCAG